>DATHZE010000086.1:0-24999 GCA_035458765.1 Longimicrobiales bacterium
TCCACATGGGCATCCGGGATCTGCTGGGACAAGCCATGGACGAGCCGGACGCGACCCTCGATCTTCGGAGCATCATGGAGGGCATCGAGTTGCCCGTGATGCTGAACACCGCCTGGGAGACAGCACTGGCCACGGGCGCCCTCACCCACATGGACGTTTCCACCGTTTCGGCCCTGTCGCTCACGTACAGTATGCAGGAGCGGTTCATGACGGCCAGCGGCGGGGAACGCCCACGCATTCCCGCGGCAGCAGATCGATCCGATCCCCTGGTCCACGAGCGGATGCACGAGGCCTTCGACTACATGACCTCGCTCACCCGGGGCGAGGCCGAGTTGATGACCGTGTATCGCGAGGCCCTGCTCATGATCGGTGAGAACCTGGACAGTGATCTCGACCCGGCTTCGGATGCTCTTCCCGACCCCAGAGACGACGCCCATCCCTAGGGCCCTTCTGCAGCCTCGTCACCGCAGGGGGTAGCCCACCTCGCTCGGCAGCCTTCCGTCGATTCGCACAACCTTGGTTTCCGAGCTGACTTCGTTCACGGGGACGAAGGTGATCGCGCCGGGAATCACCGTAACCAACTCCCGGGCCATATCCGCACTGTAGACCAGCTTGGGGCCGGAGGCTACCTCGGCTCGGAACATCTTCCCGATCCAATACTCCCGGAACTGAGCCTCGTCCATACCGTAGATCCGGTCGAGAACCAACCCTCGCTCCGCCGCCTCGGGTGCCCGCATCAGAAGCGTGACCCGCCGGCCGTCGTCCCAGAACTGGCGTTCGCCCCGGAAGATCGCCCTCAATTCCTGGAAGGTGAGATCATCGATCTGGGTCGCCGGGTGCACGACGATGGCCACCGCGATCACCGTCGGCTCCGCCTGGGCAGACGCTGGGTCGGGCATACCGGCCAGGACGCCGAGGAACACGGCCGCCAGACGAGCGGCCCGGATGATGCGCTCAAGGGCACAACCGCTCAACGTTCCACTGCCACGGGCTCGCTTCTCCGTCATGGTCCGTTCCTCAGCCCGAAGTAATGGGGGCGGCGTAGCTCGCCTGTACGAACAGGCGCCCCACGCCGGACGCTCCGTCCAGCTGCTCGTCACGGTATTCGATCTTCAGGGCCGCGTAGGGCGAGAAATCGTATCGAAGTCCGGCAAGCACTGCCTCGTAGTCCGCCACCGAGCCGGTGAACAGCGCATCTTCTTTCCCGATGTCCATGCGCTCCCAGCGCGCGTAGGGCATGAAGGCCCGCAACTCTCCGGGGAGCTTCACCCCGGCATGCAGATACACGGCGCGGGACGTAACGGGGCTGCTTGAGCCTCCCGCCTGATGCCGCACCTGGATGTACTCGCCGACCAGATCGAGGCTTCCACGCTCCCAAACCGCGTGGCCCGACGTGATGCGCTCGTCAGCGCCGCCGCCAGCTTCGGTCTCGACGTCATCGAAATAGACTCCGCCGCCGACTCTGAAGCCGGGGAGAGCATCGGGTTGCAGGGCGGCAGTGGCGAAAAAAGCCCGGGACTCGTTCACGTCACCGACATCGCCGGCCCGGGCGGTGTTCGCGGCACGCCCGTTTCCGATGCCCGCCGCATACGTCAGAGGTGAACTCGCGATTCTCCCTTCGGCCATGGCGCCCACGAAGTGAACCGGAATGAACCGACTCCCGAACTTTATCGCCTCGGGGCGTGCCACGGAGCCCTGCAGCCAGAGGCCGTGGTGAAAGGCCGTATTCCAGTATGAGATCGGCGTATGGTACCGACCTGCCGAGATCTTGAACCCATCGTTGACGTCGTAGCGGATGATGGCCCGCTCGATCTCGATGGCGTATCCCGTATCCCGCCCCGTGAGAGACGCCTCGCCAAAAAAAGCGACGCGGTTCGACAGGAGAACGTTCCCGTGGATAACCGTCTGCCCGAGCTTGAAGCCCTCGGGCGCCTCCCCCCCGGCGACGTACATCACGTCGCCGAACAAGAACGCATGCGCCACGGGTCCCGAGGGAACGCCCTGACCCCACACGGGGACACTCGGGAGCAGGAGGGCGAGCAAAAGAGCACGGGCCGCTCTGGACATGGAGACTCCTTCCGGAGGGAGGGTGAAGCGCGGCCAAAGCTAGGGGGACCCCTGCAAATTGGCGAGACGAAGGGATACGACGGGGCCCGGGCGTCTTCAGGCAGCCTTGCGCCCCGTGTCCTCACGTCGGATGGTGAGCCAGCCCCACCCCCGTCAACCATGCGCACCCCGGGAGAAGCCGATGTCGCGCCTCCGCGTCATGCTGTCCATCATCTGCCTCGTCGCCGCCGTGCCCGCTTCCACACGGGGCCAGGAAGGCGAAGCGCCCGTAGACCCCTCGCTCTTCCAGTCCATGGCGTGGCGGAACATCGGGCCGTTCCGAGGCGGCCGCTCCGTGGCCTCCAGCGGCGTCGTGTCCGACCCCCAGACCTACTACATGGGGACGGTCGGCGGTGGTGTCTGGAAGACCACCGACGCGGGGCTCACCTGGAAGAACATCGCCGACGGCCAGCTCGGCACCTCGTCGGTGGGCGCCATCGCGGTGTCGGAGTCGGACCCCAACGTCGTGTACGTCGGCATGGGCGAGCACGCCATCCGCGGCGTGATGACGTCCCACGGCGACGGGGTCTATCGCTCCACCGACGCCGGACGCACGTGGACGCACCTGGGCCTGGACAAGACCCGGGCCATCTCGCGGATCCGGATCCATCCCGACAACCCGGACCTGGTCTACGTGGCGGCCCAGGGCGCCCCCTACGGCCCCAACCAGGAGCGTGGCATCTACAGGTCCGGGGACGGCGGCACGACGTGGGAGAAGGTGCTCTACGTGGACGAGAACTCCGGCGCGTCGGATCTCTCCATGGACATGACGAACCCACGGATCCTGTACGCAGCCATGTGGGAGCACCGGCGCGTGCCCTGGCAGGTCCAGAGCGGCGGCCCGGGCAGCGGGCTGTGGAAGTCCACCGACGGCGGCACCACCTGGAAGCCCATGGACGAGGGGCTCCCCGAGGTCATGGGCAAGTCGTCCGTGGACGTGTCGCGGGCGAACCCGGACCGCCTCTACGCCATCATCGAAGCCGACCCCGATGGCGGTGTATTCCGCTCCGACGACGCCGGCGCCTCGTGGCAGCGCACCAGCGACAACTGGTCGGCGCGCGCCCGCGCCTGGTACTACATGGAGGTCTTTGCCGATCCCCAGGACCAGGAGACGGTGTACGTCCTGAACGCTCCCATGATGCGGTCCATCGACGGGGGACAGACCTTCACCAGCCTGAGAATCCCCCACGGCGACACCCACGACCTGTGGATCAATCCCACCGACCACGACGTCATGGTGTACTCGGACGACGGCGGCTCCAGCGTGTCGTTCAATGCCGGCGCCACCTGGTCGACCCAGCAGAACCAGGCGACGGCCCAATTCTACCGGGTCAACGTGGACAATCGGTTTCCCTATGTGGTATACGGCGGCCAACAGGACAACAGCTCGGTCGCCATCGCCAGCATGGGGAATGGAGGCGTCACGTGGAAGGACTGGCACGACGTGGGTGGTTGTGAGAGCGCGTACACTGCGTTCGATCCCGACGACCCCCGCTTCGTGTACGCCGGCTGCTACATGGGCATCATCAGCGAATACGACCACCGGACGTCCAGCTCCCGCGACATCGGCGTGTATCCGGTCCTGCCCGCAGCGCTTCAGGGCAGGGAGATGAAGTACCGCTACAACTGGAACGCTCCCATCATCGCCTCCCCCCACGATCCGTCCGTCATCTACCACGCCTCCAACGTCCTGGTGCGTACCCGGGATCGGGGCATGACATGGGAGCAGATCAGCCCCGACCTGACCCGTGACGACGACGCCAAGCAGGGCTACGGCGGAGGACCCATCACCAACGAAGGAGCCGGCGGCGAGATCTACGGCACCATCTCCTACGTGGTGGAATCACCTCACGAGCGAGGCGTCATCTGGACCGGCAGCGATGACGGTCTCGTGCACCTCACCAGGGACGACGGCGCCACCTGGAACGACGTGACCCCAGAAGGGCTCGCCGAGGGGCAGATCAACGCCATCGAGGTGTCGCCCCACGACCCCGCCACGGCCTATGTGGCCTACACGCGCTACAAGTTCAACGACTACACGCCACACGTATTCGTCACCACGGACTACGGCGAACATTGGACCGAGCGCACCGCGGGCATCGCTCCCGATGCCTGGGCCAAGGTCGTGCGTGAGGATCCCGTGCGGCCGGGATTGCTGTACCTGGGCACGGAGCTCGGGATGTACGTGTCCTGGGACCAGGGCCGGCGGTGGCAGCCCATGCAGCTCAACCTGCCCCTGACCCCCATCAACGACCTCATGGTCCAGCGCCGGGAGAACGACCTGGTGGCCGCCACGTCGGGGCGGAGCTTCTGGATTCTCGATGAGCTGGCGCCCCTCCAGCAGGCCCAGGACACCGAAGGCGCCCTGGCGCACCTGTACGCGCCCCGTCACGCCTATCGTCTTGCAGGGGGCGGGGGCGGCTTCGGTGGCGGCCCCTACGCCGGGCAGAACCCGCCCAGGGGTGCGGTTCTGGACTTCTGGCTCGCCGAAGCGCCGTCGGACGAAGACACCGTGACGGTGGAAATCCTCTCGACCGCCGGCGACCTGATCCGGACCCTGTCCACGGCGCCCGACGCGGACCTCAGTCCCGAGGCCCGGCCCATGAACGTGAAGGCGGGCCACAACCGGGTGACGTGGGACCTGCGCCACGAGCGCATCCCGAACATTCCGGGAGCGTACGTGTTCGGCTCCCTGGAGGGGCGCCGGGTGGTGCCGGGCACGTACGAGGTCCGTCTCACGGCGGGCGACGTGGTGCAGACACGTACTCTGGACGTTCGCATGGATCCGAGGGCGGACGCCACGATGGCGGAGTACCTGGAGCAGGATCAGTTCGTCGCCCAGGTGGCGTCCGAGCTCACCGACATCCACCACGCCGCAATGGACGTGAAGGACGTGGACGGGCAGATCGGGGCCCTCATGGACCGCCTGGACGGACGGGACGGCGCAGACGAGGTGGAGGCCCTGGCCGACTCTCTGGCTGCGGATCTCGAGACGGTGGCCGACTCCCTCTATCAGGCTCGGGTGGTGGACGGACAGACCGTCATCAACTTTCCGTCCAGGCTGAAGTTCCAGTACGTCTGGCTCCACGGGAACGCGGACGGCGCCGATGCCGGGGTCACCAGGGGCTCCGAAGACGTGCTTCGCGATCTACGGGTCCGATGGACCACCCACCGGCGGACCGTGGAGGAGCTCCTTGGGCCGAGACTCGACGAGCTCAACCGTCTCCTGGCGCGTCATGGGTTCGGTGCCGTCCTCCGGCCGGAGCGGCACCGACCCATCAGCTGAGTCAGGCGGGGTCCGGCGCACCTACTCGGGCCCCGCTTCGACCCGCCCCCCGAGACGGATTCCGTCCCACGCCACGGAGCACCGGCGACCGAGAATCCGCACCCCCGCGTCGGCCGCTCGGGCGAGGTTGTCCGCAAAGACCGGATCGATCCGCCGCGCCGCGACGATGCGGTCCGCGTCCGGGCGCTGGAGCACGAAGAGCGCCCCCGATTCGACGAGGAGGGCGGTCCATTCGGTGGAGCGCGTCGCCGACGGGGACTCGGGCCGAAGTCCCATGCGCCACGACCTCCCTGCCATCCGCCAGCCGGGCGTGGACGACGAATCGGTTGGGACGACGGGCGAAGCGCGCCTCGACCAGCGGCGCGCCCCATGGGACGAATGGCGGCGGATTCACACGGTCGGCGTGTTGGGCGGAACGTCAAAAGGTGAAGATCACCGACCCCTGTACCCGCCAGCTGGTTCCCGTCGTCCCCAGGATGTAGGTGGTTTCCCAGCGGGAGATCTCCAGTCCATAGCTCAATCCCCCACCGGCATCGTGGGTCACGGTCCCCCAGAATGCCGAGTTGCGCCCTCGGGCTCCAGCGTCCAGATCCGCGTTCTCGGGATCGTCCAAACCCAGGCCGGCCCGCAGCGCAGCGCTTCCTCGTCTGACGGCGAGCTCCGCCCATCCACCCGTGCTCGCCACGCTATTGGCCATCCGGCTGTCCACCTGGATCCCTTGGCCGACGCCACCCAGGTAGTCGTCGAGATTCCACCCACCCCACGCTTCTCCGTTCAGCGAAACGGAGTGCCCGAGAGGAATCGTCAGATAGGTGCCCCACCCCGACGACGACAACCTCACCGGCTCGCCTCCCAGTTCCCTGTGCAGGTTCTCGACACCGTGGTGGGCGTAGGCGCCCACCACCAAGGGCACGTCACCCATGGGAAGGGTCAGGCCGACCAGCGCCTGCACCGTGGGCGACTCCGAGTCGGCCCCGGAGTCACCGGGCTCCGAGGTGGCGAAGTCGTCGCCGATGGTGCGCGTGGCGGCAGCCTCGAAGCGAACCTCCCCGCCCACGCTCACCTCCACGCGCTTGGTCACGCGGATCTGTGGCCGCCGGTACCCGATGTTGCCCGCCCACCAGGCCACCGTGTAGTTGAGGGTCCCGGGGTTGAGGGGAGAGATCACGTCGGACGTCTGCCCGGCCAGAATGCTCCACCCCGAAGGCCAGACGGCATCCACATAGGCGTGGCGTACCTGGAGGGCATTCTTGTTCTCGGCGCCGCCCCCGTAGAAGTCCGACTCCCAGCGCCCTGTCAGGGCGGCGGCGCCCGCCCGGGTATGGACCAGGAAGCCCAGCCGGGTCTGGCGAGGCGTCATGTTCAGGTGGCCGTGCCCCTCGAAGACGTCGGGAGAGACCACCCACCGGGCGTAGTTGCCCGAACTCACCAGTCCCTCATCCCAGGACGCGTCCATCTTCAGGTAGCCGTACCAGGAAAGCTCGGGGCGGGACTGTGCCTGAAGGTCGCCGCCGGTGGGGACAGCCAATATGCCTGCAGCCGAGACCACGAGGCCTCGACGTAGCGCGTTCCACACGAATACCTCCTCGCACCGGAGATCGCGTATCGACCCTGCCGCCGAAGCGATGATGGGGTCCGCGATTCCTGCGTATGGGCTGAGTGTGGCCAGCAGCTCGCCGCGTCAAATCTAGCCAGCACTCCCCCCGGTTCTGAACCAGTACCAAAGTACCCTCGCGCTCGCCACGAATGGGGGCGGACCGGTACATTCGCATCCGATTTTTCCGAGCGGCCTACCCAAGGAGAGTTCCGTGCGCGTCCTTCGCTACTTCGCCGTCCTGGCCCTTCTCGCGTCAGCCCTGGGTTCCGCCGCCACCGCACAGACGGCGCCATCGCCGGAGCAGCACTTCGGCTTCGCCATGGGAACGGACAAGAAGCTGGCCCGGTGGGACGAGATGCTGGCCTACTTCACCGAGGTGGCCGGCGTGTCGGCACGGGTCCGGCTCGACACGGTTGGCCCCACCACGCTGGGCAATCCCTACGTGGTGGTGACCCTGTCGTCCCCGGGCAACCTGGCCCGTCTGGACGAGATCCGCGCGGCCTCGGCGACCCTGGCGGCAGGGCGGATCTCCCGAGCGGAGGCCGAGGCCCTCGCAGCCGATCTTCCGGCGACGGCCTTCATCAACCACAACATCCACTCCACGGAGATCGCGTCGTCGCAGACCTCGGTGGATCTGGTCTACCGCCTCGCCACGGCCGACGATCAACTCACCAGGGAGATCCTCGACAACGTCGTGACGGTTCTGGTCCCGTCCGCGAACCCCGACGGGCAGATCATGGTCGTCGACTGGTACCGCAGGAACGTGGACACGGAATACGAGGACGCTCGCCTGCCGTTCCTCTACCACCCCTATGCGGGCCACGACAACAACCGGGACTACTTCCAGGCGAACCTCGTCGAGACGAGGTATTGGATGACCCTCATGTACCACACGGTCCATCCGCAGCTCTACCTGGACCAACACCAGATGGGCAGCAACGGGCCACGTATCTTCGTGCCACCCTACCCCGACCCGATGAACCCCGACGTTCACCCTCTCCAGTGGCAATCGCTTCGCTTCATGGGGGGCGGCATCGTCACGGATCTTCAGGCGGCGGGCAAGCAGGGTGTCATCACCAGCGCGCTCTACCGCATCTGGGGTCAGGAGGGCGCACTCACGGGTCGTTATCACAACATCGTGGCCCTGCTCACCGAGTCCGCCAGCGCCAACATCGCCAGCCCGGTGACGGTGACCCGCGAACAACTCCTGGGCTCCGCGAATCGGGCCCGGGATATCGATGAATACGGGTTCTCCATGCAGATGGCGGACCCGTGGTGGGGCGGCGAATGGCGCTTGGGTGACATCGTGGAGTACCAGGCCATCGCTGCCTTGTCGTATCTGAAGCAGGCCGCCCGCTTCCGGCAGCAGTACGTGATGGGGCGTTGGCAGATGGCGTCCGAAACCATGGCGAAAGGCGTCGCCGAGGGCCCCTACGCCTATGTGATCTCCGCCGATCAGGAAGATCCGGTGACGGCCGCGGAGCTGGTCCGGACGCTGATCCTTCAGGGTGTGGAGGTGCACCGGGCGGTGGCGCCCTTCTCCGCTGAGCCGGACCACGGCATGCGCGTGCCCGGGACGTCGATGGCGGACTCTGGGCCGGAGAACTCGGAATCCACACACCATGAGGACGAGGGCGGGCTCGAGGGACGCGAGACGGATCCGGAGACCCGGTCCTTTCCAGCGGGCTCGTGGGTGGTCCTGGCGGCACAGCCCTCGAGGGCAGCGGTCCTGGATCTCCTGCAACCCGTGGAGCGCCGGCTTCTCCGGGAATATCCCGGCGGCCCCTACCTCAGGTCGTACGACGGCGCTGCCTATACCATGCCCCTTCAGATGGGCGTGGGGTCGGTACGGGTGAACGAGCCGTTCGAGGCCCCGCTCGAGCCCGTCGATGAGGTCCTGTTCCGGGCGCCGGAACTCCCCGAGGCGCAGACCGCGTTCGCGCTGAGCCGTCGGGCGAACGTATCGTACGCGGCGGCCAACCGACTGATGGCCGAAGACATCCCGGTCACCCTGACCAACGACCATTTCATCGTGTCGGCGGCGGATCCCCGTGTTCGGCCTGCCCTCGAGCGTCTGCGGCTCGAGTTGGAGGTCCCCGTGACCGCGGACCCCGCCGACGCGGCCACGGCTCGACCCACGGGGCGCTCGCGGATCGGGCTCTACCAGGGCTGGGCCGCGTCCATGGACGAAGGCTGGACGCGGCTGCTGCTGGAGAGATACGGCTTCGACGTGACCACGCTATCCAACCAAGACGTTCGTGGCGGACAGCTCTGGACCCGCTTCGACGTCGTCATCATCCCCTCCGAGATTCCCCTGCGACGCCTCCTGGACGGGACGGCCGAAGGGGACGCTCCCCCCGAATTCGTGGGCGGGATCGGCGACGAAGGCGTGGAGGCGCTGCAGGCCTTCGTCCGTGAGGGCGGGACGCTGGTGACGCTGGACCGGGGAGACGAGGTCGTGCTGGAACGCTTCGACATCCCAGTCCGCGATGCCCTGGACGGCCTCAGCGACCGGGACTTCTTCGCGCCCGCGTCGCTGTTCCGGATGGATGTGGACCAGGCGAGCCCCCTGGCGGTGGGGACGCCCTCCCAGGTCGCGGCGAAGTGGGCCACCGGGCGCGCCTATGAGCCGACCGACTTCGCAGACGCCGGGGCACGCATCCGAACGGTGGCGCGGTGGGCCGCGGACCCGGCGGCGGTTCTGATGAGCGGCCTTTTGGCGGGCGCCGAACACCTGGCCGGAAAGGCGGCGGTTCTGGAGGTCGAATATGGCCGGGGCCGGATCTACCTGTACGGCTTCCGAGTGCAGCATCGGGCTCAGACCGGTGGGACCTTCCGGCTCCTGTTCAACGCGCTTTTCAGGTCGTCCGAACCTCGAACGGCCACGGAACACGGCAACCAGGACGGGTGATTTCCGTCCACGCCCACTGAGGCCCCATGCTCAAGCGCATCCGAAATACCCGCATCAACTTGAAGACCGGCCTTCTGATCCTGGGCCTGGCCCTGCTCATGTGGGCCATGGTGATCTACGTGCGGATCGAGGACTTCGTGCCCCCGGAGTACTCGGAGCCCGTCGAGATGCCCCTGCCCGACCCCTGAGGAGCCTTCCCCCTCATGAGTCCTCGACAGCGCTGCGCAGGAGGAGGTGGAACGTGCTTCCTTCTCTCCCCTCCGACACGACGCCGACTTCGCCACCCATGCGCCTGACCGATTTCTGGACTATGGACAGGCCCACGCCGGTTCCCGTGAAGTTCACGGGATCGAGGCGCTCGAACGCCCGGAACGCGATGGCCTGATCCGCAGCGGCGATCCCGATGCCGTTGTCCTGGATCTCGAGTCGCACGTGGCGGTCCTGAATCCGCGCCCGAAGCCTGACCTCGGGCCTACGATCCGGCGGCACGAACTTCACCGCGTTCGAGAGGAGGTGCTCCAGGGCCTGGCCGAGGAGCGTTCGATCCGCCTCCACCATGGGCAACTCGTGCTCCACGACGACCTTCGCCTTGCGCTCGTCGATGGGCCCCCGGAGAGCCCTCAGGGCTTCAGCGGCCAGTTCGCTCAGGGAGACCGGCTCCAGACGGACGGGAGCCCGACTGACACGCTCGTACGTCAGCAGATCCTTGACGAAGTCGTCCATGCGACCGCTGGCGGCGACGATGCGCTGAAGGAACTCCCGCCCCTGGGGATCGAGTTGGTCCCTGTGGTCCGACCAGAGGATGGACGCGAAGCCCCCCATGGTGACCAGGTGCGTGCGCAGGTCGTGTGACACCGAGTTGACGTAGGCCTCCAATTCCGCGCCCACCTCGTGCAGCTCCCGGGTCCGACGTTCCGCCAATTCGTGGAGCGTCCGGTTCGAGGAAACGTCCCGGATGGTCCCCTGGTATTCCTCCACCTCGCCGTTTGACCCCTTCAGGGCCGTGGCGGTGATGAGGCAGTCCCGAGTCTCTCCGCTCTTCGTGCGGAGCCTGGCGGGGAAGTCCTCGACCCAACCCGCACGCTCGATCCGGGCGAGGAAGGTGTCCCTGTCCCCGCTGTCCAGATACAGGCTCCACACATCGAGGTCCAGGAGCTCCGACCGCTCGTACCCGAAGAGGCGCACCAGAGCGTCGTTGGCCTCGATGAAGCGACCGTTGTCCCGGGTGACGTACATGGGATCGCGAGACCTCTCGAAGAGGACACGGTACCGGTCCTGGGAATCCCTGAGGGCACGCTCGGCCCTGCGCCATTCGGTCAGGTGGCGATCCAGGCGAAGGGCCAGATCCCTCAGCAGTCCGATGACGCTTCCCACCACGACGACCAGGGCAGACCCCTCCCCTCCGGCCGACCGGAAGGCCAGCGCCCAGCCGGGCTCCCCTGCGGCCGCGAGGAGCACCGCGTTCACCGGCACGCTCAGCACGCCGGCCAGGAGTCCGGCCCACGCGCCGAACAGCCAAGCCAGGATCACCACGGGGAAGAGTGCCAGCGCCAGCACCCCCGTGTCCCCTTGCCGGAAGAGCGGAAAGAACGCGGCCACGTAGACGACCACGACCAAGGCGGCGACGCCAAGACGCTTCGAGAACGGCTCCACCACCAGGCTGGAGCGAAAGCGGCTGCGACGCTCCTTCCTCACGGCGAGGGGCTCCCGGCGGTGGGCACGCTGGCCAGGTTGAAGACCTTCTGGAAGATCTCCAGGTATCGTCGGAAGTCGGCGGGCTTCTGGAAGTAGCCGCGCGCACCCAGGTTGAAGGCGTGGTCGGCGTCCATGGGATTCTCGGAAGCCGTGAGAATGACCACGGGCACGTTGCAGAGGGGCGGCATCTCCCTCATCCACTCCAGTACCTGGAAGCCCGAAGCCCTGGGAAGGCCAAGGTCGAGAATGACCAAGCCTCCTTCGAGCTGTTCCGGGTTCGCAACGCGACTTCGCATCCAGGCCATGGCTTCCGCACCGTCCACCACCTCGTGGAGAGGAATGCGCTCCGCCACTCGCCGCAGCACCTCGCGCACGAGGACCCGATGATCGGCTTCGTCCTCGACCAGGAGGATCCAGTTCAATCCAGCCATTGCACCACGATGCTGCGTATCATTTCGCCCAGCTCCTCGAGATTCGCGGGAGTCGTGAAAAAGCCCGAGGCGCCCAGGTCCATGGCCCGCGCTTCGTCCATCGGACTGCTGGACGAGGTGAGCACGATGACCGGTATGCGCTCGAAGGCGGCTTCTCGGCCGACCCAATCCAGGACTCCGAATCCGTCCAACCTCGGCATCGAAAGGTCGAGAAGGACGAGGTCGGGAACGGAGCGCAGGGTACCATCGTTTGGCGGCGGTGCCCCGGAGAGGAGGTCAACGGCCTCGCGTCCGTCCGAACAGACGAGGACATCGAGGCTCGGATCGACCCGCGCCAACGCGAGCTTCACGAGCAGGGCATGGTCCGGATTGTCCTCAACGACCAGGACAGAGCGTCGTGCATGGGACAACGGCATCCCCCGGGAGGGTGGAAGGTCTGAGTGAATTCCCTGGGGGGGTATATAGAAGATGGAAACAAGTGGCGCAAAACGCCAACCTTGGAAGCCTGCTCAGCCCTGGGCCTTCACCCGGTGACGGTCCAGGAATTCATCCGTCCCCTCGGGCAGGAGCAGGCTGTCCGAGATCCCCGCGATCTCCTCGGCCTCTCTCCAGCGCCGCTCGAGCAGCCAGAGTTCCCCCTCCAATGCCCGTCGCTCCTGCTCCTCGTGGAGGGCCATCTCCACGGCGAGCCGCGTTGGGACCGGTACCTTTGCGATCAATCCCACGCCGGCGCTGAGCGCATTCCTCGCGGGCTCGCGGGAAGCGGCCCGGAGAACGGCTTCCGGCGAACCCAACTCGTCCAGGAGCCGCACGGCATCCTGGACCGAGCCCTTCCTCGCGCCACTTCGGTTGATGCGACTCACCACGACCCCGGCCACCCGTCGGGCCTCCTCACCCTCCCATCTGTGCTCCTTCTTCTTGCTGCCCAGCACAAAGCTCCAGGCGTCGCCGTCGAACTCCACCCGCGCCCGGCGCAGGTCCGGGTTCTTGAGCTTCAGGACCTTTCCGCCCGACGTCTTGACCTTGGCAAGGGTCCGTCCGTTCACGAAGGCGTTCACGAAATTCCCGGACTGACCCACGACGGCACCGCTGATGACCCCGGCGGCGAGGCCGCTCGCCACAACGCCGCCGATGATGACCACGCCACCGACACCGTACAGGATGGCGCGTTTGCGACGCCGACCGAACTGGTCTCCGTAGCGCCAGGCGGCGAATTCCGGGCGCAGCGGTTCTCCTATGCGGACCAGTTCCAGCCCCTCCGGATGCTTCGCCAGCCCGATGTTGTCGGAAGACACCCGGACCCGGGTACCCCGGAAAATCGCCTCGCATGCCTCCACGGCCTCCCATCGCTCCTCCACCGGGGAGAGGTTCCAGCGCTCGCACTTGGCGCACACCACCCACAACCGCCCACGGGTGGCGTCGAAGGCGAGCCTGCGTCCGACGGGGAAGGTCTCGACCACCTGATTCGCACCGAGCGGCTTGTTGCAGAACATGCAGGTGGAGTACATGGGGACTCCCGTTGCGTGGGAACTCTACTCACGACTACGGCTCCGGCGTCCCCTCCCTTCATGGCGACCCCTCCGCCCAGCCCTTGACCGGAAGCCCTTCGGCCCGCCCATTGGCCGTCCCTCTACGTCCACCGTCCACGAACCCGACGCGAGCGACCATGGAAACAGCACAATCCGCCACCCTGTTCACCGACCCGATGGCGGTCTTCGCGTTCCTGGCCATGTTGGTGGCCGTCATCTTCTGGCTCTCCGGCCTGGAAAGGCTGAAGAAGACGTTCGAGTTCATCCCACCGGTGATCTACGTCTACTTCCTGCCCATGTTCGCCACGACGCTGGGGATCACTCCGGCCTCATCCCAGGCGTACGATTGGATGACCCGGTACCTCCTCCCGTTCGCGCTTCTGCTCCTCATGATCTCCATCGATCTGAAGAGCATCGTGCGCCTGGGACCCACGGCCCTCTTCATGGTGGTGGCGGGGACGGTCGGCATCATCATCGGCGGTCCGATCTCGCTCATGATCTTCGGGGGCTACCTTCCGCCCGACGCATGGAAAGGCTTCGCCGCGCTGTCCGGGAGCTGGATCGGCGGCACCGCGAACATGGTGGCCATCGCGGAGAGCGTCGGGACGCCGGATTCGGCGTTCGGCCCCATCATCGTGGTGGACACGGTGGTGGGGTACGGGTGGATGGGGGTCCTGCTCCTCTTCTCCGGGTACCAGGCCCTCTTCGACGGGCGAACGGGTGCCAACACCCGGGCCATCGAGGACACCAATCGCCGCCTGGCGGAGTTGAACCAGGACCGCCACCCCATGACGATCCGGGACAGCGCGGTGATGATCGGCATGGGCATGGCCGGCGCCGTGGCGTCGGTGGCGATGGGGCAGAAGCTGCCGACTCTGGGAGATCCCACCATCATCAGCAGCACGACGTGGGCCGTCCTGGTCGTGGTCACGGGAGGACTCCTCCTCTCCTTCACGCGTCTGCGCGAGTACGAGAAGGTCGGCGCGTCGGGACTCGGCTATACCGCGCTCTACCTGCTTCTTGCCGGTATCGGCGCTCAGGCTGATCTCAAGGCGGTCCTGCAAGCTCCGGTGTACCTCGCTGCCGGCGCAGTCTGGATCGCCATCCACGTGGCGGTGCTGCTTCTCGCGGCTCGCGTCGTCCGCGCTCCCCTCTTCTTCGTCGCGACGGGAAGCATGGCGAACATCGGGGGCGCCGCGTCTGCACCCGTGGTGGCAGGCGTCTATCACCCCGCCATGGCTCCAGTCGGACTGCTCATGGCGGTGGCAGGGTACATTCTCGGCATCTACGGAGCGCTGGCGTGCGCCTGGCTCCTCGGACTCGTAGGAGCATGATCCCCATGAACGGATCCCTTCCGCGCCTGGCGGCCGCCGTCGCCTCCCTCCTCGCCATCGCCACATCCGTTGACGCCCAGACGGGAGCCGACGTGGCCAGAAGCTATCGGGAAGCCCATGAAGCTTCCTTGATCCGGGACTTCGCCGAGCTTCTCTCGTACCCCAACGTGGCCAGCGACGACGAGAACATCCGGCGCACGGCCGCCTTCATCCGGGACCAGCTCCAGCAGGCGGGCGTGACCTCGGAGCTGTTGGAGGTTCCCGGCGCGCCGCCGCTGGTCTACGGGAGCCTCACGGTGCCCGGAGCCACCCGAACACTCGGCCTGTACGTCCACTACGACGGACAGCCCGTGAACCCCGACGAGTGGACCCATCCACCCTTCGACCCCACGCTCTATACGGGAGCCATCGAGTCCGGCGGGACACCCATCCCCCTGCCCCGGGACGGGCAGGCGGTGGATCCGGAGTGGCGCATCTACGGCCGTTCGGCCGGTGACGACAGGGCCCCCATCGCAGCGATCCTCCCGGTGCTGCGCTCCTTTCAGGGGTCGGGCGTCCTGCCCACGTCCAACCTGATCTTCCTGTTCGAGGGCGAAGAGGAGGCGGGCTCCCCCCATCTGGAGGAGTACCTGCGAAGCTACCGTGCCCGCTTCGACCCAGTGGACGTGTGGCTGTTCTTCGACGGCCCCGTGCACCAGAGCGGCCGTCCGCTCATCACCTACGGAGTGCGCGGCAGCATGGGCATGGAGCTCACGGTGTACGGTGCCTCGCGCAACCTGCACTCCGGGCACTACGGCAACTGGGCTCCCGACACGCCCCTGGTTCTCGCCGACCTCCTGCGCACCATGAAAGATCCCTACACCGGCGAAGTGCTCATCGAGGGGTGGTACGACAGCGTCGCTCCGCTGGGGGAGGCCGAACGCGCAGCCCTGGCCACCATGCCGGACTACGACGCGGAGTTGAAGAAGGAACTCGGGCTGACCTGGACGGAAGGGCAACCCGAAAGCCTGCCCCAGCGGCTCCTGCTGCCGTCTCTCACCATCCGAGGCATGACCGCCGCCAACACGGGAGCGCTGGCCACCAACGTGATCCCCAGCACGGCGACCGCCGCCCTGGGCATCCGGCTGGTGAAGGGAAACGACCCCGCCCGCATGAGGGAGCTCGTGGAGGCACACCTGCGCAAGCAGGGATATCACGTCGTCCGAGAGGATCCGGACGCCGAGACCCGCCTCCGGCACCCCAGGATCGTGAAGGTGACCGGCGGAGGCGGGTATCCCGCAGCGCGTTCCGAGATGGACGACCCCTACGTGCGGGAAGTCACTGCGGCGGCCGGTGCGGCCGCGGACCGCGCCTTCGGTGCGGGAAGCCTGGTGCTGTCCCCGGCACTGGGCGGGTCACTTCCCCTTTACCTCTTCTCGGATGTCCTGGAGAAGCCCTTCGTGATCGTCCCCGTCGCCAACTACGACGACAACCAGCACGCCGCCGACGAGAACCTCCGCATCGCCAACCTCTGGTACGCCATCGACATGTACGCTGCACTGCTGACCATGCCGCAGCGGATCATTCCGTGAACTTGCGCACCACCGCCCTCGCCACGAAGCGGACCTGATCCTTCAGGGGAAGGCGGTGGAGGTTCGTCTTGACGACGCCCTGGGTGAAGTACGTCTTCCGGCCGTAGTCGATGGCCACGTCGACCAGGACGGGTGAGCCTCGTCGGGCCAGACGATCCGCTTCCACCAGAACGCCCTCGACGTGGTCGTCGTGACCGAGGGAGAGCGCGGGGATCCGGAGACCGGCCGCCAGGCCCGCGACGTCGTAGTCGTGCACCTGGCTGGCCGTCTTCCGGTTCATGGCGGTCTCCTGGAACTGGGCGATCTGTGCGAGTTCGCGGTCGCGAAGCACCAGCACCACGACGCCGAGCCCCTCCTTTGCCGCGGTGAGCAGTTCCAGACCCGTCATGAGGAACGCCCCGTCGCCGGCCAGCGCCACCACGGGCGACTCGGGCTTGGCCAACTTCGCACCCAAGGCAGCAGGCACCGCATAGCCCATGCAGGAATAGTCCACGGGCGCCAGGAACTTTCCCGGTCCTTCCAGGCGCAGGCACTCCATGGCCAGGAAGGTCCCGTTCCCGCTGTCGGTGGTGAAGATCGCCTCGGGGCCGAACACCTTCTGGGCGGTACCCAGCAGATGGGCCGGCGTCACGAGGTCGCCCCCGACGTCCTTCATCCAGGAGTCGCGGACCTCCGCATGCCCGACACGGATCTGCTCCCGCAGCTTCGCGTCCCCGGGGCGCCCTCCTCCCTTCATCTCTTCGAGCAGCCCACGAACGAACGCCCGCGCATCCGCCACCACGGCCACCTCGGCGGGGTAGTTCCGGCCCAGTGCGTCCGCATCGATGTCCACGTGCACGAGAGGGCCAGGCGGCTCGAGACCATAGCTGGCCGTTCCCACTTCGCTGAAGCGGCAACCGATGGCCAGGGTCAGATCGCACGACGACGCCACCTTGCGAGCGAAAGGCGGAGCGGCTGGACCGAAGCCAGGCCAGAGGAAGAGGGGGTGACGCTCCGGAAAGACGCCTTTCCCCTGGAACGTGGTGGAGACCGGCGCCTCCAGAAGCTCGGCCAGGGCGAGGACCTCCGCCGCGGCGCCGGCCGCGCCGGCGCCTACATGGATGAGAGGTCTCCGCGCCTGCCGGACGAGCCCCACCGCCCTCTGGAGCAGCGCCGGGTCCGGCTCGGGCCGTGGCGCCGCGGCCGGACCGCCGGACTTCGGCAGGGACACGTCGTGTGTGAACAGATACAGGTCCACCGGGACTTCCACGAACACCGGCCCGGGGGCACCGGCCCTGGCCAGCGCGCAGGCCTGCCGCAGCATTCCGTAGAGTTCCTGCCCGGAGGTGGGCAGGAAGGTCCCCTTGACCACCGGAGCCACGATGGATCTCTGATCGATGTCGTGGAGTTGGAACGCCTTTCCGGTGTCCCTGCGGATGCCGCACCCGAGAACCAGCATGGGAACGTGGTCCATGAACGCCTCGGCGATGCCGGAGAGCGCATGGGTGAGGCCCGCGCCCGGCACCACGTTCACGCACGCCATCTGCCCCGACGCCCGCCAGACGGCGTCCGCCATGAAGGACGCGCTCTGTTCGTCCGTGACCAGCACCGAGCGGACGGAGGTGGATTGAGCGAGCGCGTCGTAGAGCTCGATGTTGTGCGTTCCGGGGATCCCGAAGGCGAGGGAAATTCCCTCGTCCTCCAAGGCTCGGAGCACGATGGACCCTCCGGTCATGCTCATGTCAGCTCCTCGAGGAGTCCCTCGGCGACGCGGTCGGCCAGGGCCATGATGGTGAGGTACGGATTGATCTCGATGGAGTCCGGGAAGAGCGCCGAGTCCGCCACCCTGAGCCAGGGCACACCATGCACGCGGCCCCAGGCGTCGGTCACGGAATCGGTGGGCCCCGTGCCCATCCCGCACCCACCCATGAGATGCGCGGCGGAAATGGAGAGGCGGCCCGGGAGGAAGTGTCGGGCCGAGATGCGCTCGTCGAGAGCGTGGAGGTCTCCGCGCTCCAGCAGGGGCGGATCAGCCGGCGGCGCATGCACGCGCTGGGCTCCGGCGGCGAAGAAGATCCGGGCTGCGGCCCGCGTCGCTGATACCATGCGGTCCACCACCGCCGGCGTGAACGAATATCGGACCACCGGCGCACCCCGGGCGTCCACGGTGATGCGGTTCTGAGGCACGGCTTTGTCGCACGCCAATACCAGGATCATCTGCAGCCGCGGGAAGACCCGCATCAGGGCTTCGTGGTCCGGGCCGAAGCCCGTGAGGTTCTTGGCCGTCACGAAGGGGAAGTACATGCAGGTCTCCAGCACGAATCCCTCCTCTTCACCTCGATCGACGTAAAAGCTCTTTGGGTGCCCCACGTCGTTCGTGATGTCCCGGGGGTGTTCGGCGACCAGGATGAAGGCCGGGTGTACCGTGAACCCCGCCCCCAGTGCCGGAAGGCCGGCGCCGAACCCCGAGCGCAGAAGCAGCGCCGACGACCCGACGGCGCCGCCTGCCACGACCACGGCGTCGGCTCGGACCCTGTACTCTCCGGGTCTCCACTCGGGCTCCGCGCCCTTTCCATCCGGAGGCTTCGCATGCACACGGACCAACAGCTCCCGGTCACCGAGACGCAACACCTCCGCCCGGGTCACGACCTCCACCCCCTCGGCCTCGGCACGGGGAAGCTGCACCTGATGCGTGCCCTGCTTCGCCCCGTTCGGGCATCCGAGGTTGCATAGGCTCGACCCCTTGCATCCCCGCACGTTGACCGGGAACTGGTGGGGCTCGAAGCCCGTCTCCACCGCGCCCCGGACGAAGAGCCTGTTGTTCTCGTTGATCTCGTCGTCGGGCAGGAGGTGGACGTTGTTCTCGTCCACGTAGCGCCGCGTCCGCCGGAGCAGGTCCTGGTGCTCGAGCCCTGGAACGCTCCAGGCCCGGATCACCCGCTCCGGAGCCGGCAGGGAGGTGCCGGTATAGACCACCGTGGACCCGCCGTAGGCCTGGCCGAAGGCCAACGTCATGGTCCCCTGAGCCGTGAGGAACCCACCTGAGTCGGCGTACAAAGCGGGAGCCATGTCCGTCTCGTCGCCGGTGAAATCCTGCGGGAGGAGGCGCGGCCCCTGCTCCAGGACCAGGATGCGTCGCCCCGCACGGGCAAGAGGCGCCAGCCTTTGGGCCACGGTTCCGCCTCCGGCCCCGGACCCCACCACGACCACGTCCGCCCTTACGTCATCCATGGCGGTCACCCTCGGGGGGGGCCGTCAGGACGCCCGACTCGGGGGGTGCGTCCCCACCGCGGTCCGGCCAAGCACCCTGGTTGGATCCGAGAGCCTCCCAACCCCGTGGGGCCGCCGCGTAGCCGATGGCCCGTCGAAGCTCCTCCTGTCCGTAGCAGCCCATGAAGGCCAGCGTCCGGACCCCCCAGACCCCCCTCCGAAGGGCCAGCAGCGGGGACCGCTCCAACGGCGCCAGGAGCCTCTGCGCCTGCGGAGAAGTGAGCCGCCCCACACTCCGGCCGAACCGAAACCAGGAGAGCACCGCGAGGATCCTCAGGAACAGGACGACCTGCCGGCGAACCCGGGCAGGTCGGTCCGAGAGGGCGGTTTCGACCAGTGCCTCCCCGCGCAGCCAGGCCGCCTCGTCGAACTCGTTCGCCGACGGAACCGCCGCCCGGGTGACGGCCCTGAAGGCCGCGCGCACCGGGGTGAGGGTGAAGACCGAGGCCACGGCTACACCTCCTACCAGAGCCCGAAAAGGGTGAGGACGCCGGCCAGGACGACGGCGCCCACCATCGTGCACGCGGCAATGACGGTGACGGGCTGCTCCTGAAACCAGCGTCTCAGGAGCTTGGGATCCTCCGAGAATGGCTGCCGCATCCAATCGATGACGAACCACCCCACGAAGAACCCGGGGACGAGGATCAAGAGGATACGCATGAAACTCCACGACAGGGAAGACGACACCCGGAGATTGCGCCGGCGTGCCCGGCGGTGAACTTACGTCATGCGAAAGCTCACGGCACTCATCTTGTTCCTGCTGACGGGATGCGGCGACCCCGAACCTCCCGCGATTCTCGTCGGACCCGTCTCGTTCACCGAGGACCAGCTTCTCGGTCTGTCGCCGTCTCGGCGTCTGGCCCTGGCGCATCTGACCGCCTTCGGCCTGGCGGTGTCCGATTCCTCCACCGCGGAGTTGGGAGCGCCCTTGGTTTCCCGATGGGAGGACGACCGTGCCCTGGAGATCTTCGCGGCGGAGCTCACGCTCCAGAAGAACGGCATCACCGATGACGTCCTGGAAGCTCGCTACCTCACGGATCCCGACCATGAGCTCACGGTGCGTCACATCCTCTTCTTTTCGGAGCGGTGGCGTACCGCCGGCGAGCGGGCCGAAGCCAAGGCCAAGGCGGAAAAGGCCCTGGAACTCCTTCGCGACGGAGCCGATTTCGCCCAGACGGCGTCGCAGCTCTCCGAGGAGCCTGGCGCCGAGGGGCGGCAAGGCCTCCTGACCCCGGGCCGGAAGGGGGCCTGGGTCGACGAATTCTGGGCCGCCGCCTCGGGCCTCGCGGTGGGTGAGATGAGCGCCGTGACCGAGACCCAGTACGGCTTCCACATCCTGCGCCTGGAGGGTCGGGAGGTGGTTCCCTTCGGCGAAGCCCGGAGTCGCATCGCCCGGGATGTCGCAGACCGAATCGAAGACCCTCGCTCCGTGCTTGCCGGGTGGGAGGATGGCAGAGCCCTGGATCTGGCCCTGGTGGAGGAGAGCCTGGCGCGGGCCCCCGCCCTGGAGACAGGAGACGCCCTGGCGCGCTGGTCCGACGGCGCCCTCACCTTCGGCGACTACCTGGCCTGGGAGGCCAGCGAGCCGGCCGCCTGGAACCGCGGAGGCATGGGCTCCGACCCTGTCGCGTTCCGGGCTTCGGTGACGGCTCTGGCGCGTCGCCAGATGGGCTTGGATGAAGCCGGCGTCCGCGACGTCGTCGTCCCGCCCCAGGAGCGCGCGGAGTTGGTCCGCGATTGGGAGGACCTGGCGTACCGGTGGACGACGGCGCTGGGCTTCCGCCGCGGCAGCACTCCGGAAGCGGTGGCGGAGGCTGCCCTCGAGGCCCTGGCCGACCCCGCCCAGAGCGCGGGCATCGCACGCGATGAGTTGGACCAGCGGGCTCCGCTCCTCGCCGCTCGGTACGAAATGGCTCTCACGGAAACCGACCCTTCCAGGCAACCGTAGGGAAGGCCATGAACGCATCGACGAAACGCAAGCTCCGCTTCCTCGCCGGGTTCGTCCTGTATTTCGGGGCGGTATGGTTCCTCTGGGATACTCCGCTGGTGTATCCGCTGAAGATCTTCGTGGTTCTGCTCCACGAAGTGAGCCACGCGTTCGCGGCCATGGCCACCGGCGGCTCGGTGAGCCGTATCGTGCTCGACCCCAACCAGGGGGGCGCGACCTACACCATGGGAGGCAGCGCCTTCCTCACCCTGTCGGCCGGCTACCTGGGGAGCCTCGCATGGGGAGCCCTGATGGTGGAGGCGGCGCGGTCGCGGCGCATCCGCGCGGACCTGGTGAATGGCTTGGTGGGCGGGACGGTCGTCGCCCTGACCCTGTTCTTCATTCGCGGGAGCTTCGGCATGGCGTTCGGCGCCCTGTTCGGACTCGCGCTGGTGGTGCTGGCGCGCAAGGCGTCGCTGGACCTGAACCGCAGCCTCCTCCTGACGCTGGGGATGACATCCAGCCTGTACGCCATCCTGGACATCAAGAGCGACATCCTGGATCGACCCCACTTGGAGTCCGACGCCCACATGCTCGCGGATCTCACCGGCGTGCCTACGGTGGCCTGGGGCGTTCTTTGGATCGGCTTGGCCCTGGGGGTGACCTTCCTCCTGTTCCGGAGAGCCTACCGGAAAGCCTAGCCCCCCAGCCCCGGAAGGCGGTCGACTCCAAGGGCGGAGGCAGGCCTGAAACCGGTGCACACACCACCCCTGGTGGGGCCCGCCCCGATTCGACACAACATGCGGTGCATGTCCCACTTGCGGTCGCCGTGGCGGGCATCTTATAGTGGGTGCGGCCAGACAGACTGGTCCGGTGTTCTGCCTGATGTTCCACCCGCAAGAAGGAGGTGATCCTTGTCTAGTCCCTGTACCCTGTCCAGCCTGGCAAGGGCAAGCGATCGCCGTACCGGCCTCTAAGCCGAACTCGATCCACTGTTCGCGCCGTCTCGGCCATTCGCGCCGGGCTGCAGACAGTTCGACGCCACCGGGGAAGACGCCCGGTGGCGTCTTTTTTTTCAGGCGAACCAGGGCGGGTTGTTGCCCGGCCTCCACTTGATGTTGCAGCCTACGCTGGGGATCTGCTCCGGTGGCGCGGGTCGGCCGGCCAGGACGGCGTCGCACGCGGCCCGGAGATCCACCCCGGTGACGGCGAGGTCCGAGGAGGGGCGGCTTGGATCGAACTGCCCCCGATAGGCCAGGCGCCCCGCTCCGTCGAAGAGGAAGAAGTCCGGAGTGCACGCCGCCTGGTAGGCCTTGGCCACCTCCTGCGTCGCGTCGAACAGGTAGGGAAACGTGTATCCTCGCCGCGCCACCTCCTCCTGCATCTTCTCAGGGCTGTCGTCGGGATAGTTCACCACGTCGTTGGCGTTGATCCCCACCATGGCCAGCCCGCGCTCCTGATACTCACGCCCGAACGCCGCGAGGGCGTCGGCGATGTGCTTCACGAATGGGCAGTGGTTGGAGAGAAAGACCACGAGGAACGCCGGCGCCCCGTTGAACTCGCTGCGCGCCACGCTGCGGCCCGTGGCGGGCTCCTGCAGGGAGAAGTCCGGGGCAGGCGTGCCCAGGGGAAGCATGGTGGAGGGAGTCTGGACCATGTGGGATCTCCGAACGGGGACGAGGCCGACCACGACGCGCCTGAACCTAAGGAGGCCCGTCCGAACCCTCCAGTTGAGCGGGGGTACCGTGGCCCATGCGCATCGTCTCCCTGGCCTGCTCCAACACCGAGATCGTCCATGCTCTCGGGTGCGCCCACCTCCTGGTTGGCGTGGACGATCATTCCGATTGGCCCCCCGACGTGGTGGATCCTCTGCCAAGGGTGGGACCCGACCTGGACATCGACCTGGATCTGGTTGCGGCCCTGGAACCCGATCTCGTCCTGGCGACGCTGACCGTGCCCGGACACGAGCGCGTGGTGGCACGGTTGGAGGAGGCCGGACTGCCGTACATCGCTCCCGAGCCCGTGTCCCTGGAGGATGTCTATCGCGACGTCCGGGATATCGCACAGCGTCTCGGCGTCGCCCAGCGGGCCGAGGACGTGATCGCCGGGATGCGTCGGGAACTGGACGCGCCCGAGCCTTCCTCCGACGCACCCACCGTCCTGATCCAATGGTGGCCCAAGCCCGTCATCACGCCGGGGCGGTTGTCCTGGGCCACCGACGTGCTCCATGCCGCGGGTGGTCGCGCCGTGCTGGACGGAGAGGACGTGAAGAGCCGACCCATGTCCGACGAGGAGGTGGCTCGCTGCGCACCTGACGCGGTCGTGATGTCCTGGTGCGGCGTCGATCCGGCCAAGTACCGGCCCGAGGTGGTTCTGCGCAACCCCGTGTGGGCAGACCTGGCGTTCGTACGGGAGAGTCGTGTCCACTCCGTGGGCGAACCCTTCCTCGGGCGGCCGGGACCGCGTCTTGTCGAGGGCGTCCGACGGCTCCGCCGGATCGTGGAGGGGCTTCGCCCGGCGCAGGCGAACTAGCCACCCCTTCCCGCCGATTTTTCATTATCTTTCATCAGGTTCTGCGACTCTCCCGCCGCCCACGCGAGCGGAATGCCGGCGTCCTCACCGGTCGGCGTCCGTGAAGGGAGATCCCTGTGTCTTTCCGACGGTTTGGACCTGGTAGGATCGTACCTCTCCTGGCCGCCGCGGCATTCGCCGGCTGTGCCGGCGGACCGGACCCGGAGGCCGCCGGCCTCAGCCATATGTACGTCCACTACACCCAGGTGGGCGAAATCGTGGAGGGGGTCGTGGACGGGGATGTCCCCGCCACACGAAGCGGCGCCCGATGGCTGGCCAACCACCGGAGCCAACAATTCCCCGCCGGCGCTGAAGGCCCCCTCGAGATGATGAGGGCGGAAGCCAGGATCATCCTCGCCCAGGACAAGGTCACGGACATCGCCATGTCGGTGGGACGCATGGGCGGCGCCTGCGCCAGGTGCCACGTCGCCCTCAACGGCGGTCCCCGCATCAACGTGGAGATGGCGCCCCCGGCCACCAGCGATCCGGACAGGACCATGGTTCGGCATGTGTGGGCCGTCGATCGACTCTGGGAGGGGATCATCGGCCCCTCGGATGCGGCATGGGCCTCGGGGGCCGCCGTTCTGGCCGCCCCGGGACTGGATCTGGGCCCGCCTGGAAACCGTCCGGCACAGGCCGACGACTTGGCCAAGCGCATTCCTGAGCTCGGGCAGATGGCGAAGGCGGCCCGCGACCCCAGGGAGCGGGCGGAAGTATATGGACACCTGCTTCAGACCTGCGCCCAATGCCACGAGGCGCTGGGCATGCGGATGCGCTGAGTCCAGCGGTCGG
>DATHZE010000087.1:0-2247 GCA_035458765.1 Longimicrobiales bacterium
TCCCCCACGACCTGGGCACCGCGGTCAACGTCCAGACCATGGTCTTCGGCAACATCGGCGAAGGGTCGGCCACCGGGGTGTGCATGTCCCGGGACGGCAACACCGGCGAGCCTCACCTGGAAGGCGACTACCTCGAGAACGCCCAGGGGGAGGACGTGGTGGCGGGGATCCGGGCCACGGAGTCCATCTCGGCTCTGGAGACCCGGGTGCCGGAGGTCTACGGCCAGCTCAAGGAGATCGCCCGCAAGCTCGAGGCCCACTACCGCAACATGCAGGACATGGAGTTCACCATCGAGCGTGGCACGCTCTGGCTACTCCAGACCCGCGACGGCAAGCGGACCGCCGAGGCCGAGGTGCGCATCGCGGTGGACATGGCGAACGAGGGACTCATCAGCCGGGAGGAGGCGGTGCGGCGCGTGTCGCCCGAGCAGGTGGACGTTTTCCTTCATCCCAAGCTGGACCCCGCGGCGGCGGGAGGGCTGAGCCCGCTGTGCAGCGGCCTTCCGGTCTCTCCCGGCGCGGCCGTGGGCCAGGTCGTCTTCAACGCGGATGCGGCCGAGCGCGCCGGCAAGGAGGAGGGCCGTTCCGTGGTGTTGGTGCGCCCCGACACCAAGCCCGACGACGTGCACGGAATGCTCGCCGCCAAGGGGATCCTCACCAACCGCGGCGGCCGCACGAGCCACGCGGCCCTGGTGGCCCGCCAGTTCGGCAAGCCCGCCGTGGTGGGCGTGACCGAGATGGAGATCGACTTGGTGGCTCGTGAGTTCCGGGTGGGCGAGACGGTGGTGCGCGAAGGGGACTGGGTGAGCCTGGACGGGACGCGCGGTGTCGTGTTCGAGGGACAGGTCCCCACGGTGGTGGCCGACCTGGACAACCCCTACGTGGCCTCCCTGCTGTCCTGGGCCGACGGGTTCCGCCGACTGGGCGTGCGCGCCAACGCGGACTATCCCCGCGACGCGGAGCGCGCCCGGAAGTACGGGGCCGAGGGAATCGGTCTGTGCCGCACGGAGCACATGTTCTTCGAGGCCGACCGGCTTCCCCTGATCCAGAAGATGATCATGGCCAAGGACCACTCCGAGCAGGACGCCGCCCTGGCCGCGCTCCTTCCGCTCCAGCGTGGGGACTTCGACGGGCTGTTTCGGGCCATGGAGGGCCTGCCCGTCATCATCCGGCTCATCGATCCGCCGCTCCACGAGTTCCTCCCCGGGCACGACGAGCTCATCCGGGACCTCACCGACCTCAAGGTCCAGCTCCAGCACTTCCACACCCTGTCCGAGATCGACACCACCCTGGACGAGATCCGCGTCAAGCAACGCTATCTGGACCGGGTCGAGGCACTCCGCGAAGAGAACCCCATGCTGGGGACCCGGGGCGTCCGCCTGGGCATGCTCATTCCGGGGCTGGTGCGCATGCAGGTGCGCGCGGTCTTCGAGGCGGCGTGCCGTTGCGCCCGGGACGGCGTGGACGTGAAGCCCGAGGTCATGATCCCGCTGGTCACCCACGTGGCCGAGCTTCGCGAGATGCGGGCCGTCCTGGAGGAGGAGGCCCGGGCGGTCATGACCGAGTTCGACACGGAGCTGCCCTACCAGTTCGGTACCATGATCGAGATCCCGCGGGCGGCGGTCACCGCGGGGGAGCTAGCCACCGTGGCCGAGTTCTTCTCCTTCGGGACCAACGACCTGACCCAGACCACCTTCGGCATCTCACGGGACGACGCCGAGCAGGGCTTCCTGGTGGAGTACCTGCGCCGGGGCGTGCTGGCGCGCAATCCCTTCGAGACCATCGACGTGGAGGGGGTCGGCAAGCTCATGGAGTGGGCCGTGGAGCAGGGTCGCGCCGCCCGGCCGGGCCTGGAGGTGGGGATCTGCGGCGAGCACGGCGGCGACCCCGACAGCATCGCCCTATGCCACCGGCTGGGTCTGGACTACGTGTCCTGCTCGCCGTTCCGGGTGCCCATCGCCCGGCTGGCGGCGGCCCACGCGGCGCTGGACGACGAGATCCGACCCAAGACCTGATCTGCCGCCGTGCGTCCCACGCGGCCGGGGCCCCGTCGCCCCGGCCGGAGGCGCGTTCAGTCGGCCAGGTGGTGGGCGATCTGGGACAGGCCGAGGGAAATGTGCTCATCGCGGACGAGCACATCCTTGGGCACCGTCAGGCGGATCGGGGCGAAGTTCCAGATCGCCTTGATCCCGGCCTTCACCAGGCGATCGCACACGGCCTGGGAGACCTGCGCCGGGGTGGCCAGGA
>DATHZE010000088.1:0-6630 GCA_035458765.1 Longimicrobiales bacterium
CTCTGGGGCCTGTCCCTGCCCCGCAAGCGCGTGGGCCATCTCGGGCACCACGGCGTCGGGCACGGCGAGAAAAACCGCCTCGGTTTCGTTCTCCGGCCGTTCGAGCCCGAAGACGTACCTTGCCAACCCCTGAACGAAGAGCGGATGAGCCGGCGGCTCGGGCCTCCGCCCACATACCGTGAGCGTCCTTACCGCTTCCGCGTTGACAAGGGCATACCCCAGAGCCAGCCCCATCCGGCCTGGACCGACGATGAGGATCTCGCTCATGCCACATCCTCCACGACGAAGCCCGGGCGCACGGCCAGTCGCCCCAGCAGGGCCCGCGGAAGCCGGACGGTCACCGCCAGGATGCCGCCCGCCTCCTCGCGCTCCAGAACCTCACCCACCCGATAGAGTTCGGCCAACGCCTCGCCGTCGGACGATGGGAAGCGCACCACCACGTGCGCCAAGCGCGCCCTGATGCGAGCCTTGAGGGTCTCGCGAAGGGCGTCCAGGGATTCGGCCTGGTGGGCCGACACGAACACCGCAGGGCGGTTCTCGAGCGCCCGGACGCGGTCGCGCAGCGACTCCTCTTCCGCGTGGGTCAGTCGGTCCACCTTGTTGAACACCATGATCCGCTCGGCCTTCTCGAGCCCCAGGTCCGCCAGCACCTCACGAACCACCTGCCGCTGCTCCTCCCAGTCCGGGTGCGAAGAGTCGATGACGTGGAGCAGGACGTCCGCCTCACGGGCCTCCTCCAGCGTCGATCGGAAGGACGCCACGAGGTGGTGGGGAAGTTTGCGAATGAAGCCCACGGTGTCGGTGAGCAGGGCCGTGTATCCCGACCCGAGGTCCACCGACCTCGTGGCCGAGTCCAGCGTGGCGAAGAGACGATCTTCCACGAACAGATCGGACCCCGACAGGGCTCGGAGAAGGGAGGACTTGCCCGCGTTGGTGTACCCAACCAGCGCCGCGCGAAAGGTCCCCTGCCTGGCCTTGCGCTGCTGCTCCCGGGCCTTCGCCACGTCGCGGAGCTTCCGCTTCAGGTCGGCGATCCGGAGTCCCACCAGGCGACGGTCCGTCTCGAGCTGTGTCTCACCCGGCCCCCGGAGCCCGATTCCGCCCCGGATCCGGGAAAGGTGGCTCCACATCCGGCGCAAACGGGGAAGCAGATACTCCAGCTGCGCCAACTCGACCTGCATGCGCGCCTCGCGAGACCTGGCCCGGGTGGCGAAGATGTCGAGAATGAGTTCGGAGCGGTCCATGACGCGAACGTCCAGAAGATCTTCCAGGTTCTTGCCCTGAGCCGGGGTCAATTCCTCATCGAAGATGACGAGATCCGCCGACCGCGCTGCGACCAGTTCACCCAGCTCCTTCGCCTTCCCTTCTCCGATGTAGAAACGGGGGTGGGGATGGGCCAACCGCTGTCGGAGTGTACCCACGACGCTCCCGCCCGCGGTGTCCGTGAGGCGTGCCAACTCCTCCAGATGCTCATCGGAGACTCGGGGATCCAAGTCGCGCTCGGGCGCGCCCACGAGAATCGCCCTGTCCACCGGGGTAAGCAGTTCGATGAGCTGGGTGGGAATCCTGCACCTCCTGGAGGTTACCGCAGCCTACGGACGGAAGAGTCCCTGTTGGTCAATGGGAATGCGGCGCGAGCCCAAGGGGGTCCGGGCGAGAATTTGACCCGTGAAACGATACTCAAGCTCCCCACTGCGAAGAAGGCGTCCCAACGCCGCACCGACCGACGCCAGATCAAACGGCACCATGACGCTCACGCTGCCCCGTCCCCTGGATGGAACCCGCACGGGATCGGAGGCGCTGCCCTCGGCCAGCGTGACCCACGCGCGGTTCTCTCCTGAGCCCTCCGCGAAGGACAGAGCGTATCGGAAGTCCTCACTCTCCAAGGCGAACCGATTCGGGTTCTCCACCTCCAGGTCCACCTGGACCGCGCCTCCCGTGAACGTCAGGGAAGTCAGACGAACCGACTCCACCCGAACCGTGGGAGGCGTGAAGGCCCAGGCGCATGACTGGGCCGAGAGGCAGACCGCCAGCCAGACACACGCGCGCCGGCGTCCCGATGAGCTATGAGCTCGCATCACCCTCGCCGGTCCCATCGCGCTCCCTTTCCTGCCTCCTGGCCTCCCACCACTCCATCCTGGCCGCCACGGTCTTCTCGTATCCGAAGCGCCCGGGCTGGTAGTAGCGGTCTCCCGCGATGCGCTCCGGGAGATACCGTTGTGATGATACCCCGTCCGGCTCGGACGGATCGTACCGGTAGCCCTCCCCGTACCCCAGATCCTTCATCAGGCCCGTAGGGGCATTGCGGATGTGGAGCGGCACCGGCTCCGCCGTCGTCTCCCGGGCGCGGGCAAGCGCCCGGTTCCACGCCTCATAGGCTCGGTTCGATTTGGGAGCCGTCGCCAGATACAGAGTGGCTTCCGCCAGGGCCAACTCGCCCTCGGGGGAACCGAGGAAGTGGTATGCGTCACGGGCCGCCACGGCGACGTTGAGCGCCTGAGGATCCGCGAGGCCGATGTCCTCCGACGCCATTCGAATGAGTCGCCGGGCGATGAAGAGGGGATCCTCTCCGCCATCGATCATGCGGGCAAGCCAGTAGACCGCCCCGTCGGGATCACTCCCGCGCACCGCTTTGTGGAGGGCGGAGATGACGTTGTAGTGCTCCTCTCCGCCCTTGTCATACGCGGCGAAGCGATGCTGAAGGGCCTCCCTGGCCGCCACCAGATCCAGGTGTCCCCCACGGCCGACCAAGCCCGCGGCGGCTTCCAGGACCCCCAGGGCTCGGCGCGCGTCCCCGTCGGCCGCAACCGACATGAAGTCCAGAGCTTCCTCATCCACCTGAAGGCCCTCGGCGCCCAGCCCTCGCTCCATATCCGCCAGGGCCTCGCCGAGAATGGAGCGAACCTCCGTCGGGGTCAGGCCGTGGAGCACGTAGACGGGAGCCCGGGAGAGGAGCGGGCGCACCACCTCGAAAGACGGGTTCTCCGTGGTGGCCCCGATGAGGATCACCGTGCCCGCCTCCACGTGGGGGAGAAAAGCGTCCTGCTGGGCCTTGTTGAAGCGGTGGATTTCGTCACAGAAGAGAATCGTCCTTCTTCCCGTGGCCCGGAGGCGCGCCCCCGCCTCCTTGACGATCTCCCTGACCCGGCCGATGCCGTCGGTCACGGCGCTGAACGCCACGAACGTCACGTCGGTCTCCTTGGCGATGATTCGCGCCAAGGTGGTCTTCCCACTGCCCGGAGGCCCCCAGAGGATCATGCTTGACGGCTGACCGTTCTCCAGCATGGCGCGGACCGCCTTGCCCTGACCCAGCAGGTGGTCCTGGCCGCGGAACTCCGCCAGCGACCTGGGACGCATGCGCGCGGCCAGCGGCGCCCCGGAGGCCGCACTGCTCGGGCCACCGTCGGCCGCGGACTCCGAGCCCGGGTTCTCTTCCCCGAACAGGTCGAGTTCAGACATCGGAACCGCCGTCCCCGGTCAACGCCCGGGCGTGGGCCAACAGTGTGACCGCCTCGTTGCGTGCAGGGTCGTCCAGCACCCAGTTCAGGAGTTCCGACAAAAGCGTCCCGAACCGAGGACCCGGACGGAGCCCCATGCGGATCAAGTCCCTGCCGTCCACGGCGAGATCGCCCACGTCCAGCGGTGGTTTCTGCGCGAGGATCTGCCGGCACCTCCGCCAGGAGGCGACCACGGAGTCCGGCGCCACGGGGCCACCGTTCCGGGCGCGGGCCAGCTCAAGGCGCCCCAGGGCAGCCAGGCGCTGGCGCCCGACCTGGGAGAGCCAGCGCCGCACGTCGGCGTCCGAGGCTCCCGCTCCAGGCATGGCGGGGGCGCCGGCCCGCCGCGCCACCTCATCCGCCTGGACGTTGGAGATCTTCATCCGCATGAGGATCTGGGCAGCGTCCCGGGGAGAGAGAGGCCGAAGGAGCGCCGCCAATCGCATGAGCGGGCGGCCTGGCGGCAGGTGGTCGATCATCCTCAGCAGCCCATCCCAGCGTTCGGGCGCGTTCGAAACCGTCTCCTGCAGCTCCGGGTAGAGCACGCCGAGGGCACCCGAGCGCCGGTACAACTCCAAGGCGCCGGACGGCCTCCGGTCGTCGCCTAGGATCTTCAGGAGCTCCTCGCGAATCCGCTCCGCGGACAGCGCGCGGAGCTTCTCTACACCCGCGCACGCCGCAGCCCAGGTAGCGGCCTCCACTGTGAGTCCGAAGCGTCCGGCGAACCGCAGCGCGCGCAGGATCCTGAGATAGTCCTCCGCGAATCGCTCCTCAGCCACGCCCACGGCCCGGAGAACACCCCGGTCCAGGTCCCCCAGCCCATCGAAAGGATCCCGGATTTCACCGCGAAGGGGGTGCCACGCGATGGCGTTCATGGTGAAATCCCTTCGCTCCAGATCCTCTTCCACCGAGTCGGCGAAGGACACGACGGCGTGGCGCCCATCGGTCTCCACGTCCTTTCGGAACGTGGTCACCTCATACATGACCCCATCGTCGGAAAGGACCCCCACCGTGCCGTGCTCCATCCCGATGGGAACGGTGCGCCGGAAGATCCTCCGCACCTCCTCCGGGCGGGCACGGGTGGCCAGGTCCCAGTCCCCGGACGGATGCCCCTGGAGCGCATCACGGATGGCTCCGCCCACGGCCCACGTCTCGTAGCCGGCGGACTCGAGCTTGCGCGTGATCCACCGCACGGCCGGGGGGGCTGAGACGCGAACCGGTATCACCCCACCAGGACGGCGCCGCCGTTCACGTTGAGGACCTCGCCCGTGACGTGCCGCCCCAGGGACGAACACAGAAACAGAATGGGCCCGGCCACGTCGTCAGCGGAAGCCACTCGCCCGATGGGAATCCCCGCCTCGATGCGCTTGCGGCCCTCCCCTACCAGGGAGCCCGCAGACATTTCGGTGTCGATCCACCCCGGCGCAACGCAGTTCACGGTGATCCCCCGACTTCCGAGTTCGACGCAGAAACCCTTGACCAGCGAGATCATGGCGCCCTTGGTGGATGCGTAATCCCCGTGGTAGGCCTCCCCGCGCTGGCCCGCCGTGCTCCCTACGAGCACGATCCGCCCGTCGTCCCTGAGTCGCCGGGCGGCAGCCCGGCACGTGTAGAAGATCGAGTGGAGGTTGGCCCCCACGGTACCGTGCCACTGACCGTCGGTCATCTCGGCGATTGGGGTGTCGACCGGAGGCCAGATCCCATGGTTCCCCACGAAGATGTCCAACGCCCCGAACTCCTGGTCGGCGCGACGGAACAAGATGTCCACATCCTCCGGGCTTGAGAGGTCTCCCCCCTCGGCCCATGCGGTCACGCCGAGCGAACGCAGCTCGGCAACCACTTCCTGGGCCTCGGCCTTTCGACTCCGATATCCGATGCCGACGCCTGCCCCGGCGCGACCGAGGAGAAGCGCCGTCGCCCGGCCCACGCCTCGGGAACCCCCGGTCACGAGGGCATTCTTGCCACGGAGGTCGATCAGCTCGTTCATGCTTCCCCCTCGGAATCGGTCGAGGCGGCCGGCATCCACTTGCCCGCCAGTTCGTTCTTGTGGTGTCGCTCGGAACTCAGGATCTCCATCAGGATCGACCGGGTCGCCGGATCTTCCACTCGTTGCAGCACCTCGGTATACCACCGCACCTCGTCGTTCTCCCTCTGTCGGGCAACTCCTTCCCACCCGTCCAGCGGCGGGATCACGGGCGCTGCGACCTCTGTGTCCGCCGGTTTGTGGCCCAACTCCAGGACCCGGGCCGTGAGGCGGGATACATGGTGCTGCTCGTCGGCCAGGAGCTCGTTCAGCCGTTCTGCGGCCGCCGCGTCCCCTTCGGTCTCGGCGTCGGCGGCGAGGAATCGATAGAACAGTGCCTGGCTCCGCTCACGATGGCGACCTTCCTCCAGGATAGCCAACAGGTCTTTCATCCCGCCTCTCCGAACGCACGGTCCACTGCCTCGCAAACCATGTGGCCGATGGCCATGTGCACTTCCTGCGCTCGCGCCGGCACGTCGGTCGGCACCACCAGCGCCAGGTCCACCCGCCCCCTGAGACGCCCCCCTCCCTTGGCCAGCAGGGCTACGGTGCTGACACCCATGTTCCGAGCACAGTCGGCTGCCGCCAGCAGGTTCTCGGACTCTCCGCTGGTCGAATGGAGGACAAGCAGGTCTCCCGGACGCGCCAACGCTTCCACCTGGCGGGCGAAAACCGACGCAAAGCCGAAGTCGTTGCCTGCCGCGGTGAGCACCGATGCATCCGTCGTCAGGGCCAGCGCCGGCAAAGGCCTGCGGGCCCGGGTGAAGCGCACCACGTACTCGGCGGCGAGGTGCTGGGCGTCCGCCGCCGAACCTCCATTCCCGCAAAAGAGCAGCTTACCTCCGCTCCGGAGCGTCTCCAGGCAACGATGTGCCACCAGCGAGATCTCACCGCTCAGCTCCCGGGAGACCGTGTCGACCAGCGCGGAGAGTTCGTCCAGTTGGGACCGAACCTCGGCAGAGGTGTCAGATTCGTCGTTCACGAGTGCTCCGGTGTTATGGCCTTCTTCACGCTCGCCCAGAACCCTCGTTCCGCAGGCAGGGTCGGCACCGGCAGAGGCAACTCTCCCCTGAAGATCCGGGCGGGATTCGTGAGGCAAAGATGCACCAT
>DATHZE010000089.1:0-3448 GCA_035458765.1 Longimicrobiales bacterium
GGGGATGTGCTCCTTCTTCACGTACAGGAGTCCCGTACCCAGGGGACAGCCCAGCCACTTGTGGAGGCTGGAGCCCAGGTAGTCGGCGTCCAGGTCCGGGATCTTCCAGTCCAGGTGGGCGAAGGAGTGCGCCGCGTCCACCACCACCTCGATGCCCCGGGCGTGGGCCATGTCGGCCACGGCCCGCACGGGAAGGACCTGTCCCGTGAGGAAGATCATGTGGGAGATGAGGATGTAGCGCGTGCGCGGCGTGACGGCGTCGGCGTAGGCCTGCACCACCTCGTCCTGCGAAGAAGGCAGCCACGGGAGCTCGATGACCTTGTTCACCGTCCCGAAGCGCAGGGCGCGCTGCTCCAGCGCCTCTTTCATGGACGGGTATTCCCGGGACGAGTACAACACCTCCTCGCCACGCTCCAGGGGGATGCCCTGGAGGACCACGTTGAGCGCCTCCGTGGTGTTGCGCACGAAGGTGAACTCTCCGGGCGACACCCCCGCGAAGCGGCCGAACATCTCCTTGAGATCGGCCCGGTCCTGCTCCATGAGGCGGCGCATGTGGAACGACGGAATCTGGTTGATCCGGCGAATGTTGCGGAGCTGCGCCTCCAGCACCGGGTCGGCGGCAGGGCTGAAGAAGCCGCTCTCCAGGTTGATGAAGCCGGCATCCTGCGTGTAGGCGCGTTGGACGACCTCCCAGTAGGCTTCGTCCGCGGCCAGGTCGATGGCGGATCGATTCCCCGCCCGGCGACGCAACTCGGCGTGGGGCAGCGCGGCAGCGCAGAAGCGGGGCGAGGCGAGCGTCCCCAGAGCCGCTCCGGTGGCGGCGCGGACGAACGTGCGACGGGTGGTCATGGGTAGGCTCCCGGGTGGAGAATGCGCCGGCAGATTAGCGGGCGTCGCGGCCGCCCGCCAACGGGTCGTCGCCGCCGGGGAAGTCCCACGCCCACCCCGCCCACGTCGCTCGCGTGTCGTGCCGGGCCGCACTCCGCCCCGATCGGGGGAAGCCCTGCCTCAGCGCACGAGCACGAAGGGATTCGATACCACGAATCGCATGTCGAGTCTCCGGGTTTCATCTGGCGTGCCCGAGCTGTCGGAAGCCGGGCGGGCCTGGACCCAGAACAGGCGGTACACGCCCTCAACCTCGGGAAACACGAAGGTCGGCAGGACGTTGGAACCCGGAGGCGCCCCGAAGACGTCCAGGGTGTCGGTGAACGTCCCACCCGCCCGGATGACCACGGCTGGGCTCAGGCACCGGTCCATGAACGGCTCCCACGCATCGTACCAGCGGCCGTCCCGTTCCTTCTGCAGCATCGGCCGCGTATCACCGTTGCAGTTCGGGAGCACCACGTCCCCGCCGGTTTCATTGCGGAACGTGTACGGGATACGCGTGGAGTACCCTACGTCGTCCCGGCGAAGCTCGTAGGCGAGGGCATCGGACTGAAGGAGCGGCGCGGGATCACGCTCCACCGTGGGGGCGGGGCGGCAAGCCGCGAGGACCAGGGCGGCGGCCGGGACCGCAGCACGCGACATGAGGCGGTTCATCATGGCCAAATGGCCGAGACTTCGAGGTCGGTTCCGCCCGATCTTCGCAGCGTGGTCATCGGTCCCACCCCCACCTGTTCCGGGTCAGCGCGTTCCTGTGCCGGCGGGGCGCGCCCGACCCGCGGTGGACGCCCCCGCCAACGCCAACATGGCGCCTGCGGGGGCCCGCCGCCTACCCTCCCAGCGCCGACACCGGATCCACGTGCGTGGCACGGCGCGCCGGAATGATGCACGCAACCAAGCCCACCGTACCCAGCACCGCAGCCACCGCGATCAACACGCGCGGATCCGTGGCGCCGACACCGAAGAGGAGGGACTCGACGAGCTTGGCCAGGAACCACGCCGCCGCGGCGCCCACCACCAGGCCGATGCCCATGACCCGTACGCCCTGCCCCACCACGTTCTTGAACACGTCGCCCGGAGCGCTCCCCATGGCCATGCGGATCCCGATCTCCCTGCGCCGCTGGGTCACGGAGTACGCCAGGGCGCCGTAGATCCCGACGACGGCCAGGAACAGGGCCACCACGGCGAAGACGCCCAGGAGGATCAGGGGGATCCTGCGGCTCGACAGCGAGTCGTCGATACGCGACGCCATGGTCTGGGTGCCGAACAGGGGCAACTCGGGATCGAGTCGGTTCACCACGTCGCGCAGCGCCGGGGTGATGTCCGCAGGGTCGCCGGCGGTACGGACCACCAGCGCCTGGCTTCCGGGCACCTGCTGCCGGTAGCTGAAGTAGTAGGCGCCGAAGTGCTCCGAGGCCGCCGCCGTCAGGTCGTTCTGCTTGATGGTCCGCACCACCCCGATCACGGTGTACCACGAATCTTCGGGAATACTGTCCATGCCGGGGACAGCCCCGTAGAGCATGCGCGCCCCGATGGGGCTCTGGTCCTTCCAGTACCGGTTGGCCAGCCACTCGTCCAGGACGATGACCCGCTGCGCGTCGGGGCCGTCGGAGTCTTGGAACGTCCGTCCTTCCAGCAACTCGATGCCCATGGTCTCCAGGTAGCCCGGGCCGACGACGTCGGTGAGGGGCGACAAGACCGACTCGCCGGGCGCGGGAACGTATCCCTCGGGGAAGATGACGCTGCTGGAGTTGTTTCCCGTGAAGGGGAGCTGGGCCGTGACACTGGCGTTCTCCACGCCGGGCAGCGCCCGCACCTGGGTGACGAGCTCGTCCCAGAACTGCCGGCGGGCGTCAGCGTCGGCGTACCGCGCCGACGGCAGCGACACCAGGCCGGTCATGACCTTGTCGGGGTTGAAGCCGGGGTCCACGGACAGGGCCGACCGGAAGCTCATGAGCATGAGTCCGGCGCCGATGAGCAGGACGAAGGCCAGGGCCACCTGACCCACCACCATCCCGTTTCGGGCCACGACGGCTCCTCGGGTGGACGTGCCCCCACGCCCCTCGCTGCGGAAGACGGGGTTGAGGTCTCCGCGCATGACCTGCGCCATGGGAATGGACCCGAAAAGCACGCCCGCGCCCACGGCCAGCGCCGCGGTGAACAGGATCACCGCTCCGTTGATGCCGATCTCGGTCCCGCGGGGAAGGTCCGCCGCGCCCAGGCTGAGCAGGAGCTTGAGGCCCAGGGCGCCGAGCCCCACCCCCAGCGCCCCACCGATGAGACCCATGACCACCGCCTCGGTGAGCACCTGGCGGGCCACCCTGACCCTGGGCGCGCCCAGGGCCAGCTTGGTGGCCATCTCGCTCACCCGGGTCTGGGCCCGGGCCAGCATGAGGTTGGCGATGTTCACGCACCCGATGAGGAGCACAAGCGCTACGCCGCCCCACAGCAGGAACAGGACGGGTTTCGCGTCCCGCACCAGGTCCTCCTGTGCGGGCACGATCTGCACGTTGTACCCGGCGTCCTCGAGGATCTGGCGTGCGTTGGGCAAGGGCCACTGATCGAT
>DATHZE010000090.1:0-7732 GCA_035458765.1 Longimicrobiales bacterium
CGTGATGCCGACCCGACGTGGGAAGGGGTGTATGGCGGCGTATACACCCACGAACGTCAAGTATCGGCGCCGTTTTCTTCGCCATCGGACGCATCGTCGTCCCCGTCCGGGGAAGTGATCCCGTGCTTCCGCATCAGGGCGTGGAGATTGGGGCGCGCCATCCCCACGTTGCGCGCGGCCTGGGACACGTTCCAACGGGTTGCGCGCAGCGCCTTGAGCACGAAGAGGCGTTCCAGGCGGTCCACGGCGCTGGCCCGCAGCTCCTGCTTGCGGTCCGCCAGGGTCGTCGCGTCGTCGGGCACCTCCGCCCACACGGCCGTGGTGTGGTCTCCGCCCAGGGGGATGGCCTCGACGTCGATGGTTCGGCTGTCCGCAAGGAGGACGGCCCGCTCTATGGTGTGCTCCAGCTCCCTCACGTTTCCGGGCCAGTCGTGGGCCTCGAGAACGGACATGGCCCGCGGCGTGATCGAGTCGATGGCCTTGGCGAACTCCTGGGAGAAGCGCTGTATGAAATGATGGGCCAGGAGAGGTATCTCCTCGGTCCGCTCCCGGAGCGGGGGCAGGCGGATGGTGAACACGCTCAACCGGTAGAAGAGGTCCTCACGATACTCACCCTTCTCCACCAGGGACTGGAGGTCCTTGTTCGTGGCGGCGATGAGCCGCACGTCCACGGAGACGGCCTTGTCCGAGCCCACCGGACGGATCTCCCGCTCCTGGATGAGGCGGAGGAGGCTGCCTTGGACGGACGCCGAGATCGTGCTGATTTCATCCAGGAAGAGCGTGCCGCCCCGGGCGGTCTCGGCCAGCCCCTTCCGTTCCTTCACGGCTCCGGTGAAGGCCCCGCGCACATGACCGAAGAGTTCCGACTCCAGCAGGGACTCGCTCAGCGACGCGCAGTCCGCCACCACGAAGGGTCCGTCTCGGCGAGCACTGTTGTAGTGGATCGCTCGTGCGATCACGTCCTTGCCGGTTCCCGTCTCCCCGGTGATGAGGACGGTGCTGGTGGTGGGAGCCACTCGGGACACCAACTGCATGACCTTCCGCATGGCGGGGGACGAGCAGATGACGTTGCCGATCCGGTGGCGCGTCTCCAGCTCCGAGCGCAGGCGCCGCGTCAGGTCCACCAGGTGCTTGCGCTCCAGGGCTCTCGCGGTGGCCACCAGGAGCTGAGGAGGGCTCACCGGCTTTTCGAGGTAGTCGAAGGCCCCGAGCTTGATGGCCTCCACCGCCGTTTCGATGGTGGCGTATCCCGTCACGATCACGACCTCGGTGTCCGGAGAAATGTCGCGGGCGGCCCGGAGCATCTCGATGCCGTCCATCTCCGGCATCTTGATATCCAACAGCAGGAGGTCGTAGCTCTCCTTCTTCAGGAGATCGAGTGCCGCGCGGGAAGAAGTGGATGTGGCGACCTCGTAGCCCTCCGCGGTAAGGACGCGACGGATGCTCTCGCAGACGACCTGCTCGTCGTCCACGGCGAGAACCTTGGGCGGGACCGTCCAGTTCGTTTCGTCTTCCATTTGTGGCATCTACGCGTGCGAGGAATTGATCGGGACCGGGAGCAGCACCGTGAAGGTCGTACCGGTCCTTCCGTCGCTCGCCACCAGGATGGTCCCTCGGTAGCTGCGGACGATTCCCAGTGAGACGGAAAGACCCAGACCCGATCCCTTGCCCACCGGTTTGGTGGTGAAGAAGGGATCGAAGACCTTCGCGAGGGATTCGGTGGGAATTCCGGTGCCGGTGTCGCGCACCGTGGTACGAACCAACTCGGTACCAGGGTGGGGTGGGAGGTTGGCGTGGGCATAGTCGGAGCGGGGAACCACGTCGCTCTCGATGACGAGATCGCCCCCGTCCGGCATGGCATGGACCGCGTTGAGCACCAGGTTCACGAACACCTGCATGAGTTGGACGCCGTTGGCATCCACGGCGGGCACGTCGGGGGAGATCCTCGTGCGGGCCCGTATGTCGCCGTTCTGGATCTCCACCTTGATGAGATCGAGGGCCCCATCAACCGCCGCGCCGATCCTGCACGGTTCGGTCGCTGGCTCCTGAGCTTGTTTCCGGGAGAAGTCCAGCAGTTGCCGGATGATTCCGGCGCAGCGGTTGGCCTCCCGTTCGATCATGTGGAGGTCTTCATGGGCAGGGGATTCGGCCGGAACGGCACGCCTCACCAGGTGGGTGAACGTGATGATGGCCATGAGAGGGCTGTTCAGCTCATGGGCGATGCCCGCGGCCACGAGGCCCACCGACGAGAGCTTCTCGGCCTGAACCACCTGGAACTGGGCGTCCTGCAGTTCCCGGGCCTTTTCGGCCACGGTGTCCTCCAGGGTCGCCGCCCAACCCTCCAATTCGGTCCGCGAGCTGTTCAGGCGCTCAACCATTTCATTGAAGGAGCTGGCCAGGATGCCGATCTCCCGGGCGGTTCCCCGGGGGACCTCCACGGACGGGTTCCCTTCGGCGACGCGGCGGGTCGCCGCCACTACGAGGTCCAGGGGACGGCGAATGCTCCGCGATATGATCAGGTAGAGGACGCCGGTGATGAAGCTGACCGCCAGCAAGGAAAACAGGAATGCATTCCAGCTGGCAGCGGCCAATCGCGCCTCGGCGGGTTCCAGCGACAGAGCCACGTCCAAGACCCCGAGTACCGTCTGCGCCGAGGGAGAAGCATGGCATTGGGCGCCCTGGCATCCTTCTTGGTTCGGGATCACCCGCATGGTCGCCAGGACCCGATGCCCCTCGTCGTCCTCGTAGAGGCGCGAGCGGTTCCCCTGGGCCACCGACGCCGAGGGCGTGGGTCCCGTGTGGCAGGTGACGCAGGCCTCCGCCTGCATGTCCACGGTCCGGCCGACCTCGGTGGAGTCCGACGAGAAGGAGATCCGCCCTTCCTTGTTGAAGAGGCGGACGCTTTCCACGCCGTCCTGCCGGCCGAGCGCGGCCACCATCTCCCGGATGGCGTCGCGTTCGTTGACGCGCATCTCGTGACCGATGGTCAGGAGAATGGTCTCGGCGATGCTCTCGGACCCCAGGACGGCCTCGTCCAGAGCATTGGCCCGCTGGGCGCGGATGAGGAAGAACGAGAGTGCGGCAACGCTGACCAGGGCGAAGAAGCCAGCGGGGATGGCAATGCGGGTGCTGAGCGTGCGGAAAGGCACGAGATTCCTCCCGGTAGGAGGCCGGGGAGGGACAGCCGCCATGTGAAAGCTTTCACAACCCCGGGGGGTGTCAAGTCAGAGGCGACCAGATGCCGATCCAAGCCCGGATGGCCACCGAGGTCGCGACCGTGGGCGCGAGGGCTGAATTGAGTACCACGGTCCAGGGGATCGCCGGCAGGCCCGCGCCCGGCTCTTGTCCGGACCGGGGAACGGAGGAGACGCCCCGTACGCAGACGACGGCGGGCCGCCGGGACGTCCCCGGCGGCCCGCCTCCTGCGACTGCGGAGCCCGCGCTATGCCCCGCGGCTCATGCAGGTCTGTAGGGTGATCCCCAGGTTGGGGTTGTTCTGTTCCGCCTGCGGCACCGGCATGTCCACGTCGGTGCCGTAATTGCCTCCCTTGTGCCAGGCGCCCGTGGGGAACACCGTGGCCTGGCTCTTTCCGTACTGTCGGATGAGGCGGCGCAGATCTCCGGTCCTGTGGCCCCGACTGTACTGCCAGAAGGCCCGCTCCCTGAAGAGTTGCTGCAGCCGTCCGTCCGCCGTTCCGAGGTCGGTCAACGGCTCCAGGCCGGCCACCGTGGATCTGGCTCCATTCAACGTGGCCAGTGCGGTTTCGGCCTGACCGGCTTTGAGCTGGGCCTCCGCCTCGATCATGCGGGCGTCCACCCCCTGCATGATGGCGATCGGGTCCTCCCGGTTCGGCCAGGTCATGAGCACCATGAACGGGCCGGTGAGGTCGTCGCGAACGCTGCGTGTCACGCCGATGGTCTTGCAGGCCGCGTCGTTCCCGGCGCACACCGGTACCCGGGGGTCGTTCGCCGAGGCGAAGTCCAGACCGTTGGTTCCCTCGCTGTCGCTCACGCTGTACCGGCGCGAGTTCTTGTTCCACGTCCAGAACGCGTTGCTCCACGTGGTCTGCGACTGGTAGTTCACGTACTGGTACGACGTCGGAATGCCCGCTACCGCCACCGCCGCTTCGGCATGCCTGTTCAGGTTGGTGAGGATTCGGCCCTTGGTGAGGGCCAGCGCGTTTCGCACGCGCACATCGTTGGTGGTGGAAGCGGTGACCGCGGTGAGCCCCTCGTTGGTGAGGCTCAAGGCCATCTCGAAGGCCGCCGTGGTGGTCATGGGCTCGCCGTACACTTCGCGCCCGTCCACCACGTCGCTGATGATCAGGCCGTCGCACATGTGCTCGGCCATGAGGTTGATGACGTATGCTTGGATCATGAACATCTCGCCCAGTTGCCACCCGGGAGCCGTGAGACTGTACTCCCGGAGGAGCGCCACCGCCTGCTGGGCTGCGAGACGAGTTCTGTGGAGTTGGCGGTTCGCCGCGGTGAGGAAGGTGTTCTCGATTGTGATCACCCGCTGGTCGATCTCCTGCCGGGCGATGAACGAGTCGCCGTTGATCCATTCGTCGGCGAAGAGCCCTCCCAACAGGAAGAGACTCTCGTCTCCGCTGGTGGCTCCGTTGAAGCGGGACAATGCGCCGAGGCGCACGGCATCAGCGCCGGCAGCCGACTGCACGTTGCTCGGGTTGATGATGTCGGGATCCTCGACACTGAGGATATCGTCGGGCGAGCAGCTCGCCGTGAACACGGTCAGGCCGCCCATGATGGCGAGCGACATGAGGAATGTCGCCTGACCCTTCCGATAGGTAGTCATGGTAGGCGTCATCCTAGAAACCGAAGGAAAGTCGGAGCGTGAAGTAGGTGGGTGGGCCGAAGGGTTGGAAGGACGACGGTGCGTCTCCCGTGGTGCCGAACGCCTCCGGATCCAGCCCGGTGTATCGGGTCCAGATCATGCCGAGGTTGCGGGCGGCCAGCGTGGCCGTGACCGTGCGCGCCCCGAGCACACCGCCCGCGAAACCGCTGGGCGGCGTCACGGTCATTGAAAGCTCGCGGAAGCGCAGGAAATCCCCCTTCTCGAAGAAGCCCGCCGTGGAACGGTTGGGGTGTTCCCGCACCATCACCGTGCGTGCTTGCTCGAACAACGACGACTCGGGGTTGATCAGCCCCGAGCAGTTGAAGCGGCTGGCGCACCGGATGCGTTCGGTGTTGTTGTACACCAGGTGGCCGCCCTTGTAGTCGATCATGGCGTCCAGGCGCAGTTGCCCATCGAACATCGCGAATCCATTGGTGAGGGCGACCTCCCATTTGGGAGCGGAGCGCCCGTGGTACTCGGCGGTGTCGCTCACCATGATCTCGCTCAGCGCCGGGTCGGCGTTGTACGTGATGATGCCGTTCCCGTCCTTGTCGTCCCAGCCCATCAGGCGGCGCTGCCACCACCCGTTCAGCGGGTAGCCTTCACGCTGCTGGAGAGTGGAGCTGCTGACGATGTTGGGCAGCCCGCCCAGGCTCACCAGCTCGTTCTCGTTGGTGGAGGCGTTCAGGGTGGCGTTCCACTCCAGGCCGCCCCTCAGGATCTGGCCGTCCAAGAGCATCTCCCACCCCTTGTTGCTCACCTCGCCCAGGTTCTCGAAGCGGGCTGTGGCTCCTGTCCCCAGGGACGGGGGCAGAATGCGGCTCACCAGGGCGTCCTTGGACGTCTTGGTGTAGTAGGTCACCTCCGCCGAGAACCGATTGTCGAAGAGGGTGGCGTCGAAGCCCACCTCCAACTCCGTGGAGCGCTCGGGCTTCAGGTTGGCGTTGCCCAGCGTGCTGAAGATCAGGCCCGTCTGTTCACCGCTCTCCCCGACCACCTGTGTCGTCGTGTAGTACTGGACCGCGTCGGTGGTGCCGGGCTGTACGCCCGAGGCCCCGTACGCGGTGCGGAAGCGGAACTGATTCACCCACTCCAGCGCGGGGAAGAAAGACTCGTCGGAAAGCAGCCAAGAAGCCGAGAACTTCGGATAGAAGACCGTCTTGAAGTCTGCGCCGAAGGCGCTGTTCCTGTCCGAGCGCACGGCACCGGTCACGAAGAGCCGGTCCCGGAACGAGACACGCTGCTCGACATAGGCGCCCAGCGTGCGACTCTCGCTGGTGCTCTCATCGGCGCTCTTGACCGCGGCGTCACTCACCGACACCGCGCCTGGAGGAAGCGCGCTGCCGAGCGTGTAGTTGGCGTCGAAGATGTTTCGGTAGAACTGGACGCCCACCGAAGTCTGCGACTCCATTTCTTCGTTGATCCGTCGTTTGGCGGTTCCGCCCACATCCAGCGTGTAGAGGTAGAAATTGGTGCGGTTGTCGCGCTTGAAACCCAGCTTGTCGTTGGTCAGCACGCAGTTACCGAAACGGCAGATCTGCGTGTCCAGCCTGGTGATGTAGTCGATACCGAAGTTGCCGCGGAACGCCAGCCAGCTCTCGGGCCTCCAGTCTCCGCTCACCGACTGTATGAAGCGCTCGATGCTCTGGGCCGTCTCTGTCTGGTAGATGCCCCGGGGCGTGAACTCCCTCCAGCCGTAGAGGGTGTCGCCTGCGGCGTTCACGTTGTGCTTGAAGCCGGGTCCCCCGAAGATGTTGGCCCCGATGCCGGCCGTGCCCGAGTCGTCGCTGCGGGGGAGTCTCAGGTCCTGCGAGATGTACCCGGCGCTGATCGCCAGGTCCATCTGTTCCGATAGGGCGATGTTCAGGTTGGCCCGGGCGGTGGCCTTCTTCAGCCTGCCCGGGTTTTGCTGGTCGGACGTCAGCGAAAGGCCCCGGGCCGCCATGTATCTCTTCTCGAACTCGGGGACCTTCGTGACGCCGTCCTCGTCCTCCCACTCGCCGTGGAGGAAGTAGCGCACGGTCTCGGTCCCGCCCCGCACCTGGAGCCCGTGCTGCTGCCGGTACCCGATGCCGAAGGGCGTGGACTCCGGGTCGTCCACCAGGTTGTACGCCGTGACGCTGTCCTGCTGGCACGTGCCCGACACCGTCTGGGTCAGGAAGCACTGCACGGTGTTGGAGCGCGACGAGGTGGTGCCTGACGTGGAACCCGTGCGCCACCCACGGTACGCCGTGGGATAGTCGTTGCGATCCATGATGGCGGTCTGCTCGGTGTAGTACGTCCACTGGGGACGACCGGCGACGCCGCGCTTGGTGGTGATGACGATGACACCGTTGGCCGCATCCGTGCCGTACAGCGTGGCTGCCGACGGTCCACGGATCACTTCCATGGACTCGATCTCTTCGGGGTTGAGGTCACCCACGCGGCTGGGCGTGGTACCACCCACGCTCACCGACGAGGAACCGGTGGTTCCTTCCACCCGGACGCCGTCGATGATGTAGATCGGGTTGTTGGTCAGGGACAGCGAGCTCGTCCCGCGGATGCGGATGCGGATGCCCGCCCCGGTCTGCACCGGGGGCGACACGAACACGCCCGGCGCCCGGGCGGTGAGAAGGTCGCCGATCTGCGAGATGGCCCGCGTCTGGACGACGCCGGCCGCCGCGATCTTGGTGACCGCGTTTCCTACTTCGACCCTGCGCTGCTCTCCCGTGGCCGTGATGACCATGCCGGTGAGCGCGAGAGGGACGGGCCCGAGGGAAAAATCCGCCACCGTGGTCTGTCCTGCCAACACGGTGATCTCGCGCGTCTCCTCGCCGTACCCGAGGCGCGTCGCGCGAATGGAAACAGCCCCCGGTACTACCCCCCGAATGATGAACC
>DATHZE010000091.1:0-5057 GCA_035458765.1 Longimicrobiales bacterium
GACGACCGCTCGGTGCCAACGTTCCTTTCCGGTGATCGTTCGTTTCAGAGCCTGGTGGCAGGGTGGGAGCATACCTGTGGCCTGAGCGCCGCCGGCGCCCTTGCGTGCTGGGGAGGCAATGGGCAGGGCCAGCTTGGGGACGGAAGCCGGCTCGACCGGCTCGCCCCCACACCAGTGACGGGTTCGTTCCGGTCGGTGGTCGCCGGAACCCGCCACACCTGCGGCATCAGCGGCGAACGGGTCCTGTGCTGGGGCGACAACAGCTTCGGCCAGCTCGGCGACGGTTCGACGCAGGCCCGCACGCGGCCGACCGCCGTGGTAGGCCTGCCTGACTCGCCGGTGCGTCTGGCCGCCGGCGCTGTCCACACCTGTGCGCTGCTCGCAGGTGGCGGGGCGTACTGTTGGGGCCAGAACCTGCACGGCCAGCTCGGGGACGGCACCAACGAGAATCGGTCTGCGCCCTCCCCCGTCGCGGGCGAACTCACGTTCTCGAGCCTGTACGCGGGCGGGGCCCTCACCTGTGGCTTCACGACGGGTGGCAGCCAGTACTGCTGGGGCCTGAACCAGAGCGGCCAGTTGGGAGACGGGACGCGGGACAACCGGGCCTCCCCGGCGCGCGTCGGGGGCTAGGCCACTAGAACGCCAGCAGCTTCGTCACTTTCAGGGTCAACCCACGCTCCAGGACCGATTCGGCCACACCGTCGGCCAGGGACCGCCGCTCGGTGAACACCAGGAACAGGTCCGACAACGGCGCGTGGATCAGGTTGAAGCGCACGTTGCTGATGAGTTCCTCGGTGGTCTGGTTGTACTGCACGAAGCCCATGAGGAACGTGCGTACATCCTTGCCCCACCGCACGCGCGCCGAGTACACGTCGGCTGTGAAGTCCGCGCCGTTCAACGTGAGGTTGTTCCGGTTGATGCCCAGGTCCGCGGTGAGGTGGGGGCTGGGCCGGAATCGGGCCGACGCGAAGAACGTGAGGCGGGATCCGTCGTAGAAGTCGCCGCCGCTCACGGCGAAGATCCCCGAGAGTCTCTTGCTGCCCGCCACCATGTACGTGGCCTGGGCCTCGCGCCACTGGTATACGCCCTGGGGCATGGGCCGGCCGGCGATGGGCGTGGTGGCGAAGAGCTGCTCGTGTCGATCGGACGCCGCCACCGTGAGCATGTCGCCGTCGGTGAAGGCCACCGCCAACGCTCCGGTAACGGTGCGGCTTTCCAGACTTCCCGACAAGTTGGTGTAGAGGTCCGTTTCGACGTACGGGTTCAACTCGAAGACCCGATTGCTCGCCACCTGGGGGTGGAGCCCCAGGGTTGCGTACAGGCGCCGTACCCCGACCCGATCCACGAACCCGAGCCCGGGGTTGAAGTCGTCGCCGATGTGCTTCGCCAGAAGCGAAACGTCCCAAAGCGGGTTCCGATACGCCGCCTGGAACATGGCGGCGTATCGGCTGTCGCCGGAGGGACTCATCTCGTCGGTGTGGGCGCCGTACGCGGAGAGGACCAGGTCGTCGAACAGCGTGACGTTTCCGTCCACGCCGACGCTGCGGTTGTAGTCGCGCTGGCCAACGCCGGCGGTTTGTTGCCGGTTCACGAACATGACGCCCAGGTTGGAGGCGTCGCCCACCAGCGTCTTCACCCTGGCCACGGCGAAATTCTCCGCTAGGAAGCGCGACGGATCGCCCGTGATGCCATCGGTTCGGGTCTGCATCTCCAACAGTCCCACCTCGGTGCGATCGCCCACCTTTCCGGTCAGGCGCGCTCCCCCGGCGATGGGCAGCGGTGTGCGGTCCGACGACAGGCCGATGCGGCGGGAGTGGAACAGCTTGAACTTCTGGGGGGACGACCCGGCGCGGTAGTTCCGCATGACCACGTCCTGGAACGCGAACGTACCTTCGTTCTCCAGGAAGAAGTCCCGCTTTTCGGGAAAGAAGAGGCTGAAGCGGTCCAGGTTCACCTGCTCCTGGTCCACCTCCACCTGGCTGAAGTCGGTGTTGACCGTGAGGTCCAGCGTCATCCGGGGCGTCACGCCCCACTTGGCGTCGAGACCGCCGTCGGCATGGTTGGCTGCCTCGGGTGTGCCGTGGAGGGTCGAACGGCTGCCCAGGACGTACGGCTTCACCCACAGGTTGCGACCCTTCCCGAGATCCCGCAGACCCGTGAGGGTGCCGGCCAAGGAGAACTTGTAGAGCTTGTGTTGGCGTTCGGTGGGCGCCCAGTTCGACTCCTCGTTGAGGTGCCGGATGCGGCGGGAGAACGCGATCCCCCACACCTGTTCCCCCTGGGTCGGGTTGTAGCGCAGGGTGGCGAAGGGGACGGCCATCTCCACGGTCCATCGATCCGGGCCCACCGACGTGCGCACGTCCACGATGCCTTCCCAAGCCAGCGCCACGTCCCGCCCATCGTTGAAGGTCTGGGCATCCCACAGGGCGCCCGCCGGGTTGAGGGCGAAGAGGAAACCGTTCTGCTTGTCGTGGTAGGTATCTATCGCGATGCCGAGGATGTCCGAATCGTGGGTGGAGAAGTCCTGCTCGAGCCCCGGCACGATGAGCCTGTCGGGTTCGTCCTCGTACAAGGTGGCCCCGATGTAGAGCGTCTTTTCATCGTAGAGGATGCGGACCACCGTGGCGTGCGAAGCCGGATACCCGGGATTCGGCTGAACCTGGATGAAGTCCGTGGTGGTGGAATCGGCGTGGAGCCAGATGGCCTCGTCCAGATGGCCATCGATGCGGATGGGCACCTCGATACGCTGCGCCGCCAGAGTCGGCCGGGGCAGGGCGGTGGGATCCGCGGGATAGTGGACGGCGCTCCCGTTGCCCGGGTGGCTCTGAGCCACCAGAGGATTCACCGACAGGAGTGTGGCCAGGGCCGTGACGGACAGTGTGTGTGCCTTCATACGGGGCGTAGCATCGGGCCTCCGCTGTGAGGAGGCAAGAAGGGGCGCGCCTCGCTATCTTCGGCGCCATGACCAAAAAGCCTCTCGTGCGGACGGGCCTGGACCGGCTGGTGGCCGGGGACGCCGGCGCCCATCTGCGCACGGCCGCCGCCGGCCTCATCATGCATCCGGCCTCGGTCACCGCCGGTCTCGTCCCGTCTGTGGACGCCCTTGTGGGAGCGGGCTTCCAATTGCGCGCTCTTTTCGGCCCACAGCACGGAGCCCGGGGCGAGAAGCAGGACAACATGATCGAGTCGGAGCACTACGCGGACCCGCGTACGGGGCTTCCGGTGCACTCCTTGTACAGCGACGTCCGCAAGCCCACATCCGACATGCTGGCGGGGCTCGAGGTCCTCCTCTTCGACCTCCAGGACGTGGGCGTTCGGGTCTACACCTTCGTGTGGACCATGGCGCTGGCCATGGAAGCATGCGCCGAGGCAGGCGTTCGGTTCGTCGTTTTGGATCGCCCCAACCCCATCGGCGGCGTGGTCCTGGAGGGCGACGTGCTACGCGCCGGCTTCGAGTCCTTCGTGGGGCTTCACCCCGTCCCCCTCCGTCACGGCTGCACCGCCGGCGAGCTGGCCCGTTGGCTCAACGAGGCCCGGGGGATCGGGTGCGACCTCGAGGTGATCCCCATGGACGGATGGCGTCGGGAGATGTTCTGGGAGGACACCGGGCTCCCCTACGTTCTTCCCAGCCCCAATCTCCCCACGTCGGATTCGTGCGTGGTGTATCCGGGGATGGTGCTCGTGGAGGGGACGAACGTTTCGGAAGGGCGGGGGACCACGAAGCCCTTCGAGTTGGTGGGCGCGCCGTATCTGGATCCCTACGCGCTGGTGGAGGCCGTGCCCCCTGGGGATGTGGCCGGGGCGGTGCTGCGGCCGTGCTACTTCGAGCCGACCTTCCAGAAGCACGTCGGCCAGGTTTGCGGCGGCGTGCAGATCCATGTGGTGGACCGGCGGGCGTTCCGGTCCGTCCGTGCCGCGGTCTCCCTTTTCCGAGCCATGAGGGACCAGTCGCCCGACGACTTCGCGTGGCGTCCGCCGCCCTATGAATACGAGGAGCGTCTCATGCCCATCGACATCCTCTGGGGACACGCCGGGCTCCGGGAGGGCATCGACGGGGGGGCCTCCGTGGACGGCATCCTGGAAGGAGTGGACGAGGCGTGCGCCGCGTTCTCGGCGGAATGCGATCCGTGTCGCGTGTACCCCTAGCTCGCGCCCCCTACCTGCACTGTGGATCCGAACTGGGGTCCACGGAGATCTGGAGTTCGAGGATGTCCCCTGGGTCCACCACGATCTGTTCGGTGATGCACCGCACGCCTGCGAGCAGGTCGAACTCCAGGCGCAGGGGCTCGGGCATGGTCCATGGCATCGTGAACACGGCTTCGGTCTTTCCCGTCACGTAGCCGAGGCGGGTGCGCCGGCCGTCGCGCACCAAGGCCCACACGGTGGCGTCGGAGAAGTTGAAGTTCATGACCTGGATCCGGACCTCGTTGCGATCGGCCAGATCCTGGCTGAACGGGTTGCTGTCCTTTTGGGCCGTGGCCGTTGCGCACCCCGCTGCGAGCAGCAGTCCCCCCAGGGCAGTCGTGATGACGGCGGAGGTGGAGATTCTGCGAATCACGTGAGCCTCCTCGGAAGAGGGTCAGCTCTTGCCCGAATAGCACGGTGAGGAGCCGATCTGGTTGGGAATCCGCACCCAGACGCGGTCACCGGGGTCCGCGCTCATGGGGCGTACGCCGCATCCCTGCCCCCCGATGAGGTGGATCTCGAACTCCAGGGGCAGCGAAAAATTCCACCGCAGCGTGAACGTCTTTTCCGACTTGCCGGTGACAATGCCGAGACGGATGCGCTCGCCTCCCCGGACGGCGTGGATGGTGGCATCGCCGAAGTTCTGGTTCTCGACCCGGACCTGGATGGAGCCTTCGCCGCGTCCGCCCCCCTGAGCCGTGAACGGGTTCTGCGGCGTCGGCTTGGCACACGCTGACAGGCTCGCTGCGAGCGCGAGAACGACGGGGAGGCGGAGGATTCGTGGAGACGCCGTCACATGATGCTCCTGGAGGGTGGACGCACTTTGGATACCCGTTCCCCCCGGGCGCGATCCACATGCCGGAAGGTCCCGA
>DATHZE010000092.1:0-19175 GCA_035458765.1 Longimicrobiales bacterium
ACGCGGACCACTTCAGGTTGGTCGCCGGAGTAGTCGACCTCGACGGCTTTCACGAACCCAGAGCCGATGTCCAGGCCAATGGAGGTCTTCTTACGTCCGAAGAGTCCCATGCGCACTCTCGTCGAGAGGAAGAGGGAACAAATTTCCCACAAATTTCGTGATCAGCTTACTACCGAAAATCCAGACTTGTCAAGAATAATGTGCCCAACGGGTTATTCGCAAGAATTGGTAAACATTTGGCGCTCACACCTGCTGCTTCTAGTTGTTGATGACCGCGCTCAAATCCACCCAGCCCCGCATGGCCAGCGGCCGCACCTTGGTCAGGGCCTGGTTGTTCAGGACGGCCCGCTCCACGGAGCAGCTGGAGAAGGACACCAGCGCGTTCCCCAGCACGGTGCTCGTGCCGAGATCGACGTTGGCCGCCACCACGCCGCCGTTGAAGTGCCCCCCCGTGCCCTCCGTGGAGAGCTCGCCCTTCACGAAGACCGGTCCGAAGAACTCGAAGCCACCCTGGACGTCGAGGTCCCCCTCGACCAGCATGATTCCCTGCCCGTACCCCCCGGTGAACTTGAGGTTGCCGGTGGCATAGATGATGGGAAAGTAGTTCGAGCAGACCCCGCTGGGACTCCGAGGGTCTCCGAAATTGGTCAAAATGGACTCGTTGCACGTGTAGGCGCCACCGCCGGCTGCGACGGAGTCGGGACGTACGTTGTTGTAGGGTCCGTCGCTGGTGAAGATCTTCTCAGCCATGGCCGTCAGGTCGTCCCAATCCATGTCACCGAACTGCAGCAGGCGCTCAACCGTGATGGTGGGATCCTGGAAGATCGCAGGATTCCCCGAGACGTCGAACTTGCCCCCTGAGGTCTTGATCTGCGTCGTGTCGTCGATCATGAGCCCCGGCTTGTTGCGAAGTGCCGTCTCGTCGCACGCTTCACCCCACCCGGTGGGGATGCTGTCGTTTCCGTTCACGATGGAGCTGCCGCCCACCGTGAGGCTGCCCTGGGTGGTGAGGGCTGCCGGGGGCTCCATGCTCGCGCTGGTCATACGCGTCACCAGACCCACGCGACGCGTGGCTCCGGCCCACAGGGCCCCACCCTCGGTGACCACCGCGGAGGCGTCCACGAAGAAGATGCGCGAAGCCAGCCTCGTCACCTCCACGGTGACCACGCCGCCGCTCAGGGTGTCCACCAGCGTGGTGTCTCCCCAGATGGGAAGCGCCGCCAGGGCCCTGGTCTCGTTCACCAGCACGTCGTTGGCCGCGGATTGGGCCAGGTTCACGGCCATGGCGGAGAACTTGCTCGCCACCCCGATCCGCACCTCCTGACGGGCCATGTAGAAGCCGCCGGTCACCAGGACGCCCACGATGACCAGCGCACCGATGGCGGCTGGAAGGGCGAATCCTTTTCGGTTTGCGTATGTAGTCATGGTTGCTCCTGGAACCGGGAGGGCGCCCGCGTTCATTCAGTTCCTGGTGTAGATGAGGGCGGTAATGGAATCGGACACCGTATTCCCGACGGAGTTGACGACTCCTGAAGCCGTACGGATGGTGACCTGGATCTGGCGGACCTTGTTCGCCGTCGTGGTGACGGTTCCGACCGAATCCATGTAGACGAACGAGACTCCGTTCGACGCCTTCAGGGGCCCGACCATGGGCACCGTGTTGCCACCGGCATCGGTTCGCCCCAGATAGGGGTCCCCGGCGTAGGTGATGAGCCCGTACCGGTATCGCGTGAAGCTCCGGATGGCGGCCCCGGTCCGGACGCTGTCCGCCGTGAAGAGGGCGGCCTGGCCTGCGAACGTCAGATTCTGGGCTTTCGCCGAGCCGCAGGTGACGGTGGTGTCGACGGCCGCCCCCTGCAGGCGGGCTGCGATCCAGCGATCGTCTGAACTGAGCGTGGTTTTGTTGTCCGCGAAGACGAAGACCGAGTCCTCCATCGCGAACCAATCCCCGACCTTCAGCGCCCTGATCACGGGCGGGCTCGTATTCGTGACGAGGCACGCGACCCCGAACTTCCTCATGGACCGGACCGACAACGACGTCGAGCCCATGGCCAGGAGATCACCCCCCTGGGCGCTGATCTCGCGCAGCTCGTTGAACAGAACGTCCACGCCGGCACGGGTGGCCTGCTGCCCCTGGATCTGGGCCGTCTGTGCCGTGTACGTGCGCTGGTTCGTGATGAGGATTTCCAGCGACGCCATGACGAGCAGCGCGCCCAGCACGGTGACGACGATCAGTTCCACGAGCGTGAAGCCACGGCGGTCGGTGATCATCGGCTGATCACCCTGTATTCGAAGGTGTCCGCCACGTTGGGACCGAGGAAAGGAAAGGCGTTGCCCGGTGACGTGGTGAGGCCAGGCCCCGTGGTCACGACGGTGACCAACCTGGAGGTGGACGATTCGGCCACCGTCGACCACGAGACGGCGAAGACCCCGACGCTGTCGGACCCGGATCCCACGCTGGCGAACGGGATGGACTGGACCCGCTCGATCACGGTCTGAAGGGCGACGGACCGCTCCGTCATCACGTCGGCCAGAGTGATCTGTCGAACGATATAGGCCGTGGTTCCCGCCATGCCCAGGACGCCCACCGCCAGCACCACGATGGCGATGATGACCTCCACCATGCTGAAACCGGCGCTTCTATGGATCCGTGGCGACGCCACCGGAGTGTCCATGAAGGACGCGGTGGACTGAGGTTCGAAGGTCATCTCAGTACACCAGTTGTCCCAAGGGGAGGATGCTCACGGAGGTCGAGTCGGCGTTCTGCCAGAACGTCACCGTGGGGGGAGTGGTGAAGCTGTTGCAGGCGGTATCGGCATACCCACGGGAATTCATGCAGAGGCGGAGGTTCCCGGCGGAAGACCGGATGTCCACGTGCAATTCGTCGGCAAAATGGATGGTCTCCAGGTTCGTCCCGCCGGACAACAAGAAGATGCTGTCCCCCGTCACGTCCACCATGAGGCGCACGGTGGCACCTTTCTCGATGGCCTGTGCCCTCGCCCTGGCGTGAAGGGAGGCGAACGTATCCCTGGCGCCCCGCACCGCGAATCGACCCTGGGCGTTTCCATAGCTGGACAGGGCGATGCTCGTCAGGATACCCCCGATGAGCAACGCGATGACCAACTCGATGACGCTGAATCCGAAGCGGGACTGCCTCATGAAATCGTTCCCCGGGGGGTGCGAGATGCCTGCGCGGGTTTCTACACCAAGTTGCGTGCCACCCCGCACGAGCAATAATCACGCGGGTTCCTGCCCCCGTAAAGGACAGCCACCGCCACTTTTTTGCCGACACGTGCAAACAGTGCGGGTCCCCGCTCGCGGGCAGGATATTGCCTCTCCGGCATAGGACGTCGTCCGGGGAAGCCCCATGGCGCGCACGCCCTAGCCGGACTCCTCGATCACCCCTGCCTCCAGGATTCGCACGGGTCGCTGCAGGGGGCTTCGAAATGCCTCCAGCGCCCGCAGCGCCCGGCAGGGCGAGCCGCGGATCCGGCTCCCCGGCAGGACCTTCAGGTCGTCACCCACGCGGACCATCCCCCGCACCTCGGCATCATCCTCGAGCGCGAGTGACCCGCCTACGAGGACGACCCCGTCAAAACGGGTGCCCCTCAACGTCAGATCACCGCCGACGGAAAGCAGCCCCTGCCCCACTCCGTCCTGAAGCACGAGATCACCAGGGGCGGACCAACCGACCAAATGGTCTCCACAAGGGCTGCCGGGGGTGATGGGATCCCCCCAGTTCCAGGCGACGCTTTGATCGCAGCGCCCCAGCCGTGACACTGTCATCGGCGTTCCGTACGTGGCCGTGAGCGCCGGCAGAAGTGACGCGAGTTCCGAAGCCCCGAGGTGGCCAAGGGCCGGCTCCCCGGAGGCTGTGCGGGAGATGGGGACGGCGCTGCCCCAGACCGCCGGTGACAGAAGGGAGTCGACGGCGGGCTGCCACGGCACACAAAAGGGCGGTCGATCGGGATCGAAATCCACCGCCGCCGGCGAAGGCATCGTCCCCCCCGCCTCAGCCCCCCCCTTCGCGGCCATCACCCTCCCGAAGGGATCCATGATCCAAACCAGGTACCGTGTCGTCACGCCCCAGGCCTGTCCCATGGATCGGCCCTGCCCCTCGGTGAGCCAATACTCCCTTGAGAGGCGCCCAACGCGGCCCGAGAACGGATGTCCCCGCAGGGAACCGGTCACGACCGGGGTCGTCCCCAGGGGTCCGATGGAGTCCCAACCGGCCTTCGGCGCCTCCACCGCTTCCATGGCGCCGGCGTCGGCGCCGACCCGAGCCTGGAGAACACGCAGACCGGCCAGGGAAGCGGCCCGCTCCGCGCGAGCCATGATGAGAACCCCGTGAGCCAGGACCTGCAGCGCCACCAGGACGAGCAGGGCCAACGCCAGGACGGTCCCTTCCCTCCCGAGAGGCGACTTCATGGCCCGCCACGCCCGATGAAGACATCCACCGGAACAGCCGTCGACCGGCGTTTGGGGAGAAGATGGGCATGTAGGCCGACCCCACCGTGGGTGAACCGGCTCTCCGGGGTCCGCAGGGTCTCCGGAGTGAGGGGCTGCCGTCCGGCCCTACCCCTGCGATATCGAAGCGCACTCACCGAGAGGTGATAGGAGCCCCGCTCGAAATACCGCACAAGGATCACACCCGGAGGCACCGTGTCGGACACGGTCCAGACATCCCAGGACCCCGCGCCTCCCGCCACGACACAAACCCCAGCGCCCCCCTGGACCCGCATCAGACCCCGGTAGAGCACCGCCCCCTCCGCGGTGACCACCATCACGGAGTCCTTGCTCGGGTCAGGCCCCCTCACTCCTCTGGAGGTGACGGGGACCACGAGCCCTCCCGCGGCGTGGGGACAGACGGTACCCATGCCCCGGAACGCCCGGATGGACAACGAGTCCGACGAGAAGCCCCAGGCGTCCATGCCCATCGCCCGCGCTTCCCGGCGGAGGAGGGTGCGCACCGTGCGTCCCGTGGCCAGCGCCTCCGCCCGTTCCCCGAGGACGGCGACGGTTTCCCTCTGCCTGGAAAGGACCGACAGGATGAGGGCGATGAGGAGGAATCCCAGCAGCAGAGCCACCACGGCCTCGAGCACCGACACCCCGTCGGCGTCGCGGGCGACCGTGATCCCATCGACGCGCCGCCTCATGGTCGGAGTCCCACGCTGGGAAGCCGAGCGTCGATGCGGGCCACGGTGTCGCCGGCGACGTCACGAAATTCCAGGCGCAGATCCCGACCACTGACGAACCACTCCACCTGCCCGAGGTCGACCGACTTGGTCCCGTCCGACGCCGTGGGTTCCCCCGCGAGTGAGTCGTAGACCCCCTCCATGACCTCGACACCGCGTTCCAGGAGCTCGGCCCGGGTCACCGTCCGGGATGCCAGCCAGAGGGTGCCCACCACCCCCAGAAGGCCGACCTCGAGGATGACTACCGCCACGAGGATCTCCACCAGCGTGAAGCCCGACCTGGTCACGGGCGCCTGACCCTTCCGTAGCTCGATACGATCAGCGCCCGCCGACTGTCCCCTCGCTGAAGCACGACGGTCTCGCTGGCCACCTGCCCGAGCCCGAGGACATCGAACTGCAGGTCCAGGGAGCGGCGTCCGCGGGGCAACACGACCGTGACACCCAGATCACGGGACAACTCCACCGACCGGAGCCAGGTACCGCCAGCCTCAGCCCAGGCGCGCCAAGGTCCGTCGCGGAGGTGGACCGAAGCGCCCCCATTGCCGGGGGCCATGGCACGCGCCTCGGCGATGAGACCGGCAAGCGCATCGCGCCCCGCGACGACCGCGAACGTGTCATGGAGATGCCTGCCGGCAGGAAGCGCCACCGAGGCGGCGAGCGCCGCCAACAGAAGGACGACACAGAGTTCGAGCAGGGTGTGGCCGTTTCGCATGGACCATGATGGGCCCCTCTTTCGGGCGCACCCATGCCTCTACGGGCCTTTATCCGATGCCGTACTCCTGGATCTTGTAGCGGAGGGCCCGGGGCGAGAGCTCGAGAAGCTCGGCCGCCTGGGTCTTGTTCCCACCGGTGCGGTCCAGCGCGAGCTGGATCAGGTGCTTTTCGAGACGCGCCCCATGCCGCTTCACCGAGAGGTCGTCCGTGTCTGCGGAGAGCCCGGGACCCTCCGGCGTCGGGCGTCGGACGGACTCCGGCAGGTCTTCCAGTGTGATTCGGGGACCATCCGCCAGGACCATGGCCCGCTCCAGCACGTTCTCCAGCTCCCGGATGTTTCCGGGCCAGCCATAGGTCAGCAAGACCTCCATCGCGTCCGGGGCGATGCCCTCGACCTGGATGCCCAGGCGCTGCCTGTGGCGCTCCATGAGGTGGAGGGCAAGCGCCGGAATCTCATCCCGCCGCGTGCGGAGCTGAGGCAGCAGAATGGGCACCACGGCCAAACGGTAGTAGAGGTCGTCACGGAAGTCTCCGCTCTCCACGGCGGATTCGAGATCTCGGTTCGTGGCCGAGATGACGCGGACGTCCATCCGCTTGGTTTCCGTGGAGCCCAGCCGCCGAACCTCCCCCTCCTGAAGGACCCTCAGGAGCTTGACCTGTAACGAGGCGGGCAACTCGCCCACTTCGTCCAGGAAGAGCGTTCCCCCATCGGCCGCTTCGAAGAGGCCCTCCTTCTCCCGGTCAGCGCCCGTGAAGGCTCCCTTCACGAAGCCGAAGAACTCGGACTCGAGGAGCTGCTCCGGAATACCGCCACAGTTGACCGGAACGAAGGGCCCCTGCCCCCTGGGGCTCTCACGGTGAATCAGACGAGCCACGAGCTCCTTACCCGTTCCGCTGGCCCCCATGAGGAGGACGGGCGAATCGTGCTTCGCCACCTTCTCCACCACGTCCAGCGCACGGCGCATTCCACCCGAACCCGCGATGATCTCACTGAACCTCCGATCCGCGCGAACCTCCTGGCGAAGGCGGCCTACCTCTCGCCGAAGGCTCTCTCGTTCCTCCGCCTTGCGCACCGTGAGAAGGACTTCGTCGGCGCCGAAGGGCTTGGGCAGATAGTCGTAGGCCCCCCGCTTCATCGCCTCGACGGCCATGTCCAAGCTCCCGTAGGCGGTCATGACCAGAATGAGGGCCTCGCCTCCCTCTTCGTGGTAACGCTCCAGAAAGCCCAGTCCGTCGAGACGCGGCATGCGCACGTCGCACAGGATCAACGCGGGGGACTGATCCGCGGCTACCGCCAGGCCGGATATCCCGTCGTCCGCCTGCACGACCTCGTACCCCGCGTCCGCGAGGATCAGGGCCAGCGATTTCCGCAGGCCGGAGTCGTCGTCGATGATGAGGATCTTCATTGGTTGCTCCGAGCAGCCCGCGCTAGGACTCGCGCACGTCGTGATGTTCGTTCGGGAAGACCAGCGTCCCCGGAAGACGGATGGTGAAGCGGGCCCCACCATCGTCCTTGTTGGCCACGGTGATGCGCCCACCCATACCCTCCACCAATCGGGCACAAATGGAAAGCCCCAGACCCGTGCCCTTGCCCGGCTCCTTCGTGGTGAAGAACGGATCGAACACTCGATCCAACATGGTGCCCGCTATACCGGGCCCGTTGTCTTCCACCTCCAGAACGGCCACCAACGGCGCAGTAAAGAGGGGATCGATCCCCTTGCCCCCTTCGTCCTTCGAGACCCGACGCCGGTGCTTGTAGTTGATGCCCGGGGGGTCCTCTGCACGTCGGAACGGAAGGCGGGCCACACCCCCCTCCTCCGCCCACAGCCTCACCACGACCCTCGGTTCGTCGGTGCCTTCCAGGGCGTCGAGGGCGTTGAGGACGAGGTTCACCAGAACCTGCTCCAATCGTTGCGGTTCCATCACCACGTCGGGAACCTCCTCGTCCAGGAGCCAGTCATGGGTCACGTGGTCGAGCTTTCCCTGACTCTCGAGGAGATCGCGCACGCGTTCGACTACCTCTTTGGGAGGGCTGGGGCCGACATCCGCGGCGCTGGGGCGGGCGTAGTCGAGGAGACCCCGCACGATCCGGTCGATGCGTTGGGCTTCTTGCCTGATGGAGTCCAACAACTCCGTATCTCCACCGGCTCGATCGGCGCGGGCCTTCGCGACGTCGGCGAAGGCCATGATGGCCCCGAGGGGATTGCCCACCTCATGGGCAATGCCGGCGGCCAGGGTGCCCACCGACGCCAGCCGCGCGGCCTGGATCACCTGATCCCGAGCCAGCACGAGTTCCTCGTTCGTGCGATCCAGGGACGCCACGTTCTCGGCCAGGAGCCGCTGGTCGGCGATGAGTCGGTCGGCCATGGCGTTGATGCTCAGGCCGAGTTGATCGAACTCGCGGCTCCCCGACCCGCCGGTGCGATGGTGCAGGTCTCCCTCCGCAATCCGCTGGGCATCTCCCGCCAGATGTTCCATGGGCGCGATCACGCTGCGCCGGACCAGGGCACCACCGAAGACGAAGAGCACGCCCAGGTCGGCGACCACGAGGACGACGACGAACGCCACGGCCTCCGCGGGGGACGCCAGAACAGGCAGGAGGACGACGAGCCCCGCACCGGCGAGGAGCACCGCCCCGGCGAAGAGCGCACCGAACGAGAGCAGGAGTTCGCGGCGAAGGGGCGTGGGATGACTCACGAGAGCCTCAGGAGGAGGTGGGATCCATCGTCCGGAAGGTGGGCGACACGCCCTCGGAGAGGCAAGAAGCCGTGCGCCGACGGGATCCCGACTTCAACTCAGTTGCTGCACTGCACCCGATCGGGGACGACGGCCGGCGTCACCTGGGCGGCTCCACCGTGATAGACGCCACAGGACTCGCCAGGTATCCCCAGGTGCGACGCCGTGGCGGACCACCCGGTGTTGGTCCCTTCCGAGAAGGTCACCACGACGCCATCGGAACTCCAGAAGTCCAGAACGTTCGGATCCGTGCTGTAGGAGTAGTTGTCGTTGTAGTACACGTCCTGAAGGTTCGCCAGGTTCTTGAGGTCGGCCTGCATGGACGCGAAGAACGCCTTCTCCCGAACCGCCGTGAATTTGGGGATGGCGATGGCAGCCAGGATTCCGACGATGACCACCACGATGAGGAGCTCGATGAGCGTGAAGCCCGAGCGCTTCGAGTTCATGGCACCCTCTCGTGTGGTTGGCGGGGAAGGAGGCTTCGGTGCCCCCGGGAGACCTCTGGTCGGGCGGCCCGAGGACAAGTCCCCGGGCCGCCGCTGACCAGTTGCTCGTCACACCCGCGAATGAGCGGGCGCAAAGCCTGCTTTACCGAGTGCAGGCCATCTCGCCCGGAGACGTCGGCGTCGCTGTGCCGACGGTGGGCGCCGTACCACCTGCGTAGTAGATACCACAGCCCTCGGAGGTACCCAGGGCGGAGTGGGTCGCAGAAGCGGACCAGCCCGTGGTGTTGGCAGCGATGGTAACCGTCACGGCCTCAGAGTTGGTGAAGGCCAGGTCCGTGGTGACGCTGGTGTACGAGTAATTGTCGGCGTAGTAGATCTCCTGCTGGGAAGCCAGGTTCTTGAGGTCCGACTTCATGGCGGCGAAATACGCCTTCTCCCGGGTGGCGGAGAACTTCGGAATGGCGATAGCCGCCAGGATACCGATGATCACGACCACGATCAGGAGCTCGATCAAGGTGAAACCCTTGTTGTTGTCCCGCATTTTCAACTCCAGGTGTGAAGTAGAACAGGCCACTGCAACGGCATGGGAAAGTGCAAGTGGGGGTCCAGATCCCTTCAGTCCGCCGTACCTCATTGTCGCACAACGATTTATGGATATTCTCATCACGTGCCGGACCCCCTGCTGACGACCCGGGACTGTGGGATTCTGCAAGGTTGCCGTCGAAATGCAAGAAAGAAGACGTCAAATGTTTACGGACCTGTCGGCGACCCGGGCGACACTGTGTCCGGCGGGGCGAACGTGCCGGCGCGCAGGGTCCCGGCCAGCGAATCCACCTCTTGGAGCGCCCGTTTGGTCCCTGCCCTGACCCGCGCCGAGTCGAGGGCGGTCCGGGCCGCCACGGTGTCCCCGGCTTGGGCTCGGTAATGGGCCAGGGAAACCCACTGCTCCCAGTGTTCGCCCTCTCCCAGTGCGATGGCGGCCTGTCGCGCCGTGGCGGCCTCCTCCCACCTGCCCTGCTCAGCCAACGCCCACGCGAGAAGGTGCTCCCGCACGGCGTCATCCCCGTCGATGGCCAGGGCGATGCGACAGTATATCTCGGTCTCCTCCGGCATGCCCCGTTGGGAATAGACGACCGCCAGGAGGCCCGGTGCGAGAGCGAACCCCGGGGAGTCTCGCCACGTGAACAAGAGGAGGTGTTCGGCGGCCTCGTAGTACCCGGCGTCGATGAGCTTCTTCGAGATCTCCGTGATGAGTTGGTAGTGGGGCCCGAGGATGTTGATGGCGGCCCGGTAGGAGACCAACCCCTGATGCGGCCGTCCCTGCTGAAAGAAGAGGTCCCCGAGAACCCACTGGGAACGACCCGAGTGCGGGTAGTCCGCGATGAGCGTCCCGAACACGGTGAAGTTGTCCCTCCACGTCGGGTTCCGCGTCCAGGTCCGCCACCCCATGAACGTGAGCAGTGCGGTGAGCGTGACGACCGCCAGGGTACGCCGCTCCCGGGCGAGGCGAACCACCAGCCAGCCCAGAGCGGCGGCAAAGCCCACGGACGGGAGGTACAGCGTTCTTTCGGCCAGCAGGACGCCGGAAATGAAGAACACGTTCGCCAGCGGGGAGATGGTGATGAGAAACCAGACGACCCCGAAGCCCGCTACCCTCGCGGTATCCTTGCCCTTCTCCATCGCCGGCCGTCGCCACGCCGCCCACGCACCCCCCAACGTGGCCAGAGCCAGGAAGACCCCGACCAGGTTCGCCGCGTGCCAACCCAGGGAGATGGGGATGACGCCGGGTGAATAGTCCGCCGACAGATCCAAAGGCAGGACCATGAGACGGACGTAGTTGCTCCACACCTCGCCAAGCGTCCAGATCCTGGGAACCTCCGCGAGGAGGTCGGCCCCCAACGGACCGAAGGGGTTGGCGATACTCCCGAGGACCTGGAGGCGCGCGATGAGCATGGCCGAGGCCACCGCGACCAGGACGAGGTACACCTTCCAGCGGTCGCGCACGTATGCGGGCAGATCCACCGGTGCCAGACGCTGCCGCGCTGCGTCCAAAAGGAAGATGACCCCAGGAAGCGTCACGGCGGACTCCTTGGCGCCGAATGCCGTGGCGTACAGGGCGCCCATGACCAGCGCCCTTGGCCAGGAGGTCCGTTCCGTCCCCCGGAGGTGCACGAGGCACGCCAACAGGAACAGCAGGGCCGGGAGGATCTCGGCGATCCCGATGACGTTGGCCACCGCCTCGACGTGGACGGGGTGGACGGCGAAGACGAGGCCACCCACGAAGGCAGCCGAGAGCGTCATCAGTTCCGCGAGCACGAGAACGACCAGTCCGGTCGTCACGATATGGGCCACCACGTTGACCAGGTGGTAGAGGAGCGGGTCGGGCCCGGCGACCGCCCACTCCAACCCCAGCAGCAGCGTGGTCGTCGGCCGCCAAAGGCCCAGCTCCCGACCGAATCGTCCTGGCCAATAGGGCGACACCAGCGCATCCGGAAGCGTCTCCAGGCTCTGGATCGCCGTGTTCTCCGTGATGATGTGGTTGTCGTCGTAGGCGAAGTCGTTGCGCAGGGAATTGGCTGAGAAGACCGCGGCCAACAGCGCGGACAGCAGCACTGCACTCCGAACCGAGCGAAGGGGGGATGCGAGCAGCTTCACGTGGTACCTCCAGGAGCATCGGTGGCCGCGGCGGACTCCGTCGCCCTGGCCCGGGCGGCCTTCGCCTCCTCTGGACGATCCATGGCCTCCAGGAGGTCTGCCAGGCGGCCCCAATCCTGCGCTGACGTCGGATCCTGGGCCAAAGCCGCGTGGCGTGCCCTCACCGCGGCGTCCAGATCCCCCTTCGCGACGTATGATTCCGAAACCAGAGCCCACAGGGCGCGGTCGGGGCCCGCCGCTGCGAGCCCCTGCAGGGCGCGGCGGTGTGCCTCGCGGCCCAGGCCCTGCCGCAGGAGGTGTTCGGCCCGAACCTGATAGGCGATCGGGTCGCTCGGGCTGACGGCGATGGCCCTGGAGAGCAGGGAGTCCGCTTCCCCCCAGAGACCGACCTTCCCGAAGAAGCGAGCCGCCTCGACCAGCATGCCGTAGTGATTGGGGAGCAGCGAGGTCGCCATCCGCCACATCTCGGCGGCGGCGTCGGGCTCTCCCACACGGTCCAGGCCGGCAGCGCGCGTGCGAACCGCCAACGCCGACTCCGGGTGGTCCTGCGCCAGTGTGCTCAGGACCGTGAACGTGCTGTACCAGGTCGGATTCCGCAGGACAGTCTTGGTCAGCAGGCCGAGTCCCGCGAACGCCGCGACGGCAAGAGTCGCTCGCCGCACCCGCCGGGATGGCGAGCCCGCCAAAAGGGGCCAGACCCCCGCCACCGCCATGGACAGGCCCACGGACGGGAGATAGAGCGTCCGTTCGCCGAGAAGCAGACCGGCAGCGAAGAAGACGTTGGAGACGGGCAGGATCGTCAGAGCGAACCAGGCCATGCCACCGGCCACCAGTGGAGCCCCTCTCCGCCAAGCCATCCAGCCCAGCCCGACGACGGCCCCCAACGTGAGCAGGCCCAGAACGACGCCGGGGTCGATCTGCCGGGCGACGAGGAGCACCGCCGGTGAATAATCCGCGGACAGGGAAACGGGAAGAAGCAGCAGCCGCACGTACTCGGGCCACAGACTCACCGCGGTGAGGAGGCGCTCGAATGTGTCCACGCCCATCAAAGCCGGAGCCATGGATTCGCCGGCAAGGCTGCCGAGGACCGATACCCTCAGAACGAGGTATCCACCGAGCACGGCCGTGAGGGACGCGAACAGGGGCAGGTCTGCCACGATGCGGCGCGCGAACGGAAGTTCCGAGCGTCGCATCCACTCCAGCACGAGGAGCGCCCCGGGCAGCGTCACCGCGCTCTCCTTGGCCCCGAGCCCGATCAGGTAGAGCAGACTGATGAGACAGAGACGGACCGCCCTGATCTCCCCGCTCCGGAATCGAGGAAGAACGAAGATCAGGCACGCCAGCAGATAAGGAATCGCCGCGTAGATCTCCGCTCGGCCCACCACGTTGGCCACGGCTTCCACGTGGACCGGGTGCACGGCGAAGAGAACCGCTCCGGCGATGGCGGGAATCACGGGAACGAGCGTGCCGAGAAGAGCCAACACCAGGAGGCTGACCACGACCTGTCCCAACACGTTGGCGGCGTGGAACCCCAGGGGCGACCCTCCCCACAGCTTCCACTCCGCGACGAAGCTCCCCAGCGTGACCGGGCGATAGAGCCGTCCACCCTCGGGGGCAGCGTTCCAGTACGGGCCCAACAGGGCCTCGGACACCCGCCCCTCGGTCACCACCGGGTTGTGGGCGATGATCGCGTTGTCATCGTACGCGAAGCCGTTGCCCAGGGAGTTGGCATACGCCGCCGCGGCAACGAAGGCCACCCAGACGGCGGCGCGGGCCGAGGTCACGCCAGCGGCTGGCCAGGTCGCGGAGATGCTCAGCCCTCGCCCCGATCCTTGGCGGCGGCTTCGATGCGCGCCGGCGACGACCAGGGCGGGACCTCCGGCGCCGACCACGCAGGCGCCCGCACGGACAGGAGGTTGTACTTCACGATCGACCAGATCGCCGAGACGCCGTCCCTCCATCCGATCTTCTTCCCCTCGGCGTACGACCTCCCGTGGTAGCTGATGGGGAGCTCGTAGATCCTGGCTCCGCTCTGGGCCAGGCGCGCCGTCAGTTCCGGTTCGATGCCGAAGCGGTTCGCGGAGAGCGGCAGGGATTGGAGGAGCTCACGCCGGACCATCTTGTAGCACGTCTCCATGTCCGTGAGGTTCAGGTCGGTGAACATGTTGGACAGGAGCGTCAGGAAGGTGTTTCCCACCTGATGCCAGAAGAAGAGCACCCGATGGGGACCCCCCAGGAAGCGCGACCCGTAGACCGCATCGGCCTTCCCGCTGAGGATCGGCTCGAGGAGCAGCGCCAACTCCGACGGGTCGTACTCCAGATCCGCGTCCTGGACCACCACCACGTCCCCGGTGGCTTTCGCGAAACCGGTTCGGAGCGCGGCACCCTTCCCGCTGTTCCGCTCGTGGAACACCAGCTGATCGATGAGACCCTTCTTGGCCAATTCCGGCAGAAGGTCCCTGGTGCCGTCGGAGGACCCATCATCGACCACGATGATCTCCATGCGAAGCGGGATCTCCCGGACCTTCATGAGGAGGTTCTCCACGGTGGCGCGCTCGTTGTAGCAGGGCACCACCACCGTGAGGACCACCCGATCCCAGGGAAGGTCGGGATCCAGGATCACGGGCTGAAGGCGCTTCTTCTCGAAAAGATGCATGTCTTTCACTCTCTTCACTCTGCCAGCCCATACCGGTTGAGTTTCCGGTACAGCGTAGAAGGATCGATCCCGAGAACCTCGGCGGTCCTCGTCTTGTTGCCACCCTCGGCGTCCAGAACCCACCGGATATACGCTTGCTCGATGACCTCCATGGTGGGGTTGGGGGGCGAGCCTTCGTCCACCAACCGAACCTCGGGCCGCTCGCGGACACGTTCCGGGAGCGCCGACACGGGAATGGGCCCGGAGGCGGCGAGCACGGCTGCCCGCTCGAGGGCGTTCTCCAACTCCCTCACGTTCCCGGGCCAATCATGGCGCCGAAGCGTCTCGAGGGTCTCTGGGTCGAGCGTCCGGGGCTCTCCACCCTCCCGCTCCGCGAGCCGTTCCAGGAAGTACTGAGCCAGCAGCTCGATATCCTCCCGCCTCTCGCGAAGTGTTGGCAGCCGGAGTTGGATCACGTTGATGCGGTAATACAGGTCGCTGCGGAAGGAGCCTTTTCGAATCTCCTCCTCCAGGTCCCGGTTCGTGGCGGCGATGATGCGCACGTTCACGGGCTTGGCTTCGGTGGACCCGACGGGAATCACCTCGCGCTCCTGGATGGCTCGAAGGAGCTTCACCTGGGTGGCCGCACTCATCTCGCCGATTTCGTCCAGAAAGAAGGTGCCCCCTTCTGCGGCTACCAGGAGCCCGTCCTTGTCCTTGACCGCTCCGGTGAAAGAACCCTTCACGTGTCCGAAGAGCTCGCTCTCCAGCAGGCCTTCCGGGAGGGCACCGCAGTTGATGGAGAGAAAAGGCTGCTCGGCGCGATCCGAAAGGCGATGGATGTACCGGGCAATCACTTCCTTCCCCGTCCCGCTGTCTCCTGAAATCAGCACCGTGGAGTCCGTGGGAGCCACGGTCTCCGCCAGGGACAACGCGTCGGTGAAGACCCGACTCGCGCCCACCGGGCGTCCGCTCGACGACCGGTCGCGGCGCTTGATCTCCTTCTTCAGCCGGCGGTTCTCCACCTTCAGTTGTCGAGCCTCCATCGCTCGGCGGCAGATGGCCAGGAGTTCGTCGTTCGCGAAGGGTTTCTGGAGGTAGTAGTACGCGCCCTCGTTCACGGCGCGCATGGCAGAGGACAGGGACGCCTGGGCGGTCATCAGGATCACCGGAAGCTCCGGATCCACGTCACGGGCTCGACTGAGCACCTCCAGCCCACCCGCTCCGGGCATACGGATATCGCTCAACACCAGATCGGGCCTTTCCGTCTCCAACGCCTCGAGGGCAGCACGCCCCGAGTTGGCCACGGCGACCTCGTAGCCCTCGCTCCGGAAGAGGATCTCCAGGGTCTCCAGGATCCCCATCTCGTCGTCCACCAGCAGAATCTTGGCCTTGTCCTTCACTGGTCCTCACCCCTGGCTGCGGCGGCCGTGGTAGGTAGTAGGATGACGAACTCCGCCCCGCCGTCCCGCCCGCGTTCTACGAAGATCGCGCCGTCGTGCGCCTCTACGGCCCGGTGGACCACCGCCAGCCCCAGGCCGCTCCCCCCTGCACGGGTGGTGAAGAACGGATCGAAGATCCGATCCAGCACCGTCGGGTCGACGCCCGGGCCCGTGTCGGCCACCACCAGGGCGACGGGATGCCGCATGGAGGTCCCTCTGGGATACGGCCGGCGGGCCATGTCCTCCAGGGCCACGCTGACTTCCCCCCCGGGGCCCGCGAACTGGACGCCGTTCAGGAGCAGGTTGAAGAGCGCGCGATGCAGGAGGTCCCTGTCTCCCTCGACGTGGAGCGGAGCGTCGATGCCCCGGCAGGTGATCTTCACTCCATCCACGTCGGGGTGCTGCTCAACCAGGGCCGTGGCTTCGCGGACGACCGCACCCAGCTCCACGCGCGATCTCCTGCCCAGGCGCAGCCCGGAGTAGTCCAGGAACTCGGACAGAAGACGGCTGAGACGGTCCGACTCGGAGAGCACCAATCCCTGCAGCGTCGCCCTGTCCCTCTCCCCGAGGGACGGCCTCGTGAGCTGTTCGACGGCACTCCGGATGGAAGCCAGTGGATTCTTGATCTCGTGGGCCAGGGAGGCCGACAAAGCAGCGACGGCCTCCAGGCGTTCGGTTCGACGATTCAAGACCTCCAGTCGTTCCAGGTCCGTGATGTCCTGGAAGATCGCCGTGGCGGACGGAGTGACGCCCTCCCCTCGCTCGAGCACGGTGGTGCTGACGCCGAGACGCACCTCCCGATCCCCTTCCCGGAGGACGGCGCTGAATCGGCCCACGGATCGGCGCTCATGGATCGCGTCCATCAGAACCCCGCCGAGACCCGGCGCACGCCGTTCCACCTCCTCGATGACCGGTCGCCCGAGCCAATCGGACGCGGTGAGTCCGATGAGCGTTTCCGCCGCCGGATTCGCATACGCCAGGCGTCCGTCGCCGTCCACCGTGAGAACACCCGTGGACAGGTTGGTGAGGATATCACCGGTGTCGAGGCGAAGCTGCCGCAGCTCCGACTCGACCGCGCCCAGGGCCATGCCGGCCCTCCGCAGCCGATCCCCCACCAGGCCGGTAAGCAGTGCGACCAGGGTGAACAAGGCGATCTGGAGGCCCACCTGGAGGCGAAGCTCCCCCTGATATCCCCACACCAGGTCGGCAAAATAGACCATGGAAGCCAGGGCACCGATGAGGACGCCGCCGGGCAGCGGAAGAAGCAGCGCCCCCGCCGAGATGACCAGAATGAAGACCGGAGCGAACGAGGACTGGGGCCCGCCGGTGACGTGCACGATCCCCGTGACCAGAAGCACGTCCAGAATGACCTGGGAGTAGAGGAAGGCCTCGCCAAGCGGCCGCCGGACGATGTGGGAGTACCAGAAGGACCACGCGGTGTAGCCGAAGGCCGCCAGGAACATGACCGTGACGACCAGGGTGTCCTGCGGGCGGGCGATGAACCACTTCACCAATGCCCCCGCCAGGATGCCTGAGACGAGGGTCAGCCGCCCGAGGTACATCCAACGGAGGAGGTCGCTCCGGCTGAACAGCGGCCCGGAAGTCACAGGTCCAAACCTCTCAGGCATGCTGAGCACGGCAGATCCCGACGAGGAAGCCAACTCGGAGAACCACGGAAGAAGTTAGCATCTGCATATCGCAAATTGCAAATTCGCCGAATCGCATATTGCGAGAACCGTTCACGAGGGGCGTGGGAGCCGTCGAACCTCTCCAGGCATCGCGTACGCGGCGCCCCAGAGTCGTCCTACGGGGCGGAGCACGTCGGGATCCACGGAAAGCGTGCCCTCCATCATGGGGATGTCCGGACGCACCAGCACGCCCACCACCCGACCGATGATCAGGGTGTTGGGAGAGCCGTCCAACGCCACCTCCTGGGTCATGCGGCACTCCAGAACGGCCGGCGCCTCCAGCACGTAGGGCGCGTCCACCCTGTCGGAAACGCCGGAGGTGAGGTGAGCCAGGTCGAACTCGTCCTCCTCCCGGCCGACTTCGGCCGACGTGGCGTTCATGGCCTCCAGGAGCGATTCGGAGACCACATTCACGCAGAACGCCCCCCGTTCCCGGATGTTCAGCAGGGTGTCCTTCGGCCCCCCTCGCCTCTGGCCCACCGACAGACCGACCAGCATGGGGGAGGCGGCCAGAGCGGCGAAGTAGCTGAATGGCGCCAGGTTGCGGACCCCGGGTGCGCTCCACGAGGAAACCCATCCGATGGGCCGCGGGACGACCAGCGACGTGAGAAGCTGGTAGCGCTCTCTTCCGGAAAGGTCTTCAGGATCGAGGGCGCGCCATGCCGGTGACGGATGTGGCATGCCTGCGTCAGCGGGCCCGCGGTACCTTCAGTACCTGTCCGGCGTAGATTCGGCTGGAACGCAGGTTGTTGCTGGTCCGGAGATCCTCCACCGTGGTGCCATGGCGCCGTGCGATGGTCCACAGGGAATCTCCGGCGCGCACCTCGTACGCCGCCGCCGTCGTCCCCAACGCCGCCGTCTCGGCTACCCTGGCGTCGTCCCGCTTGTCCAATCCGTCCACGTAGGCGGCGTATTGCCTCGGAAAGACCGCGATGTGGTAGTGTGCGGGATACCTCTCGCGGGTGGCCTCGAGGACGGACGCAGACTCCAGATCCAGAAGGACCCCCTCGAGCCACTGCCTGCACGCCCGGGAGCGGCTGTAGCGGATGTCCACGGCCATGCCGGTGGGGTGAACCGAGCGGGTCGAGGCGTTCCGGGGCTGCCGCGAAAGGGGCCGAGTCAGGCTGGTGACCACCATTCGCTCCCCGCACGCCGCGCGGTATTGGGCCGCGAGCCGCTGGATGAAGGTCCGTACCTCGGGTCGGGCATAGGGATAGGACACCCCATTGAGCTCGAAGTCCTGGTTCGGTCTCAGCGGCACCAGCCACCCCTTCTCGGCGAAGTACCCAACACGAGCGCCGGTGCGGATGAAGGTGTAGTCGTGCTGGTTCGCAATCCGATTCTGCCGGTCGAGGGACGCCGGCGATCCCGCGAGGCTCTGCCCGCCCAGAGGGGTGGAGCCACTCCACGCCAAGGCCATCAGCGCCAGAGTCGCCCCGGCGGGCGCACGGAGTCGTAGGATCTGATGTGAGGGCGCGCGCGTCATCGCATCCGCAATCGTTGGAACGGGAAACCCGGCCAGGAGCCGAGAAGCCCTTCGGGTGGCATGGGACCATTAGTAAACATCTGTTTTACACAAAGCAAGTCCCCCGGCCCGGGGGTCGCCCGAGGCGCCCGCGGCCACACCCGGTCCAAGGTGGAGGGCCGGGCCCGCCGAAGCGGGC
>DATHZE010000093.1:0-7106 GCA_035458765.1 Longimicrobiales bacterium
GATCCAGGTGGGCCTCTTCAACATCCTCCAGGAGGGGGACGTGCAGGTGAAGGGGTATCCCATCCGGCTGGCCCTGGACGTGATGATGGTCTTCACCGCCAACCCCGAGGACTACACGGCCCGGGGCAAGATCATCACCCCCCTCAAGGACCGCATCGGCGCCGAGATCCGCACCCATTATCCTGAAGAGCTGAGCATCGGCGTGGACATCACCCGCCAGGAGGCCTGGGTGGACCGGGACGGCGTCCCCGTGGAGATCCCCGGCTTCGTGGCGGAGACCGTGGAGCGTGTGGCGTTCCTGGCCAGAGAGGACAAGCGCATCGACCATCGCTCCGGCGTGAGCCAGCGCCTGCCCATCACCGTCATCGAGACCATCGTCTCCAACGCGGAGCGCCGCGCCCTCACCCACGGCGAGGCGCAGGCGGTTCCCCGGATCGCCGACCTGTACGCTGCGCTCCCGGCCATCACCGGAAAGATGGAGCTGGAGTACGAAGGCGAACTCCACGGCCACGACAAGATCGCCCGCGAGCTGATCCAGGGCGCCGCGGTCGAAGCGTTCCACGACCGTGCCGGTGGCGCCGACGTGGACGACATCGTGGAGTACTTCGAGACCGGCGGCGCCCTCCAGGTTGGTGACGACGCGTCGGCCGCGGCCTGCGTGCAGGGCTATGCCACCGTGCCCGGGCTGATGGACTTCATCGCGTTCACGGGACTGGTGGGCGCGGACGTGGTCGATGGCGTGCGGGCCGCCGCGTGCGAACTCACCCTCGAGGCGCTGGTGGGCATGAAGCGCATCAGCCGCAACTCCGCGGGTGGGTACGCCCGTGCCCCCCACCAGGCGCCGCCCCAGGGCAAGGGTTACAAGGGCTTCGATCCCATGGGAGGCATCGAGGTCTGAGGACGCGCTACCTCGTCTTGCCCCCGTCCACCGCGATGACCTGCCCCGTGATCCACCCCGCGTAGTCCGACGCGAAGAAGAGCACGGCGTGGGCGATGTCCGCCGGCGTGCCCAGGCGTTTCAGCGCGATGCGCTGGATCAACTCCTTCTGACCCTCGGGCCCGTACGAATCCCACTGGCGCTCCGTGCTCGGGTTCGAGCGGACGAAGCCCGGCGCCACGTTGTTCACCGTGATCCCCCAAGGACCCAGCTCGTGGGCCAGCTGTCGGGTCAGGCCGATCTGCCCGGCTTTCGCCGAGGCGTAGGCCTGGATCCCCGTGAGGCTCACGCCGAGCCCGGCGCCGCTGGAGATGTTCACGATGCGGCCATGGTTGGCGGCCTTCATGGCGGGGGCCACCGCCTGGGAGCACCAGAAGGTGCCGCTCAGGTTCACGGCCACGATGCTGTGCCAGTCCAGGGGCGAGATCTCCTCCAGGGGCCGGCCCACCTGACCCATGACGCCACCGGCGTTGTTCACCAGAACGTCGATGCGCCCGGTCTCCTCCAGGGCCTGAGCGACCCACGCCTGCACCGAGTCACGGTTCGTCACGTCGGCCACCGAGACCTCGCAGCCTTCTCCCACCACGTCGGCGGTCTCGGCCAGGGCCTCGGCGTTGATGTCGCACGCGTAGACCCGGGCGCCCCGCGTGACGAAGGCGCCTGCGATGGCGCGCCCGAAACCGTGCCCGGCGCCCGTTACGAGGACGGTGCGTCCCGCGAAGTCGATGTTCATGCCCAACCTCCCTCGAGCAGCTCCCGCGTCTCCGCGACACCCAACTCCCAGATGGCCAGGAGATCCTCGTCGGGGCGTTCGTAGTATCCCCCGAAGGACCCATCGCCAAGTCGGTCCCGGAACGCCTCGGCGCTGAGGCTCTCGCGACCGGACAGGTCCACCGCCGCCTTGTGTCCGCCCGGCGCGGTGACGGTGGGCACCCGGGTCCACGGGAAGCCCTCCATCCACGACGCGTGGGACGCCGCCTCGTCGATGGCCTTCACGGCTGCCATGGTGCGCGGCGCCTTCCACCAGTCGTGCCACAGGACCTGCACGTCGTGCTCGGCGGCCCACGCCTCGACGGCGGGCCGCGCAACCGCGTTGCCCCCGTGTCCGTTCACGATGAGAATCCTCCGGAAGCCGTGGGCGCTCACCCCTTCGAGGATCTCGGCGACCACCCGTTCGTAGGTCTCCGGCGTGAGGGTCACCGTGCCTGGATACGCCATGAAATAGGGCGTGATGCCATAGGCGAAGACAGGGAACACGGGCACGCCCAGGGGCTCGGCCGCGTCCGCAGCGACCTTCTCCGAGAGGATGGCGTCCACCGCCAGGCTCAGGTAGGCGTGCTGCTCGGTGCTTCCGAGAGGAAGCACGCATCGATCGTCGTGCTTCAGGTACGCTTCGACCTGCATCCAGGTCATGTCCTTGATGCGCATGGCGCGTCAGTCCTTGGTGAGGGCGGCCGCTGCGGACCGCGCGATCTTCTGTTGGGCAACGGGAAGCGCCACCGGCGACGCGTCGGCCAGCGGAATCCACCGGAGATTCTCGGCGTCGGAGCCCTCCCCCGCCAGAAGAACCGGGTGGTACGTGGCATCCAGGTGCGTGAACCGGTGCCGCACCTCGGGAAGATCGCGGGGCCAGAAGCCCGGCCCGACGCGCACCGACACGTCGTCCAGGGCGGCGGCCGCCAGCGCGTGCAGGTCCTCGCCGTCCTCCATAGGCGCCTCGGGAAACGCCCACATCCCGGCCAGCAGGCCTTCGTCGGGACGCCGCACCACCAGAGCACGGCCTTCGGCGTCCACCACCACGGCCACCGCGAAGGCTCGCGCCGGCACCTCCTTCTTCCTGGAGGGCGCCGGCCGTTCGTCCTGGGTGCCCGCAGCCCGTGCGCGGCACCACCGCGCCAGCGGGCAGGCAGAACACCGCGGCTTGGTGGGGGTGCAGACCGTGGCGCCAAGGTCCATGAGGGCCTGGTTCCAGTCACCTGGACGCTGCCGGTCCACCAGCCCGGCAGCGGTCCGGCGCAGCCAGGCTGCGCCGGGGGCCGGTTCGTCGTGGAGGCGGGCCAGACCCCGCTTCACGTTCCCGTCCACGGCGGGGACCGGTGCGCCGAAGGCGATGCTCGCCACCGCGCCGGCCGTGTACTCCCCCACGCCCGGGAGCGCGCGCAGCGCGTCGAACGAATCGGGGAGCCGCCCTTCGTGGCGCTCCCGCACGACGACGGCGCCGGCATGGAGGTTCCGGGCTCGGCGGTAGTAACCCAGTCCCTGCCAAGCCAGGAGCACCTCGTCGAGATCCGCGGTGGCCAGGCGGCCCACGTCAGGGAACTGCTCCAACCACCGCCTGTAGTAAGGGATCACCGTCTCCACCCGGGTCTGCTGGAGCATGACCTCCGACACCCAGATTCGGTACGGATCCCTTTCGTCGCGCCAGGGGAGATCCCGACGGGTACGGTCGTAGTGCTGGAGAAGGGCGGCCTGGAGGTCCATGGCGGCAAGGTACCCCAGGCTGCGGCGTTTTGCTCAACCGGTCTCTGACCAAGGGCAGTGGATGCGCTTCACCACGTACTCCAAGTACAAGGGACGCTGGCTCGACGCAGTGAACCTCGAGTCCCTCATGGAGTTCCTGTCCGACTTCCTCATGGACGGGGGCTTCGCCGGCGGGCCCAACTTCCACCCCTACTGGGGCTGGTCCGGTACCGAGGACACCAGCTCCGCCGACGCGCTGAAGAACGCCCTCCTCCGTGCCCTGGTGGAGAGCGGCCAGCTCACCCCCGAGATGATCGACGAGCTCCGCGGCGAGGGGCAGGGCGACGACGAAGTGCGACGCCAGATCGCCGAGCTTCTCGACGACCTCATCCAGAAGATGGTGGAAGAAGGGTTCATCACCATGGAGGGAGGCAAGCCGACCCTCCCGGGTCAGACCTACGACGTGACCGGACAGGGCCAGGTGGACGAGGCCAAACAGGCCGCGCAGAACGTGCAGTTCAACCTCACCCAGAAAGGCATGGACTTCCTGGGATACCGGGCCCTCAAGGGACTGCTGGGCGCTCTGGGCAAGGCCAACTTCGGGTCTCACGATACCCCGCATCTCTCCACGGGCGTGGAAGCCGAAGCCGCCTCCAAGCCGTACGAGTTCGGCGACACGATGAACCTGGACATTCCCGCCACGCTCAAGAACGCCATCGAGCGGGAGGGACTGAACGTTCCGCTGGACCTGGAATACGGAGACCTCATGGTGCATCAGGCCGAGTACCGGTCGTCGTGCGCCACGGTCCTCATGCTGGACGTGAGCCACTCCATGATTCTGTACGGCGAGGATCGTTTCACCCCGGCGAAACGGGTGGCTCTCGCCCTCTCGCACCTGATCCGCACCCAGTTTCCCGGTGACTCGTTGAAGGTGGTGACCTTCGGCGACCGCGCCGAGGAGATTCCGCTCTCCCAGTTGGCCAAGGCCCAGGTCGGCCCTTTCCACACCAACACCGCCGAGGGCCTGGAGATCGCGCGCCGCATCCTGGCGTCGCAGAAGAAGGACATGCAGCAGATCATCATGATCACCGACGGGAAGCCGAGCGCCATGACGCTTCCCGACGGTCGGGTGTATACCAATTCCGGCGGCCTGGACGCGCACATCCTCCAGAAGACGTTCCAGGAGGTCGCCGCGTGCCGGAAGGCAGGCATCCTCATCAACACGTTCATGTTGGCCCGGGACCCCTATCTGGTCCAGTTCGTCCAGAAGGTCTCGGAGATCGCCCGGGGCAAGGCGTACTTCACCACCACCATGACCCTGGGGCAGTACATCATGATGGACTTCATGAAGCGCAAACGCCGGAGGATGGCTTGAGGCTGCTCCCTTCGGTCCTGGCGGCGATGCTCTGCGTCGGGTGCACCGGGGGCGGCGGGGACCAACCCCCCCCGGAAGAGCCCCTCCTGCCCGGCGGGTACAGGACCCATCTCGATCCGGGCCGCTCGGACCCCGGGCAGTTCACGGTCGGCGAGACCCCCGAGATGGTGCGCTTCACCACGGGGCCCGCGGGTCTGGCCTGGCGACCCCAGGACGTCGTGGAGCCGGGAGACGTCCTCGTTGAGGGCACCCTGCACGTCTACGGGGCGCCGGTGGACTACCGCGAGGGATATGGCGTCTTCGTCGGCGGCCGGGACCTGGAGTCGTCGGATGCGTCCTACGCGTATCTGATGGTCCGGCCCTCGGGCGACTTCACGATCCGGGAACGGCGAGGCGACGTCACCGAAACCGTCGTGGATTGGACCCCCCATGATGCGGTGCAGGGCGTCGGCGTGGACGGGGACGAACCCGTGAACACCTTGGGCATCCAGGCCCGAGGCGCCGAGGTCGCGTTCACCGTGAACGGCGCCGTGGTCTTCCGCATGGGCGTGTCGGACGTGGAACTGCAGGGCCTGGCGGGCATACGCGTCAACCACCGCCTGGACGTGGGACTCACGACGTGGTCCCTGGGTCCCCCTCCCCCTCCGGTGGCGGACTCGACATCCGGGACTTGATCTCGGCCAGCCGTCCCGCGGCCCACGTGCCTGCCTCGGTGCCCGCCAGTTCGTCGGCCATGCGCGCCAATTCGGGAAGGGCCCGCTCGGGCTGACCCAGCCCGTGGGTGTACAGCTCCACCAGCTCCTTCCGAACCAGCATCGCGACACCTCCGGGAACGACCGCCTCCCGAAGAGCCCGTCGGAACCATCGCGCGGCGTCCTCGTGCCGACCGAGGTGGTCACGGTACACCCGAGCGACACGCAGATAGGGCGTTGGGTCCCGGCCGTCTTCCGCCACCGCCAGCTCGAAGGCGGTGATCCCTTCCTCGTACCGCCCCTGCGCCACCATGGCCTCCGCCTGGGAATACTCCCGCTTGGGCGGCGTGGACCGGCCCGAGGGCGCGTACAGGGTGCCGGCCGCCCGTCCGGCGGACTCGGTCAACCAGACCGTGGTGAAGCTCACCGCGGCGGCCCCCAGGAAGGGACACAGGGCCGCCACCCAGCCAGGCGCCATTCCCTTCACCCTCAGGAAGAAGCCCAGGGCTCCGCCCAGGATGAGGCCGGCGCCGGCCCCGATGAGAGCGAAGATACGCACCGACGTCGAGCCGGCGTCGCTGTCCCTGAGCCCCCTCCGGGGCTTCAGCTCCGCGAACGCGCGCCGGGTGCGTTGCCCCTCGGAGACTACGGAGCCGAACCCCAGATCCCGGGTCGGCCCCGCTGCGGAGGATCTTCGCGAATCCTCAGGCCCCGTACCCAGGCCGCCGTCGTCCCGCGAGGGCTCGGTCACTCCTCGGAGGACGACTCCTCGAGGGGCGGGAGACCCCTGAGTTCACGGGCCCGCTTCCGCATCCACAGTCCCAGGCCACCCACCATCCCCAGGGGGAAGAGGCTCATGAACACCGTCGTGGCCAGGAAGGCCACCCGGTTTTCCTCCCGCGGATCGAAGCACACCGGACAGGCGTGAGCCACGTCCGGGAGCACGACGAGAAAGAGCAGGGCGAGGACCGGAATCCAGCGACGGCTGATCACAGGTAGACCTTCAGGTAGAGGAACGGCCAGACCAGGACGACGAAATACCAGAATACCTGGACCGTGGCAAACTGAGATGCCTTCAGGCGGTCCGCCTTGAGCCGGAACCAGGCCCAGGTCATCGCCATGATGGCGCCCACTGCGTGAAGCGCATGGCACCCCACGATGACGTAGAAGAAGGCGCCATACGTGCTGGACGTGAGGGTGAGCCCCTCGCTCAGAAGCGCCACCCACTCCCGGCCCTGGGCGATCACGAAGAACGCGCCCAGCAGAACCGAAACCAGCAACGGGGCCAGGGCCTGCCTGGGGCGCTTCCTGAACGCGAAGTGCGCAAACACCAGGACCAATCCGCTGGCGAGCAGAGCCGCGGTGTTCAAGGCCGTCTCTTCCAGCGGGAGGCGCGGCTGTCCGAAGGGAGGCCACATCTGCCCGGCAGCCCGTGATTTCACGATGGCATGCGCCGAAATGAAGCCCGCGAAGAGCATGGCCTCGGTGAACACGAACAGAAGCATGCCCAACACTCCGTCGGGCATGATCTTCCGTGTACGCCTGGGCTCCGGTGGGGAGCCCACGGGCAGGGCCGCGCTTGCCATGGGCAGGTCGGCGGCCCGACGCATGGTGCGCCGCGCCGCCTCCTCCTCCTACTGCT
>DATHZE010000094.1:0-25117 GCA_035458765.1 Longimicrobiales bacterium
GCACGCAATGTCACCGTCCGCACCCCAAGGCGGCCGCCGAATGGCCTGGAACCTATAAGTACGACCTTCTCAGCTACCAGGATTCGGTACGCTTGAGCGACGGAAGGGCCCTCGCCTACCCGATCAACATTGTGTCGGGGAAGATGGGGGACCCGAGCACCGCTGACGCGGTCTGGGATTTCGGTCTCACCGATGACTTTGCCCCACCCACCGTAGAGGCCGCAGGCGGCTTCACCTGCAACGCCTGTCACGGCAGGGAGGATATGAACACGAAGACCCTGGGCTGCGCGACAGGCGGAGGGTGCCACTCGCACGGGAATAATCTGTAGTCGTCATCTACGGAGCTCGCCGCGCCGTTCCATGCCGGCCAGTGCGGCGAGTTGTCGGAAGAAGGTGTCGTCGGCGTCTCCCGCAAACATCCGGGATCGATAGGTTGCCCATCGATCGAGCGCGGTCTCGGCATCGCCCAGCCCGATGTGCGCCGTCATGACCGAGGCCACCAGATAGCGTAGGCGCGCTCCCCTCAGCTGCCCCACGCTTCCGGCTTCGAGTATCCCTTCACCGACGGCCACCACCGTCTCTATGTTCCGCGCCCCTACGGCTCGATAGAGTCGCGTCCAGGCTTCACCTTCGCCCTTCATGAGCTCCATGCACGGTAGCGTGGCGAGCGCAGCCCAGACCGTGTCCAATTCGGACGGACGCAGGTCCGTGATGATGGCCGTGGCGACGACGTGGAGCGCGGCCGCCGCTTCGTCAGGGTTCGTGGCGTTCGCGCACTCCTGCAGCAGTCCGCGAGCGTGCGCCCACGCGAGGTGGACGGGGCCTCCGGACTGGGGCGGAAGAGCATCGGTGTCGGCAACGAGATCGCGGAACGCCATCGCCACCCGCACCCGGGTAGAGTAGAAGAAGAGGTCCGACGGCGTCACGGCCGTCCGGTCCCAGGACGGGGAGGTCTCTCCCAGGAGCTCGAGGACCGGAAAGGGCTGAACGTAGAACCGAAGGAGCTCCGCGGCATCCAGGCGCATGAAGCGGTCTCGGGCCGCGAGCTGATCCAGCTTGGGACGGAAGTCGGAATTCGGTCGCGCGTCGTAGAGCTCAGCCAACGGGCCGACGGTCCGTTGCGTGCCCGCTAGCCGGACCTGCAGATCTTGCGGGGATCGGACTTCGATCAGAGAAAGCTCTTGGAGCAGCACAGGCGAAACCAACACTTCATTCCCGATCCGGGGTGGCGGCTCGTCGGCCGTACCGACCACGATGAGATCTCCGTCGCCAGCGTAGACGTCGAAGTAGGGGAAGGACGTCCTCACCGCCTCCAGGATCGAGACGACGCGTTCGGGGTGGATCGCGGAGAGCTGGATCCATTGGACCAAGACGCCCCCGGGTGCAAGGGAGCCTACCGCCAGGCCATAGAACTCCCTCGAATACAGGGCGGAGGTTCCGGAGACCCACGGGTTCGAAGGCTGAGCGACGATCACGTCGAAGTCTTCGCCGGAGGAGGCCAGGAACGTCCGTGCGTCCTCGATCACGATTCGGCTTCGTGGGTCCTCGAAGACACGTGAATTCCTCGGTGAGAAGGCGGACGCCAGTTCGACGATCGCCGGCTCGATCTCCACGGTGGTCACACTCTCCAACGTATGGGAAGCGAGCAGGACGTGTGAGGTGAAACCCGAGCCCATACCGATATTGAGAGCACTTCTGGCTTCCGGCTTCAACAGCACCGGGTATGCCCCGAGGAGTGTACCGGTGATCTCGTCCCCGGTCGGCGGGAGGTCGGAGGCGGTGGTCATCGAGGAGGCCGGCTTGCCGTTGGTTCGGATGCTTCGGACGCCAAGGTGGTCCATGACGCTGATCGTAGCCGTCCGGCCGTCCCGGTATTGGGAGATCGAGGCCCCTTCATAGCTCGCAGTGTCGACGATCCTGCGGTACACCCCGGTGGACAGGATGACGGGATCCAGGGACACGAGCAGCGGGATCGCCATGACGGCGGCCAGGGCGCCTCCCGAGACCAGCATCGGCCTACTGCGCTCCGGGGCGGGACACATCAGCCACAAAAGCCCCAACCCCACCGCCACGTCGAGTCCGGCGCCGAGGGCCAGTGTGCCCTTGAGTCCGAGAACCGGAAGACCGATGTGGAGCGCGAGAAGCGCGCCGGCCACGGCCCCAACCGTGTTCCAGGCATAGACTCGCCCGATGCTCCGTTCGCCGCCCCCGCCGTCCCGCATCAGGATCAGCGTGACCAGCGGCAGCGTCATCCCTGCGCAGAACGTCGCCGGCAACATCACGCTCAGCGCCATCCCGTGGCTGAAGAAGCTGAAGACTGCGTACCCGACTTCCGTCGGCGGGAGGTTGAGCAGCAGCCCGTCCATGAACGCGAAGAGCCCCCGGTACACGGGCAGCGTGGCGACCGCCAGCACACCCATGGCGATCTGGACGTGCGCCAGGAACCGGATCGGCGAATCCAACCGGTCGATCCTGCGGTGGATCCAGAGCCCCCCGAGCGCGATGCCCAGGATGAAGGCGCTGAGCATGAGCTCGAATGCGTGCGTCGAGCTGCTGAGCACGAGGCTCAGCATGCGAATCCAGGCGATCTCGTAGACGAACGAGGCCAGGCCTGTGAGTCCCGCGACGAGCAGGAGCCATCGGGCCGCCGAGGCTCCGAGCCGGGCATCGCCGACCGCGCCGGGCGCCGAAGGGGCCACGTCCGATTTGGGCTCGGCCTCCGAACCGACCCGGCGCCACACGTAACCCGCCAGGATCAGGTTGAGCACGCCGGCCGCCACCATCGCCCCCGGCAGACCCCACCACCGCACGAAGAAGAAGCCGCTCGCCAGCACGCCGACCGCGCCGCCGAGCGCATTGGCGAAGTACAGCAAAGCCAGGCTCTCCCCCGGCTCCTCGGGGTACTTACGGATCAGGCCGCCACTCATCAGCGGGAAGGTCATCCCCAGCAGCACCGCCGACGGGAGAATCAGAAGGACCGCCGCTGCCCAGGTCGCAAACCGCAGTGCCTCAGGCGAGAATCCCGCGAACAACCCGGAATCGAAGAGCACGCCTTGGAGCACGACGAAGGCCGGATGGAAGCCAAGGGCAAGAAGCCCGATCAGTCCTTCCAACAGCGCGTACCCGCGCAGCAACCGGCCCCACCGTTCCGTGTGCCGGCTCACCAGCCACGCCCCCAGCGCCATCCCCCCCATGAACACGGCGAGCACGAGGCTCTGGGCGTACGCCGCCGCCCCCACCAGGATCCGCAGGTAGTGTGACCAGACCGACTCGTAGACCAGCCCGGCGAAGCCGGAGGCGGCGAAGATCAGGATCAGGAGTGCGCGCACGGTTCGGTCATCGGGAGAAGGGATTGCGGGGTTTCCGGGTCACAGTCGAACGGGGTACAGAGACCAGCGTCGGGCATCACGGCCCATGTGGGGGCTTCCCCTACATACGCACCAAGGTTTTCCCCCCACTTGGAGGTGATTCCCCATTACCGCCGGGCGTCCTTGGCCGGTCCCATATTGACATGGTGTCCCGAGGTCTCCTTCTGCCCCGTGAATCAACTGCCCTCATGCGCAATTGGAAACCCCTCGCGCCGCTATTCCTGATGGCCTTGCTTGGCGCCAACAACGCGTCGTGGGATTCGGGCGACGGCACGGCGGACGCCGCTCCCGACGCCGGCCAGGTCGTCGGCAAGGTGCTCGAGGTCTACGGAGGCGTCGAGGCGATCCGTGCGGTGACGTCCCATCGCCAAGAGGGTATGCTCGTCGCTGTTCGGGGCGGGGGGCACGGGCGTCTGTACCGGATTTCCGACGGACCGGACCGGCTCAGCATCCTCGTCAGCTATCCGGACCGAAACGAGCTACGCATCCTCTCCAACGGTTCAGCCTGGCGGGGTCCGGACGCGTCTTCGCTCGCGGAAGTGGGTGGGCCGCTCAAGGGGGCCATGGTGCTCCAGGCGGCTCGATCCTGGCTTCCCCGCCTCCTGGACGACCACCGGGACGATGTCGTCCTGGCCGGTACGGCGGACGGGCGAACCGCCCTCGACGTGAGGATCGCCGACGATCTGGTGCTGAGGGTGATCGTGGAGGACTCGACCGGTCTCATCGTCCGCAGCGAATCGATCCTCAGATCGGCGCCGGGGCCCGTGGGCTTCGCCACCGACTACTCGGACTTCCGCATGGTCTCGGGGGTCCTCTTTGCGTTCCGCGAGGAAACCTACGCGTCCGGGTACCACACCGGTTCGGCGGTCCTCGAGTCCGTCGAGCTGAACCCCCAAGGGGCCCAGGCTCGGCTGCCCGTGCCGAAGGTGCCCTGAGTATGCCCGTCTGCGGCTATGTGGTGGTGCCCCGGCCCGGGGAGAAGGAGCGACTTCGGGCCGCTCTTGCCCGCATTCATGAGTGCGAAGTGGTACCCGCGGAGAACGCTGAGATCCTGCTCCTGGTCACCAGCGCGGACACCACGCGGGAAGACGAGCGGCTGCGCCGGCAGGTGGAGGAACTTCCCGGCGTGCAGGCGCTGCTCCTGACCTTCGGAGAGGTGGACCCCGACATGACGAACGAGGCAGGCGTGCTCCCATGACCGTAATCGACCGTCGGGATTTTCTCCGCCGCACTGCGCTGGCCTCTGCGGCCGCCGCCGCCGCGACGCTGGTACCGGGCGCGACCTTCGGTGTCGAGTGGCTCGAGGCCCAGCAGGGACCCATTTCCTGGAAGAAGGCTCCGTGCCGCTTCTGCGGCACGGGATGCGGGCTTCTCATCGGGATCTCCGAGGGGCGCGCCATCGGAGTGCAGGGCGACCCAGATTCTCCTGTCAACAAGGGTCTGTGTTGCGTGAAGGGCTACCACTCGGTGCAGGCACTGTACGGGCGGGACCGGATCCGGCGGGCGATGGTCCGTCGGAATGGGCGCCTGGTGGAGGTGCCCCTGTCCGAGGCCCTGGACGTGGTGGCGGAAAGGCTGCAGGCCACGATTCGAGATCACGGCAAGGATGCGGTGGCCATGTACGGGTCGGGCCAGTGGACCATTCCGGACGGGTACGCTGCGCTCAAGCTGTTCAAGGGAGGCATCGGTACCAACAACGTGGAGGCCAACGCCCGGCTGTGCATGGCCAGTGCCGTCACGGGCTTCATGACCTCCTTCGGGCTCGACGAGCCCATGGGTTGCTACGAGGACATCGACCACGCCGACGTGTTCGTCCTCTGGGGCAACAACATGGCCGAGATGCATCCGGTCCTGTTTTCCCGGATCCTGGAACGAAAGAGACTTCACCCGGACGTGCGGATCATCGATCTGGCCACGCGCACCACGCGTACGAGCTACGCCTCGGATCGAAGCGTTCTCTTCCAGCCCCAGACGGACCTGGCTCTGGCCAACGCCATCTGCCACGAGATCATCCGCAATCACTGGATCGACGACTCGTTCGTGCGTGAGCACGTGTCGTTCAAGAAGGGCAAGACCGACATCGGGTACGGCCTGGAAGAACGCTTCTCCTTCGCCGACGAGGCGCGCGACGCCGACTTCGACGAATACGTTGAGTTCCTGGATGACTACACCTCCGACCTGGTGGCCGAGATCTCGGGCGTGCCCGCCGACGAGATACGCTATCTGGCGTCCCTGTATGGGGACCCCGCGAAGAACGTCGTTTCCTTCTGGTGCATGGGGGTGAACCAGCACGTACGCGGCACGTGGATGAACAACCTCATCTACAACATCCACTTGCTGGTCGGGAAGATCTCGAAGCCGGGCAACAGCCCGTTCTCGCTCACCGGACAACCCAGCGCGTGTGGAACGGTGCGTGAGGTGGGTACGCTGACGCACAAGCTTCCCCACGGAGCGGTGACCAGCGAGGACGCCAGAAAGATGGCGGCCGAGATCTGGCAGGTGCCGGAGGACCGGATTCCGGACAAGCCCACCTACGACACGGTGCAGATGTTCCGGGCCCTGGACCGTGGCGACATCCGCTTCGTGTGGATCCAGGTGACCAACCCCATGGTCTCCCTGCCCAAGCTGGCCCGATATCGGGAAGGCGCGCTCAAGGAGGATCGATTCGTCGTTGTGTCCGACGTCTATCCGACGCCCACCACGGACGTGGCCGATGTCGTGTTGCCCTCCGCCATGTGGATCGAGCGGGAGGGCATGTTCGGCAACTCGGAGCGGCGCACACAGCACTGGGAAAAGATGCTGGAGCCCCCGGGCGAAGCCATGAGCGATACCTGGCAGATCATCGAAGTGGCGCGAAGGGCCGGACACGCCGCCCTCTTTCCCTGGACCGAGGAGAACCATATCGAGGAGATCTGGCGGGAGTACACGCGCTTCCACGACGAGCCCGATCATCGGATGGCGTCGTACGAGGACCTGCGTGCACGGCCGGGCGTGATGTGGCCCTACGTGAACGGTCGCGAGACGAGGTGGCGGTACAACGCGGCGCACGATCCCGTCGCCGACCCCGATCTGGGGTTCGACTTCTACGGGCATCCCGACCACCGGGCCTGGATCTGGCTCCGCCCCTACGAGGAGGCTGCCGAGGTCCCGGACGACGAGTACCCCTTCTGGCTGTGCACCGGGCGGGTTCTGGAGCACTGGCATACGGGCTCCCTGACGCGCCGCATCCCGGTTCTGCATCGTGCCATGCCCAAAGCGTACGTCGAGATCGCGTCGGAGGACGCCCGTGAGCTGGGCATCGTCAACGGAGAGCAGGTCCGGCTGGTGACACGGCGGGGCTCCATGCTCATCGAGGCTCGCGTGGATTACCGGGGCCAGCCGGCTCGGGGACAGGTGTTCGTTCCGTTCTTCGACGAGGCGCTCCTGGTGAACGACCTCACCCTGGACGCCTACTGCCCGATCTCGAAACAGCCGGATTACAAGAAATGCGCGGTGCGCGTCGAGCGCGTGGGGCGGGGGAGCTCGTGAAGGGTGTCAACCGGCCGAGTCCGGCGGGAAGCCTCTTCCGCCGCGTCGGACTCATCCTGCTCGCGGTACTGGCCATGATCCAGGTAACGGTTCTGTTGCGTCCGGGTCCGGAAGACGGCGACGGATTCCGGACAGTCTCGACGGTCCAGGAGCCCGACGCGCGTCTCCCCATCGCCTCCGAGTTGGGCCCATTCCGAGATCTGTTCGGTGCCTTCTCGGCCGTCCCACTCGGTGAGAAGTCGCCTCACGTAGTGGTCCCCACCAGAGCCGACCGACGGAGTCGGCGGGCCTTCGAGGGGGCGCCGCCGTTCATTCCGCACCCCCTCGAGCCCGAGACCGAGCGCACCCAGGACTGCGCGCCCTGCCACGAGTTCGGAGGATACAATCCGCTGCTGCGGACCTACGCACCCCGAGCACCCCACCCCGAGAAGACCAACTGCCTCCAGTGCCATGTACGGCCCGTGACCACGGGCATCTTCGTGGAGTCCGACTGGGTGTATGTGGACTGGCCTCCGTACGGCGCCGGCGGCGTCATCGAGGGCTCTCCGCCAACCGTGCCCCACTCGCTGCAGATGCGGGAGCACTGCCTGGCCTGCCACGGAGGCGCAGCGGCTGCGCCGGACATACGTACCCCGCATCCCGAGCGCTTCAACTGCCGGCAGTGTCATGTGCCTGCGCCGGGCAATGACGAATTCGTGCGACCTTCGCCCGTCGGGGAAGGGCGATGAAGGCCGTGTTGACTCGGCGGGCGGGACTCTGCGCCGTGGGAGCCTGTGCCGGACTCTTCCTCGTGGGCCTCGCGGCGTGTGCGCCGGAGGGTCATCACGAGGCTCTGCCGGACTTGGAGCACGAAGCCGAAGCGGGGGGGCACGGGGCCGAAATCGACGCACAGCCGCTCGAAGGAGAGGCCGAGGAGGTCCACGGACCTGCAGCGTCCAGCTTCGTGGTAGAGGGGCTCCTCGGCGACGTACTCACGATGCCGGTTCAGGGCTTCACGGGGCCTGGTGGCAAGCCGTTCAAGGTCGCCATGCGAAGCCCGGAGATCGGGCATTACCCGTGTACGTCCTGCCACATTCGACCCATCGGGACCAAGAGCGTCGTCCTGGCGCAGATGCACGTCCAGAGGCCTGAAGCAGCGGCGGCAATGCATATCGACTGCTATGCGTGTCATGACCCCGGCAATCCCCTTGGCCTCAGGCTCGACTGCGCCGAGTGCCACGCGCGGGAGGGCCTGCGGGATCTCATGCCGAGCAGTTCGGCCCACCTCACCATCCGCCTGGGTCACCCGAGCGGTCACTACCGGAACTGCTTCACCTGCCATGCTCCGGAGAACCCGGGGCTCCTGGCGCTCCAGGACGGCAACCTGGTCACGCTGGACGAGGCCTACCGCAAGTGCGCCGAGTGCCATTTCATGCAGGCCGAGTCCTGGGCGGGCGGGGGCCACGGAAAGCGTCTCGCGGGTTGGCAGAGTGAGCGTGTCATCCTGAGCTGTACGGGGTGCCACAATCCGCACTCGCCGAAGTTCCCGGTCAGGCGACCCGTGACGTTCCCGAAGATCGCACGCAGGGGGGTAGAGCGGTGAGCACGGAATTCCCATCCCCACCCCCCGAGCCGACGGAGAGAGAGCTCACGTTCGAGGACATCCTCCGTTGGCAGGCCATGTCCCGCATGGTGGAGCGCTCGCTGGACGAGCAGGGACGGGCCGAAGGCGAAGCGGTCTCCGCACCGGCGTGCTCGGGAGACGGCTCCTGTGGCTGCGCGTCCGGGACCCCGGACGCCTTGCAGCCGCAGAGCCTGGGAGCCGCCCTTCTGGAAAAGCCCATGGGGCGAAGGCATGCGTTGGGCACCCTCGTGGGGACGCTTCTGGCCGGCACCCAGGCCATGGGGGCGTGCACCAGCGTGTTGCCCACGGGCGAGAAGGATCGGGAGCGGCTGCTTCTGGAGTTCCAGGAGCGCCTCAAGGCGAATTTCCGCGTCATGACCGACCAGGACAAAGAGGACACGATCCGGCGGATGGAGCGACTCGCGCAACTAAAGCGCGGCATCCACCTGAACATGACGGGGGAGAGCGCCCAGGAGGGCGTGATCTTCGGGTACGCCTTCAACGTCTCCAAGTGCAAGGGCTATCGGGAGTGCGTAGCCGGCTGCATCAAAGAGAACAACCAGGACCGAAGGACCGGCATCCAGTTCATCCGCATCTTCGAGATGGAGGGTGGCGAGGTCGATTTCGAGGACGGCACGGCCGAGTATCAGCACGAGGTTCCTCGCGAAGATCATTTCTATCTGGGCACCCAGTGCTTCCAGTGCACGAATCCTCCGTGCGTCGAAGTCTGCCCAGTGGCCGCGACCTGGCAGGAGCCCGACGGCATCGTGGTCATCGACTACGACTGGTGCATCGGTTGCAGGTATTGCATTGCCGCGTGTCCGTACTGGGCTCGCCGCTTCAATTGGGCCGAGCCCGAGGTGCCCACGGACCAGATCAACCCCGACCAGCACTATCTGGGAAATCGTCTCCGCCGGAAGGGCTGCGTGGAGAAGTGCACGTTCTGCATCCAGCGGACCCGAAAGGGACGTCATCCCGCCTGCATGGAGGCGTGCCCCACCGGGGCGCGCGTGTTCGGAAACCTCCTCGACCCGGATTCGGAGATCCGGTGGATCATCGAGAACAAGAAGGTATTCCGCTTGAAGGAGGACCTGGGTACCGAGCCTCGTTTCTGGTATTTCGTCGACTGAGGCGGGGCAAACGCTTATGAACCACGTCAAAGCCTTCCTGCTGGCCGCACTGGACGCCGCCACGAACGGCGGTCGCAGGTACCACCTGTGGATGGGCTTTCTTTCCCTGGTGATGGTGGTGGGAGCCTACGCCTATTCCATCCAACTTCGGGAGGGCCTGCAGGTCACGGGAATGACGGACCACGTGAGTTGGGGCCTCTACATCTCCAACTTCACGTTCCTGGTCGGTATGGCGGCCGCGGCGGTGATGCTGGTGCTCCCAGCGTACGTGCTCGGCGACGTCGACTTCAGCAAGGCGGTTCTCATCGGAGAGGGGCTCGCCGTGGCGGCCCTGATCATGTGTCTCTGCTTCGTGGTGGCCGACCTGGGTGGACCCTTTCGCTCGTGGCACCTGGCCCCGGGCATCGGCTTCCTGAACTTCCCGCGTTCGCTCCTCGCATGGGACGTGGTGGTTCTGAACGGCTATCTCGCGCTCAACCTCGGGATCCCGCTCTACATTCTGTGGTCCCACTTCATGGGCCGGAAGCCGAACCCGAAGCGCTACGTGCCCTTCGTGTACCTGTCGGTCTTCTGGGCCGTGAGCATCCACATGGTCACCGCGTTCCTCCTGGCTGGACTGCCCGCCCGTCCCTTCTGGAACAGTTCGCTCATGGGTCCGCGCTTCTTGGCGTCGGCCTTCGCCGCCGGCCCGGCCTTCATCATCCTGATGCTCACCGTGGTCAAGACCAACACGACCTATCACATCGAGAACGTCGCCATCGACAAGCTGGCCATGATCGCCACGGTGGCTGCCCAGGCGAATCTGGTCATGATCGGCTCCGAGGTGTTCAAGGAGTTCTACTTCCCGACGCACCACGGCATCAATGCGCAGTACCTCTTCTTCGGCCTGGACGGGCACGATGCGCTGGTGGGGTGGATCCGGACCTCCATCGCTCTGAACTGCTGCGCCACCCTCATCCTGATGATCCACCCTCTTCGCAAGAACCCGAAGTGGCTCATCACCGCCTGTCTCGTCCTGTTCGTGGCGATCTGGATGGACAAGGGCTTGGGGTTGGTGATTCCGGGGTTCGTGCCTTCGCCGCTGGGCGAGATCGTGGAGTATCGACCCACCTGGATCGAATTCGCGGTAACAGCGGGCATCTGGTCCGTCGGCCTGTTCGTGTTCACGGTGTTGGTGCGGGTCGCCCTGCCCATCGAGATGGGGGAAACCCGGAGCCCCTATCTGCCTCGGCACCTCCTGGACCATGGTGCGACGGTGGGTACGGATCACTGAAGACGGGATAATCAGACAGAGGATACGGAGCACCGTGGCCTGCCCCCACGCGCTGAGCATCTATGAGGCAGACAAACCCGATCGACTCCGACAGCCGGCGTTTCGACCGGTGCCTGGCTCCCTGCGGCCACTGGCCCGGAGCCACGGCACTTCTGTTCTTGGTCGTCTCGGCGTGCACGCCCACGCCTGAACGATGGAGCAGGGCTCAAGCCGAAGGCCACGGGCCCCTGGCCTGTGCCGACTGCCACCAGGGTGATGTGGCGGATCGCGGTGTCGCCGCAGTGCCATCGCGGTCCTGCAACCGCCGGGCCTGCCACGGGCGGGACGCCGATGAGGAAGTCGCCTTCGGGGTCGTCAGCCTCAGCCACAAGGCCCACGGGACGACCGATGGCCCCGCGCTGGAGTGCGCGGCCTGTCACATCCACGGCCCTGCGGAGACCGCCCTGGAGGTTCCCGTGGGCACGTGTGCCCTTTGCCACCTGGAGGAGATGTCGGGAGCGGGTTCGGCGGACTGCGCGACGTGCCATGGAGTTCTCCAGCACGACGGGGAGACGAGCCAGGGGGTTCCAGTCTCGCACGCGACCTTGCCGTGGATCGGAGGCCGGTGCGTCCGTTGCCACTACGATGTGTCCCCCCCTGACAACGCGGTGCAGAGGGTGCGATGCCTGACGTGCCATGAAGAGACTCCCCCCTCCGATTCATCGAGTTCCGAACTCCACCAGGAGCACCCCCAGCTCAACTGCACCGCATGTCACCTGCCCGAGGCGCACAGCGTGCGTGCCATGAGCACGGCGATCGACCTCGTGTGCAGCGATTGCCACGCAGAGCCTCATGCCACGGGGGCACCCGCCATGGGGCGGATCGGCCTGTGCGACGGGTGCCACCAGGATGCCCACTCCGACCAACAGCGCATGTTCCTGGGGCTGGTGGCGGATGACGTGATGCCGGTTCCGTCCGAGAAGTTCCTGATGGGCTTGACCTGTCGCTCGTGTCACGCACACGAGGACGGGCTGGAAGCGCGCCGGTCCGCAGCGGCCGGTGCCAGCTGTACGGGGTGTCACGAGTCGCCGTACTCGAGCGTGCTCGCGTGGTGGGAGGATGGAGTGGAGCTGCGCGTCCGGAACGTGCGGAGCTTCATCGCCGCGGCTGAACGTCTGTCCGCGCCGGCGGACCCCGACCTCGCCCGGGCCGGCGCGCTGCTCGATTTCATCGACCGCGGGCGTGGAGTGCACAATCTGACGCTCACCCACCGACTGCTTCAGCGGGCGGTGGGCCTCACTGCCGGCGTCACGGCCGCCCTCGGCGCACAGTCCTTACCGACGCCGCCGCTCGGCATCGCTCCCGACGCCGACCTGTGCTCCAACTGTCACTACAATCTGCGGTTCGACGCGGCACGCTCTCCGCTGGGTATGCGCGATGCCTTCCACAGGAGCGTGCTGGAGCCCTAGTCCTGATCGAAGCGGACGGGTCTTCCTCCCGTCACGGTGGCTGTGCCATCACAGGGGACCGCGTATTGCCGCCTGTTCTCCCTGTGTCTACCGTTTTTTGTGAGACCCTCCGGACCGATTGCGTTCCTCTGACCGTCCCGGCATCCCATGCGCCCCCGAATCTCTCTTCCGTGCCTCGCCCTCCTCGTGCTCCTCTCCATGCCGGCGTTCCTGTCGGCCCAAAGCCCCATCACCGCCCGGGACCTCTGGTCCATGGCGCGGGTGGGGAGCCCGGTCCTGAGCCCCGACGGGAGCACCGTCCTCTACACCGTCACGACCTACGATCTCGCGGCTTTCCGTTCCAGGACGGAGATCTGGACGGTTCCGGTGGCGGGTGGGGAGCCCCGCCCCTTCATCACGTCGGAGAGCGGGTCCAACAGCTCCCCGGCATGGTCGCCTGACGGCCGGCAGATCGCGTTCGTATCCAGCCGGGGCGGGAACGGCTCGCAGATCTACCTCATCCCGGTGGATGGCGGCGAGGCGAGGGCCCTTACCGACGTGGAGGGGGGCGCCGCGGGTCCGGTCTGGTCCCGGGACGGTCGGCGGATCGTCTTCGCCAGCTCCGTGGCCCCTGTCGGAGATCCGACGGCGGAGCGCCTTCGCGAGATCGCCGAGCGTGGCTCCGAGGCCAAGGTCTACGACGATCTCCAGTACCGCCACTGGGATGAGTGGGAGGACGGCCAGCGGAGCCATGTGTTCGTCCTGGACGTGGCCACGCGTCAGAGCCGCGACGTCACCCCCGGTCCCTATGACACCCCGCCCGTAGCCTTGGGGGGATTCTCGGACTACGACGTCAGCCCCGACGGTGAAGAGGTCGCGTTCGTCCGGAATACGGACGTGCCCAGCATGGTGGGTACGGGGAACGACGTGTGGCTCGTGCCTGCCGGAGGAGGCGAGCCCCGGCTGCTCACGTCGAGTGACGCAAACGACGTGGCGCCCCGGTATTCGCCGGACGGTCGGTTCATCGCGTATCTCGGCATGACCCGTCCTGGATTCGAGGCCGACCGGACCCAACTCCTGCTCCACGACCGCCGGACGCAGCAGACCCGCAGTCTGACGGCGGATCTGGACCGGAGCGTGGATTTCTTCACCTGGAGCGCCGACTCCCGGACTCTCTGGTTCCAGGCCCAGGACGGGATCTTCCACGCCACGTACCGCGTGGCGGTGGAGGGGGGAGCGTCGCCGGTGAAGGTCACGGACGGAGTGTACGACGGCGGACTGCAGGTCTCGGCGGACGGACGGACCCTGGTGGTTGCCCGCCAGGCCACCGATCGCCCGGTGGACCTTTTCGCCCTCGATGGGGACGGAAAGTTGGTGCGGCAACTGACGCAGCAGAATCGGGATATCCTGTCCCGCCTCGCGCTTCAGCCGGCCGAGAGTTTCTGGGCGACCGGCGCCGAGGAAACGCCGGTCCAGGGTTTCATCGTGCGACCGCCCGACTTCGACCCGTCCAGGAAGTACCCGGTGGTCTTCCTCATCCATGGCGGACCGCAGGGAGCCTGGACCGATTCCTGGAGCTACCGGTGGAATCCGAACATGTTCGCCGCGCCCGGCTACGTGGTGGTGACCATGAATCCTCGGGGGAGCACCGGCTACGGCCAGACGTTCACCGACCAGATCACCGGGGACTGGGGCGGCAAGGTGTACACCGACCTGATGAACGGCCTCGACCACGCCCTGGCCACGTATCCGTTCCTCGACGAGACCAGGGTTGCCGCCGCGGGGGCCTCGTACGGCGGGTACATGATCAACTGGATCAACGGCCATACCGATCGGTTCGCTGCGCTCATCAACCACGATGGTCTGTTCGACATTCCCAGCATGTACGGCGCCACCGAGGAGCTGTGGTTCCCGGAGTGGGAGTTCGGCGGTCAGCCCTGGACGAACCCCGAGGGATTCGAACGGTGGAATCCGGCGAACTTCGCCGCGAGCATGAACACGCCCACCCTGGTGATCCACGGGGGCCTGGACTACCGCGTGCCCTTCGATCAGGGGCTGGCCACCTTCACCACCCTTCGCCGCAGGAATGTGGCTTCGCGTCTGCTCTACTTCCCCGACGAGGGCCACTGGGTGCTGAAGCCCCAGAACGCGTTCGTGTGGTGGGACGAGATGCTGGGCTGGCTCGATCGGTACCTCCAACCGAGAGGCATTTCGGACTAGTTGCTGGCGACGGGTGCGGTCAGGAACGGCTTGGCGGAAGGTGCTTCCACCACAGCCGTGTACGGAGTATCGTGACGCGTGGACATTCGCACGAAATTCGTCTTCGCCTATGTGACGGTCGCGCTGGGCTGTATGCTGGCCCTGGGCTCCGCCACCTACGTGGAGGTGAGTTCGCTGTTGCGGACCCGCACGCTGGAGCAGCTCGCTGGTCTGGCCGAGGCGAAGAAGGACGCGCTGGAGACCATCATTGCGGGTTGGCGCGAAACCGTGGAGACCGCGGCGAAGCAGGCGACCGTGCTGGAGGGCCTCCGTGATCTCGAGCGGGGCCTGCCTGCCGCTGCCGCGGGGTTGGACCACGCCCTCGACGACGCCGTCGGCTCTTCGCAGCCCCTGGAGTTGTTGGCGGTCTACGACACCAGCGGATCCCTCGTGGCCCGTCGCTCAAACGGGGGACCTGACGCTGGCCAGGAATCGGTTCCATCGAGCGTTGCATGGGCTGAGGAGGGCGTGACCTATCGCGGCGTCGTCCGTGCCGCTGCGGCGGAGCCGAGAATCGCCTTCACCGCCCCCCTCGAATTGGACGGTCAGGCTCTGGGGATGCTGTATGTCCGACTCGCCACGGACGGCCTGACCCGTCTCACCAGCACCTACGCCGGCCTCGGTGAGACGGGGGAGACGATGGTACTGGCGCCGATGGAAGGGGGAAGGGCCGCCGTGCTCCATCCGGTGCGTTTTCCTCAGGAAGGCGATGGCACCATCGAGTTGAGCGGTGACTCCTTCGATCCGTTCTCCCAGGCCCTCGAAGGCAAGGAAGGCATGTCCTGGGAAGGGGCGACCGATTACCGGGGAGTGCCGGTATGGACCGTGACCCGCTACCTGCCCGAGACAGGGTGGGGGCTGGTGGTGAAGGTGGACGACGAGGAGGAGCAGCGGCCCATCGAGGCGTTCCGCGGCCGCCTGACGAACCTCGGCCTCTCACTGTCGGCCTTCGCCATTCTCACGGGAACGCTCCTGGGCCTCCGGCTGGCGAAGCCGATCCACGATCTCGCTGCGGTGGCGGACCAGATCCGGGGCGGCGCCTTGAGCGCCCGCGCCATGGTGGCCAGCGAAGACGAGGTGGGTCTCCTCGCCAGGACGTTCAACGAAATGGCCGACGAACTGGAGCGTCGCATGGCGTCCCTCCAGGAGTACCGGAAGTTCTTCGATGTCTCGCTGGACATGCTCTGCATCGCCGGGACGGACGGCTACTTCAAGCAGACGAATCCGTCGTTCGAGCGGGTGCTGGGGTGGAGCGCCGAAGAGTTGGTTCGTCGCCCGTTCTTCGAGATCGTGCACCCCGACGATCTGGAAGCGACGGTGCGGGAGATCGAAAAGCTGGCCAGGGGGATTCCGACCGTCTCGTTCGAGAACCGGTTCCAGTGCGCCGACGGGAGCTACAAGCGACTGCTGTGGACGTCATTCCCGGATGCCGCGACGGGACGCCTTTACGCCATCGCACACGAAGTCAAGGAACGGGAGCACTTCTGACCTACATCCAGCTCGCAGGCGGCTTCGTCTACCTCCTCATGGGGGGGGATCTGCTGGTGCGTGGCGCGGTGGCCCTTGCTCGTCGTGCACGGGTTTCCCCCATGGTGGTCGCATTCAGCGTGGTGGCCATCGGGACGTCTCTTCCGGAACTCGTCGTGACGCTGCGGGCGTCCCTGGCCGGTTACCCCGGCCTCGTCCTGGGGAACGTCGTGGGAAGCAACATCGCCAACGTGCTTCTCGTGACCGGAGCGGCGGGCGTCGTCTATCCCCTCGCGAGCGGTGGGGGGACCGCCCAGAGAGACGCAGCCATCATGATGGCCATGAGTCTCGGCTTCGCTCTGATGTGCTTCATGGGCGATCTGACCCGGTGGAGCGGGGTCCTCCTGCTCTCGGCTCTCGGGGTGGTGATGGGCGTCACCCTTCGCTCGACCCTGCGCAGCTACAGGGAGTCCGTAACCACGCCACTGGAGTGGGTACTGGGGATTCCGAGCCATCGCAGGATGATCGCGCTCTTCCTCGTCGCGGGGGGCGTGGGCCTTCCCGTAGGTGCCAGCATGATGGTGAATGCCGCCGTGGAGATCGCCGGACGCCTGGGCGTGTCGGAGACCGTCATCGGCCTGAGCATCGTCGCCGCCGGAACGTCGCTCCCGGAACTCGCCACGAGCGTGGTGGCTGCCATGCAGCGGCGGACGGAGGTGACCCTCGGCACCATCGTGGGGAGCAACACCTTCAACCTGCTCGGGATCATGGGTGTGGGCGCGGCGGTGAGTCCCGCGTCCATCACGATCTCGCGGCGGCTTCTCACCTTGGACCTCCCGGTCATGCTCTCCGCCGGCTTGGTCCTGACCCTGTTCATCCTGGCCCGCCGCCCTCTCGGGCGGCGTGCGGGCGTGCTGCTCCTGGCCGGCTATATCGGGTATCTGGCCGTCTTGTTCATGAGCGTGTGAGGGTCACCCACTCCCCAGACGAGTCGCGATGCCCATCACCTCGAACCGCGCCCCGAAGAGCAGCGTTCCGGCGCCGATGAAGGCTCGAGCGGGGAACGTCTTGGTGAAGTACGTCCTGTAGACCGCGTTGAACGCGTCGTAGTCCGCGACGTCCGATGCGAAGACCTGGACGCTGACCAGGTCGTCCATGGTGAGACCGGCGGCCTCCAGCGTGGCCTTGATGTTGCCGAGCACGTTGTGCGCTTCCTGCTCCGCCGTCGCCGGAACGGAGCGATCCGGACCGAGCCCCAACGTGCCGGAAAGATAGAGCGTCGGGCCGACCCAAACTGCGCCGCTGAAGGGCGCGCCGGTCGAGGCGGACGCCGAGCCCGGATTGACGTAGGCACGGTCCTGTGCCGAGACGGGGGAGAACGATGCAGCGGTGAGGAGGGTGAGGAGGGCGAACTGGCGGATAGGCATGAGGGTCTCCGGCTTCAGGGGCGGGCCGCATTGGCGGCGGTGGTCGGGATCCGAGGCTATGCGGGATGGTCGCCGCCTGCAAGGCAGCAGGTGAATCGGGCCCGCCGACCGCATTGGGCGGAACACACGGGCGCCTCGGGCCTACTGACGCCTGGTAATGCGGCCGTCCGGCGCTGCGTCGGGGTCGCGAGCTGCTACTCAGAGCGACGGAGACCTTCTCATGATCCGCCGAGCATCCCTTCTCCCTGTCCTTGGGCTTGTTCTGTGCCTGCCCCTCCCGGGCGCGGCCCAGGTTCATCGCTCCGCCCAACACGACTTCAGGATCGTGACCGTGGCCGACGGCCTGGTGCAGCCCTGGTCCATGGCGTTCCTGCCTGGCGGAGACATGCTGGTCACGGAGCGCGGTGGGCACCTGCGCATCATCCGCGACGGCGCGCTTCTTCCCGAGCCGGTGCCGGGTCTGCCCACGGTGAGGGCCGAAGGGCAGGGTGGGCTTCTGGATGTGGTTCCCCACCCCGATTTCGCCGAGAACCATCTGCTCTACTTCAGCTACTCCAAGCCAAGTGATGATGGCTCCAGGGGCACTACGGCGGTGGCGCGAGGGCGCTTCGATGGGGACCGCCTGAGCGACGTCGAGGACATCTTCGTCGCCGATCTGTGGTCGCCGGGGCGGGGGCACTATGGTTCCCGCCTGGCCTTCGATGGGAACGGCTACCTCTTCATCACGCTGGGGGACCGCCAGTCGCCTCCCGCCGGCGACCTGGAGGCGCACCCCGCCCAGGATCTGTCCAACCACTTCGGGTCCACCATCCGCCTTCATGACGATGGTCGCGTGCCCGCGGACAATCCGTTCGTGGGCCAGGAGGGCGCGCGCCCCGAGATCTGGACGTACGGACATCGGAACATGCAGGGACTCGTCGTCCACCCCGAGACCGGGGATGTGTGGGTGAACGAGCACGGCCCTCAGGGCGGCGACGAGCTCAACTTGCTCCAGCCCGGGAGGAACTACGGGTGGCCTGTGGTGGGGCATGGCGTGAACTACCGCACCGGCCTGGCCATCCACGAAGGGACCATGAGGGAAGGCATGGAGTCGCCCGTGAACGTCTGGGTGCCCTCCATCGGCATCTCGGGGATGACCATCTACACCGGCGACGAATTTCCCGGATGGCGCGGGAACGTCTTCGTGGGAGGCATGGCCGGAGAGATGTTGGTGCGTCTCTCCATGGACGGACGTCAGGTGACCAACGTCGAGCAGATGCTTCAGCGCATGGGGAGGATCCGAGACGTCCGCCAGGGCCCCGACGGGTATCTCTACGTCGCTTTCGAGAGCCGTGACGGGAGCCCGACGTCCATCGTCCGGTTGGAGCCCACGGAGGAGCCGTCCACGCCTCCCGGCTTCGCCAATGAGTTCGCGGGCCAGTTCAATGGATCGGCGCGGAAGCTCGTGGCGCTGGCCGAGGCCATGCCTGCCGCCAGCTACTCCTGGCGCCCCATGGAGGGCGTGTCTTCGGTGGCGGAGGTGTTCATGCACATCGCGCGGTACAACTACATGTACCCGCATGAAAACCTGGGCATCGAGCCCCCTGCCGCGGCCGCCGGGTACGCTGCTTGGGAGGAGACGATCACGGCCAAGGAGCTGGTCGTCGAAATGTTGGCCGCGTCGATGGAGCACGTTCGACGCGTCGTCGCGGCCATGGATGCGGCGGATATGGAGCGGAGCACCAGCCTGTACGGGCGCGACGTGGCGCAGTGGGCCGTTTTGCTTCAGCTCGTCGCGCACATGAACGAACACCTGGGTCAGTCCATCGCCTATGCACGCATGAACCAGGTGGCGCCGCCCTGGTCGAGGTAGGGAGGGACGTTCTAGGTTGCGCATCGAATCTCGCACCCCAGGAGGCTCCATGCGCCGCTTCGCTCTCGCCCTCACCCTCGTCGGCTCCCTGCTCACCGGAGCCCCGCTGGAATCCCAGGAGACAGCCGCATGGACGCCGGCCAAGAGCATGGAGTTTCGGCAGATCCGGGATGTCGCCATCTCTCCCGACGGCTCCCGCGTCGCCTACGTGGTACGGGTCCCGGTACTGGAAGGGGAACAGTCCGAGTACCTGACCCACATCTGGGTCGTGGGAGCGGATGGGGCTGGGGCGCGGCAGTTCACCCGGGGAACGAAGTCCGCATCGGGCCCCGCATTCTCACCCGACGGACGGTGGCTGGCGTTCTCGTCGCAGCGCGGGGAGAAGGCGCAGGTGTGGGCGATTCCCCTGGACGGCGGTGAGGCCCAGCAGGTCACCGGCGCGGACAACGGCGCAGGGTCATTCGCCTGGTCCCCCGACGGCGCGCGCATCGCGTACCTCATGACCGACCCCGAGACCGAAGACGAGGCGCTGCGCAAGAAAGAGAAACGCGATCCCATCTACGTGGATCAGAACTTCAAGTACGCCCACCTCTACGTAGTGGCCTTCGATGCCGGCGCCGCCGAGCCCGGCGAGTCCACCCGCCTCACCGAGGGGCCCTTCCACGTAACGGACTTCGACTGGTCGCCGGACGGGTCGCAGCTGGCGTTCAGCCATCAGGCCGACCCGCGCCTGGACGAGGGGGCGCGGGCGTCGGACATCTCCCTGGTGCCCACCGACGGGAGCAAGACGTTGCGCCCGCTGGTGACGCTGGGCGGAACCGACGGGAACCCCAAGTGGTCGCCCGACGGGCGCTGGGTGGCCTTCGAGACCAGCGGCGCCGAGCCCGCCCGGGTGGGGCTGGCGGACATCTACCTTGTATCCCCCGACGGTGGCGCGCCCTGGAGTCTTTCCGAAAGCCATGATCGCAGCGGTGGCCTCATCGGATGGAGTCGCGACGGGAGCATGGTTCTCCTGTCGGAGTCCGTGGGCACGACGAGACACCTCACCGCGCTTCCGGCTAACGGTGACGCGATGCGTCAACTCACGTCAGGCAACGGCGTACTGGGAGGCGCGGCGTTCGCCTCCAAGGCCGACGTCATGGCCTTCACCTGGCAGGATATGGACACCCCGGCCGACGTGCATGTGTCGCCCACGTCCGCGTTCACGCCCCGGCGGATCTCCGAGATCAACGCCGACGTGGACGTACCGGCCATGGGTCGAAGCGAAGTGCTGACCTGGAAGTCCCAGGACGGCCGCTTCGACATCGAGGGCATCCTCACCTATCCGGCGGGATACCAGCGCGGGACCAAGGTGCCCCTGGTTCTCAATGTGCACGGCGGGCCTGCGGGAGTGTTCGCCCAGTCGTTCACTGGCAACCCGTCCATCTACGATCTGCAGACGTTCGCCCACCAGGGCTACGCGGTTCTGCGGCCCAACCCGCGCGGCAGCACCGGCTACGGCAAGGAATTCCGCTTCGCCAACGTCCGTGATTGGGGCTTCGGTGACATGGACGACCTCATGGCCGGTGTCGATCGGACCATCGAGATGGGCGTGGCTCACCCCGACTCCCTCCTCCTCATGGGGTGGAGCTACGGCGGGTACATGACCTCCTTCGCCGTGACTCGTACCGACCGGTTCAAGGCCGCCAGCATGGGTGCGGGTCTTCCGAACCTGGTCTCCATGATAACCACCACCGACATCGGCGAGTACCTGGTGGCCCACATGGGAGGTGCGGAAATCTGGGAGGACTACGCCGAGTACGAGAAGCACTCGGCCATCTACCGCATCGCCAACGTGAAGACGCCGACCCAGGTCATCCACGGTGCGGAGGACTTGAGAGTACCCTTCACCCAGGGCCAGGAATTCTACCGGGCCCTGGGGCGCCTCGGTGTTCCCACTGAGATGATCGTGTTGCCCAGGACGCCCCACGGTCCCCGGGAGCCCAAGCTCCTCATGGAGGTGTCCCCCATGATCCTCAAGTGGTTCGACAAGAACCTGCGAAAGCCGAGGGTGACAACGGAAGATCGCTGACCTGGCCTGCGTTCGGACCCCTCCCGTCCGGTAGTACGCTCACGTTCCGAAGATCCTGGATTCCCGCCGGTGAGGTAGGACCCTTATGAACAGATGCCGAGTGATCTGGTGCGTGGCGCTGTGGGCGCTGCTGGCATCGATCCCCGTGGCCCTGGGAGCCCAGGAGACCGACGCGCGGTTTGAGATCCCGGCCGGGGCGCGGGCCTCGGCGGACTTCGACGCGGAGGCAGCCACCCGAGCGTACCTGGCCACGGTGCCGGCCGACGCGAAGGAGCGTTCCGACGCGTACTTCGAGGGCGGCTACTGGCTCCTGCTCTGGAACTTCGTGGTCGCGTCCGCCATCTACCTGCTGCTCCTCGGCACGGGGTGGTCCGCCCGCATGCGCGACGCGGCGGAGCGTTTGACCCGCTGGAGGAGCGTGCATGCCCTGGCGTACTGGGCGCAGTTCACTGTGGTGACGGCGCTCCTCTCCTTTCCCCTCACCGTCTATCAGGCCTTCTTCCGCGAACACCGGTACGGCCTGGCCACACAGACGTTCGGGGCCTGGATGGGCGATCAACTCAAGGCGCTGGCGCTGGGCGTGATCCTCGGGGGGCTGTTCATCATGGTGCTGTACCGCGTGTTGAGAAGCGCGCCACGCACCTGGTGGGTTTGGGGGAGCGCCGTCACGGTCGTGTTCCTCATGTTCGGCGCACTGATCTCACCGGTGTACATCGCTCCCCTGTTCAACACGTACTCCGCCCTCGACGATCCGAGGGTGTCGGGCCCGATTCTGAGCATGGCTCGTGCAAACGGGATCCCGGCTTCGGAAGTGTACGTGGTGGACGCGTCCCGCCAGACCACGCGCGTGAGCGCCAACGTGAGCGGATTCCTGGGTACGGAACGCATCACCCTCAACGACAACCTGCTCAACCGGGCGACGTTGCCCGAGATCCAGGCGGTCATGGGGCACGAGATGGGGCACTATGTACTCAACCATGTCTACAAGGGGCTGCTCTTCTTCGGTGTGATCATCGTGGCCGTGTTCGCGCTCCTGCATGGGGGCTCCAGGTGGGCCCTCGGTCGATGGGGTGGGCGGTGGGGCGTCCGTGGCGTCGATGACGTGGCGGGACTTCCGCTGTTGGCCCTCATCGTCGGCGTGCTCTTCTTCATCCTCACGCCGGTCACCAACACCATCATCCGGACGCAGGAGCATGAATCCGACATCTTCGGCCTGAACGCCGCCCGCCAGCCCGACGGGATGGCCCTCGTGTCCTTGAAGCTCGGTGAATACAGGAAGCTCGATCCCGGCCACTGGGAGGAGATCCTGTTCTTCGACCATCCCGCCGGACGGACCCGCATCCATGCGTCCATGCGGTGGAAGGCCGAGCACCTGGGTGACGCTCCCTAGGGCCACCCGGCCCCGGGCAACGCCTCCGGCGGGCGCCGAGGGGCTCCAGAATGCCGGTTGATCAGAATCGTGGCGCGTGCGCCGGTTCATGGGCATATTGGAAATCGGACTTCATTTGTTTATCAGGCCCGACCCGGCCTCAACCCCCCGAAGAACTTGCAAGACCCATTGGATAGGCTCGATGTCCTCCTGACGGACTACGAGCAACGAAAACAGGATGAGACGCAGCGCCAGGTGCAGCGTGCCATTCGTCTGGAGGAGTCCCGGAAGGTCGGGGCCGACCTCCTTCGGAGGTATGCCATCGAGGCCGCCCGCAATGTCGCGGAGCGCCTGCAGATGGCGGGCCATCGGGTCGTACACCAGGAGTTTCTGAACGCATACCCGCCCAACGTCCGCATTCACCTGTGGCCGAAGGGCGGGCCCCTGGACGAGAAGGAGCCCCAGCGCACCACCTTCGAGTTGGTGTGGGGTGAGCCGAGCCCCGACGTCATGTCGGCGAGACGGTGGACGTCGGAGGGACTGCACCGGCTCCAGATCCAGAGTTCCGCGCGGTCGGGCGTTCTGGACGAGCTGTGGGTGAGGGAGCAGCTCATGACTTTCGTGCGTGAGACGCTCAGCGGCGCCTGACATGAGACGTGACGCGGAGGAACTGTTCGAGGTCTTCGACATGTGGACCGAGCTGGAGACGGCGCCGTGGGAGCCGCCGACTCCTGCTTCTCGTTCCGTGGCGCGTCCGGTGCTCTCGCCACCCCATTGGACCCCCAACGGCGCAATCGAGCCCGCGACGGTGATCCAGGCTCCTCCGTCCATGCAGCAGGGGAGGCGGAGGATTGGTCCCCGTATTCCACCGCCGCAGCCCTTGCCTCCCCCGGAGCCGGATCCCGTGCTGACACCCGGTGATTTTCTCCGCGAAGTGGGCATCCCCGAGATCGAGCGGGCCGCGCAACGCCTGGAGGCGGTTGATCATCAGTTGAAGGTCCAGGACCTGCTCGACCTTCCGGACCCGGCGCTCAGGATCCTGTTCTGGCCTCGTCCCGGGGGCATGAACGTGCACCCCGAGCGCACCCGTGCCACGCTGGAGATCTCCGTTCAACGAGAGGAGCCGGCGAAGGTCGTGGCGCACTACTGGGGCGATCTTCCCGCGGAGAGCGCCGTTCTGGGCCAGATTCCCCTGGACAGGTTCGACGTGGACTGGCTGAACGCCCGCATGCTCGACTTCATCGAGGCTGTCCTCGGTCAGGTGTGAGCCCTCACCGCGACGGATGAGCCGATGGCCATGAGGTACGCGTCCTCGGTTACCGACCTCATCGGCGACACGCCCCTTCTCGCCCTGGACCGCATCAACGAGGGTGGTGGGGCCCGGGTCTTCGGGAAGTGCGAGTTCCTCAACCCCATCGCCATCAAGGACCGGCCTGTGTTCGCCATGATCCGCGAGGCGGAGCGGCGGGGCGACATCACGCCCGGGTCCACGCTCATCGAGGCCACGTCGGGCAACACGGGCATGGCGCTCGCCTACATAGGCCGCATGAGGGGTTATCGGGTGGTGCTCTGCATGTCCGAGATCCAGAGCGTGGAACGCCGGCGGGTGCTGCAGGCCCTGGGCGCCGAGCTCTTTCTCACGCCGGGAGCTCTCGGAACCAAGGGCGCCAAGGTCAAGGCGATGGAACTCCATCAGGCCATGCCCGGCTCCTTCTACGTGGGCCAGCACGACAACCTGGACAACCGGCGGGCCCACTCCGAGACCACGGGTCCGGAGATCTGGAGGGACACGGATGGGCGGATCGACGTGTTCGTCGCGCCGCTGGGGACGGGCGGAACCCTGTGCGGCGTCGCCGAGGCCCTGAAGCCACTCAAGCCCGAGGTCCGGGTGGTGGGCGTGGAGCCCGAGGAGGCGCCCTTCATCTCCCAGGGCCGCTTCCAGCCCCATCGCATGATGGGGACCGCCCCCGGCTTCGTGCCCGGCGTGTTGGACCGCTCTCTCCTGGACGACATCGCGTTGGTCTCGGAGGAGGATGCGTTCCGGACGTGCCGGGAGCTGGCCCGGAGGGAAGGGATCCTCGTAGGGATTTCGTCGGGAGCCAGCGTATTCGCTGCGCTCCGGCTGGCCAGGGAGCCACGGCACGATGGCCAGATCATCGTGTGCGTCCTGTGCGACAGCGGCGAGCGCTACCTGAGCGTCGAGGGGCTGTTCGAGGGTTAGAGGGGGGGGTGGGGCCGGGATCGCTTCCGGGGGTGTGCCGTCCAGGTCCCGGAGGCCGAGGCGCAAGTGCCCAAGAGACGCGCCGGGGTCTGGGTCTTCCGGCAGAAGGGCTTAGACTATAG
>DATHZE010000095.1:0-2466 GCA_035458765.1 Longimicrobiales bacterium
ACGATCTGGGCCTGGATGGAAACGTCCAGAGCCGAGATGGGCTCATCGGCGACCACGAGGCGGGGGTTGGTCGCCAACGCCCTGGCGATGGCGATGCGCTGGCGCTGCCCGCCGGAGAACTCGTGGGCGTACCGCCTTGCCGCCCCAGGATCCAGCCCGACGCGCTCCAGGAGCCGTCCGACCTGTTCGCCGCGCCCCGCCTCCGCCCCGACGGAGTGGATGTCCAAAGGCTCCCGCAGTATGCGGCCCACCGACATGCGCGGGTTCAGGGACGCGTAGGGATCCTGGAAGATCATCTGCATGTGACGCCGGGCCCGACGAAGCTCCTCCGGCGCCAGCGCCGTGACGTCGGCTCCCTGGAAATGCACGGTCCCTCCCGTCGGCTCCTCCAACCGAAGGAGCGCTCGCCCGGTCGTCGACTTGCCCGAGCCGCTTTCGCCCACGAGACCGAGGGTCTCACCGTCCAGGAGGTCGAAGGTGACTCCGTCCACTGCCCGGATCGCCCCGACCCGGCGGCGGAAGATGCCGCGATGGATGGGAAAGTGCTTCTCCAGGCCCCGGACCTCCATGAGGGGAGCTACGGCCGGCGCCTTTGGCCCCACCGGTGCGCCCGGAACGGCGGGCGCGCTCACGATCGAGCCTCCGAAGCCACTTCCTCCCACCTCCAACACGCCGAGGCATGCCCATCGCCCACAGGCCGGAGGGGAGGCTTCTCCTGGTGGCACCGACCCTCCGCCCAGCGACACCGAGGCGCGAACGGGCAGGACTCGGGCTCAGCCAGAAGGTCGGGCGGCCGTCCGTCGATCGACGCCAGACGCTGCCCCTGCCGGATATCCAGGGTCGGCATGGATCGAAGCAGCGCCACGGTGTAGGGGTGGGACGGGTTGCGGAAGAGTTTCCGGACCGGCGCCTGCTCCACGATGGAGCCCGCGTACATGACCGCCACCCGATCCACGAGGCCGGCCACAAGGGCCAGATCGTGGGTGATCCACAGGATGGCCATCCCCAATTCCCTCTGGAGGTCCTTCACCAGCTCCACGATCTGAGCCTGGATGGTGACGTCCAGGGCCGTGGTCGGCTCGTCGGCGATGAGCACCGACGGGCGGCATGCCAACGCCATGGCGATCATGATGCGCTGCCGCTGGCCCCCGGAGAACTGATGAGGATGGTCCGACAGACGGTCCGCGGCGTTGGGGATGCCCACCATGCCGAGGAGGCGGGCGCCCTCCTCCCGGGCCTGGGCCGCCGTCATGCCGAGGTGGCGACGAAGACCCTCGGTGAGTTGGACCCCCACCGTGAGAACCGGATTCAGCGAGGTCACGGGGTCCTGGAAGATCATGGCGATCTCCCTGCCACGGATCTCCGGAAGGGCCACACCGGACGCGTCCAGGACGCTGCGGCCGTTGAGGTGGACCTCACCCCTCACCACCCTCCCCGGTGGGGGCACCAGGCCCATGAGGGACAGGGCGCCCACGGACTTGCCCGAGCCGCTCTCCCCCACCAGGGCCAGGGCTTCGCCGGCCGCCAGCGTGTACGAGATGCCGTTCACCGCATGGACCAGCCCGCGCTCCGTCGGGAAGCGGGTGACCAGGTCCCTGACCTCCAGCACCGGCTCCGTCACTGGTCGCGCGCCGTTGGGTCCACAGCGTCCTGAAGGCCGTCACCGATGAAGTTCACCGACAACACGACCAGGAGGATCGCAACGCCCGGGAAGATGGTGAGCCAGGGCCTGGTGGCCATGGTCGATCTCGCATCCTGGAGGAGGTTGCCCCACGTCGGTGTGGGCGGCTGTACGCCGAGGCCCAGGAAGGAGAGGGAAGACTCCACGATGATGGCGTTCCCCACGGCCAGCGTGGCGCCGACCACGATGGGTCCCACGGCGTTGGGAAGCACGTGACGAAGAATGATGCGGATGTTGGAGGCACCGAGACTGCGCGCCGCTTCCACGTAGGCCATCTGCTTGATGGACAGTACTTCGCCTCGCACGACGCGCGCCGTCGCCATCCAACTGAGCAAGCCGATGATGAGCGCCATGTACGTGACCGCCGCCTGGGAGTAGGACGCCAGCACGATGAGCAGGGGCAGCGTGGGAATGGAGTAGGCGACGTCGGTGAGACGCATGAGCACGTTGTCCGTCCGGCCGCCGTAGTACCCCGCCGCGGAGCCCACCAGGGACCCCAGGCCCGTCCCGATGACCGCGGACAGGATGCCGATGAGAATGGAGACCCGCCCCCCGTAGAGGACGCGGGTGAAGACGTCCCTGCCGAGGTCGTCGGTGCCCATCCAGTGCTTCATGGACGGCGCGGCCCGGATGGCCCCCAGGTCGATGGCGTCGAACTCGTATCCCGCCAGGAGGGGCGCGGCTGCACACGCCGCCGAAATGATGAGGATGACCCCGACCGAGATCATGGCCAGGCGATGGCGCTTGAAGCGCCGCCACACGAGTGCCCCCATGGAGCGGGTCTC
>DATHZE010000096.1:0-3149 GCA_035458765.1 Longimicrobiales bacterium
GGAAAAGTTGTTGACAATTTGTGGAAAATGTGTGAATTAGTCGCACGCGTGGCTTTTCTGGTGGCGTAAGTGGTGGGGCTGAGGTTATCCACGAAGCGTGGATGTCGGTCGATCCAGACGCGATGGCGCACGGCGGACGGAAATGGGGGACGCGATGAGAGTAGTCGTGCAGCGTGTGTCGGAGGCGGAAGTCGCAGTCGATGGTAGGTGCGTCGGACGGATCGGTCGGGGCCTTCTCGCGCTTGTGGGGTTCGCCGAGGGTGATGGACGGAGCGCGATGGAGTGGATGGCAGAGAAGCTCCGCGGCTTGCGGGTGTTTCCCGACGCAGAGGGTCGTATGAACCTGGATGTCGAAGCGTTCGGTGGGGAGATTCTCTTGGTTTCACAATTCACGCTGTATGGGGACGTTACACGTGGTCGGCGGCCGTCGTTCGTGGGCGCGGCGGCACCGGAGGATGCACGCCGCCTGTACGCCGAGTTCGTGGATATCTGCCGCACAGGAGTCGTTCCGATCGCGACGGGTGAGTTCGGGGCCCGCATGCAGGTTTCCCTCGTGAATGAAGGACCCGTGACGCTGGTGATCGAGCGGTGATACCGAAGCTGGTGCTCGGTTCCGGGTCGCCCAGGCGACGTGAGATCCTGGATCTTCTCGGTCTCGAACACGTCGTGCGGGCTCCCCGCGTGGAGGAGCTTCTTAACGATGGAGAGGGGCCGCGGGCGGAAGCCGAGAGGCTGGCCAGGACGAAGGCCCTCGCCGTGCCCGCGGACGCCAGCGAACTCGTACTTGCCGCGGACACCCTCGTGGCCCTGGGGGAGGGCATCCTCGGTAAGCCCGCTGACTCCTCCGAGGCTGTCGAGATGCTGATGCGTCTGCAGGGCCGGCGCCACACCGTGTACACGGGAGTCTGCATGCGACTCGATTCCCGGTGCGAGGTGGAGGTTTGCACAACTGATGTCTGGTTTCGTCGGCTTGATGAGGTGGAATGCCGCCAATACGTTGGCACCGGCGAGCCCCTGGACAAGGCGGGCGCGTACGGCATCCAGGGATTCGGCGCGGCCCTCGTGCGGCGCATCGACGGCGAGTACTTCAATGTGATGGGCCTGCCCGTGCAGTCTCTGCTGTCTCTTCTTTCCCGCTTCGGACTGCGGTATGCCTACGGCCGCCTGGAGGTAGCGTGATCGGACACCCGACTGGCGAGGGACGGTGAATGCCCGAGGCGTGATCCTGGCGATCGACCAGGGCACCACGGGCAGCCGGTCCATGCTCCTGGACATCTCGGGCCGGGTGATAGGGAGTGCCTACCGGGAATTCCCCCAGTACTTCCCCGAGTCGGGACACGTGGAGCACGACGCGATCGAGATCTGGGATTCAGTCCGCGCCACAATTGATGAGGCGCTGTCTTCCGCGGTCCGGGTCCCTTCGGACGTCCTCGCGGTCGGGATCACCAATCAGCGCGAAACGACCATCGTATGGGACAGGGAGACCGGCGTTCCCCTGGCCCGTGCAGTCGTGTGGCAGGACCGGAGGACGGCGGATCGTTGTCAACAGCTTCGTGCGGGTGGCCACGAGCCCGACATCAGGGCCCGCACCGGACTTGTCCTGGATCCATATTTCTCCGCCACCAAGCTCGAGTGGCTCCTGGACCGCAATCCCGATTGGAGGCGCAGGGCTGAGGAAGGAAGTCTCGCATTCGGCACTGTCGACAGCTGGATCATCCATCGGCTGACGGGCGGCCGGGTCCACGCCACGGATCACACCAACGCCTCCCGCACGATGCTGTACTCCCTGAATGAGGGCGCATGGGACCCCGTGTTGTGCGATCGCTTCGGGATCCCCTCCGCCATGCTCCCGGATGTCAGGACCTCCGCCGGTGACTTCGGACACACGGACTCCGCGGTGTTCGGTGCCGAAGTTCCGGTAGCCGGGGTGGCGGGAGACCAGCAGGCGGCCCTGTACGGACAGGGGGGCTGGAGCGTCGGCGAGGCCAAGAACACATACGGGACAGGGGCCTTCCTGCTGCTGCACACGGGTCCGGATCGGGGTCCCGATGTTCCGGGCGTTTTGACGACCGTGGCATGTGGACGGCGGGGCGACCGTGCTTTCGCATACGAAGGGGCCATCCTTATCGCCGGGGCCGCCGTGCAGTGGCTCCGCGACGGCCTGCAGATTCTGCGTGGCGCGACAGAGTCGGAGGGCATGGCGCGCTCGGTCGACTCCACGGACGGGCTGGTGTTCGTTCCGTCGCTGGTCGGCCTCGGTACACCGCACTGGGAGCCGCGCGCCAGGGGCGCGGTGTTGGGGATATCGAGGGGAACCAGAACCGAGCACCTGGTGCGGGCCGCGCTGGAGGCGATGGCCTACTCGACGGTGGACGCCCTGCAGGCCATGCTGGCGGGTGCGGGACTTGACCTCCGGTCGCTGCGGGCCGACGGAGGCGCCGCGCGTAACGACTGGCTGATGCAATTCCAGGCCGACGCGCTCGGCGTGCCCGTGCGCAGGCCTCAGGCGACGGAATTGACGGCCATCGGTGCGGCCGGCCTCGCCGGTGTGGCGACCGGCGTGTGGTCGGAGCCGGAGGAATTCCTCGCGGCCCGCGGTGCCGAGAGGGTCTTCGAACCGGGTCCGGGGGCCGAAGCGGCCGCAGATGGCATCCGGCAGTGGCGCCGGGCCGTCCGGGCCGTTCTGGGCTGGTCCCGTGACGAGGAGGGACCGTGAGCCTGCACGGGGATTCAGGAATGGCCGCCGGGACGGTTCCCCGGCCCTTGAGAATAGGAGTCATCGGTTCCGCGGACGCGGATCCTGTCAGCCGGGAGATAGCGTTCGCCGTCGGACGGGCCCTGGCCCGCGCGGAAGCGCTGCTGGTGTGCGGGGGCGGAGGTGGTGTGATGGCTGCCGCGGCAGCCGGCGCCGCCAGCGAGGGTGGGGACGTGCTCGGCATCCTCCCCGGCGACGATCCGGAAGCGGCGGCAGGGGGCGTTTCGATTCCGATGCCGACCGGGTTGGGTGAGGCGAGAAACGCCCTGGTCGTCAAGACGTCAGAAGCGGTCATCGCGGTGGCTGGAGGATGGGGGACAGTGAATGAGGCCTCCCTCTGCATGAAGATCGGGCGTCCGCTCATAGGCGTGCGCGACCGGTTGGGCGGCAGCTT
>DATHZE010000097.1:0-33318 GCA_035458765.1 Longimicrobiales bacterium
GCGGGCACGGAAGGCCTGACCACGCCTGGGCCGGTGCAACTGGCCGAGTGGTTGAAGGCCTTGGCTGAAGAAGGGTTCGGAACCGTGGCCATCGAGGCCTCCTCCCATGCCCTGGAACAGCATCGGCTGGATGGTCTGCGTTTCGCCGCAGGCGTCTTCACGAACCTCACCCAGGACCACCTGGACTACCACGGGGACATGAGTGCCTATCGCGACGCCAAGGCCCTCCTGATCGGGCTGGTCGCGCAGGAGGGCGTCATCGTGGTGAACAGGGACGACCGGGCGTGGGACGCGCTGAATCCGGGGGGACGCGCCGTGCGGTCCTTCTCCATGGAGGCCGACGCCGATGTCAGGGCCGAGAACGTCGTCGTCGGTCCGCAGGGGTCCCGGTTCACGCTGGTCGTGGATGGAGTGCGCGCCGACGCCACGCTGCCCCTCCTGGGCGCGTACAACGTGGAGAATGCACTCGCCGCGGCCACCGTGGCCCTGGCGGTGGGGCTCTCCCTGGACGACGTCGTCCGGGGGCTGGCCTCGGTGCCCCAGGTGACGGGCCGGCTCGAGGCGGTCGCAACCGAGCCCTTCGCCATCCTCATCGACTTCGCCCACACGCCCGACGCCCTCGAGGGCGCACTCGGGGCGGTGAAGCCGCTGGCCCGAGGGCGACTGATCGTGGTGTTCGGAGCGGGTGGCGACCGGGACCGCACGAAGCGGCGTCCCATGGCCGAGGCCGTGCGGCGCTTCGCGGACGTGGTCGTGCTCACCTCCGACAACCCCCGCACCGAGGACGCCGAGCGGATCCTGGACGACCTGGCGGCCGGGCTCGAGGGTGCGGAGTTCGTTCGGATTGCCGACCGCCGCAAGGCCATTCACCACGCGCTCTCCGTGGCTCGTCCCGGCGACGCGGTGGTCCTGGCCGGCAAGGGCCACGAGACCTACCAGGTGGTGGGACGCGAAAAGCGCCCGTTCGACGAACGCGTGATCGTGCGCGAATGCCTGGCGGAGCTGGGGGCGGCATGACCTCCTTCGCCTGGACGGACGGCGCGGTGCGCGAGGCCCTTGGTCTGCGAGCCGAGTTGGCCGACCCCGATCTGGCCTACGGGGCCGTCTCCACCGACTCACGCACCGTGACCGACGGAAGCCTCTACGTCGCGCTGGTGGGCGATCGGTTCGACGGACACGACTTCGTCGCCGACGCTCTGGCCCGGGGGGCGAGAGGCGCCGTGGTATCGCGCCCGCTGGCCGGTGACGTGTCCGCACCGCTGTATCCGGTTCCCGACACCCTGGTCGCTTTGGGATCGCTGGCCGCGCATCGCCGCCGGAGCCTGGGCGTCCCGGTGGTGGGCCTCACCGGCTCGGCAGGAAAGACCACCACCAAGGAGTTCATCCGAGGCGCCCTTTCCGTCGCCCTGGATGTCCATGCCACGCGGGGCAACCTGAACAACCGCATCGGCATGCCCATGACGCTTCTGGCCACTCCGGCCGACGCCGACGTCGTGGTTCTGGAGATGGGCACCAACGAGCCGGGGGAGATCGCTGCGTTGGCCCAGGTGGCCCGACCCGATATCGGCGTGATCGTGACCGTGGGCGAGGCCCATCTGGAGAAGCTGGGATCCGTCGAAGGCGTGCTCCACGAGAAGCTGGATCTTCTGCGCAACCTGGCCGAGGGCGGGCGCTGCGTCGTGGGCGACGAGCCTCCGTTCCTGGCGGCGGCGGCCCGGGAGATCTGCTCCGGGGTCCGCGTCGCCGGCTGGAGCCAGCGAGCCGACGAAGGCCTGCGTCCGGAGGGTGTGGAGGTGGACGCCTGGGGCGTACACCGCTTCCGCTGGAAGGGACAGACGGTCACCCTGGGGGTGCCCGGACGACACGCCGTCGTCAACGCCATGTTGGCCCTCGCCGTCTCGGAGCTTCTGGGGGTCGGCGCGCGGGATGCCGTCCGTGGCCTCTCCAGCGTGGCGGCCGGAAGCATGCGCGCCGAGATCCGGCGCGTCGGCGATCTCACCGTCGTGGTGGACTGCTACAACGCCAACCCCCCCAGCGTGCGGGCGGCGCTGGACCTCCTCGTCCAGCATGCAGCTTCCCGTCGCGTCGCGGTGTTGGGCACGATGCTCGAGTTGGGCGACGCCGCGTTGGGGCTCCATCGGGAAGTCCTGCGCGACGCGCTCTCCAGGGGCCTGGACCTCGTGGTGGCCACCGGCGCCTTCGCCGAGGCCGCCGCTCTGGAACCCGCCGACGAACGGATTCTCGCCGCGCCGGACTGGGAGACCGCCTACCCGGCCCTGCGGACCCTTCTGGGAGGCGACGAGGTGGTCCTCCTGAAGGCGTCGAGGGGCGTGGCCCTGGAGGGGATCCTGTCCCTGCTTGAGACGGACTTCGGCTCCAGCGCTGGGGAGGAGGCCTGATGCTGTACCATCTCCTCCCCCAGTTCGCCGACGTGCACATCGTCTTCAACCTCTTCCGCTACATCACGTTCCGCGCGGCCGGGGCCATCGTGACGGCTCTGCTCATCGCGTTCGTCGTCGGCCCGTCGGCCATCCGTTGGCTCACCCGGCTGCGGGTGGGGCAGGTGGTGCGGGAGGTCGGGCCGGAGACGCACTTCGGCAAGGCGGGAACGCCCACCATGGGCGGCGTCATCATCATCACCGCCGCGGGCATCTCCACGCTGCTGTGGGCCGAACTCACCAACTGGTACACCCTCCTGACGCTGCTGTCCCTGGTCTGGATGGGCGCCATCGGCTTTCTCGACGACTACCTGAAGGTGATCCGGAAGCACCCCCAGGGGCTCGTGGCACGCTACAAGATGCTGGGCCAGCTGACCTTCGGGCTGGCGCTGGGCGGATTCCTGCTCTGGCATCCCATATCGCCCCTCCCCACGACGGTGACGGGCGTGCCGTTCTTTTCGGATTGGGCCGCGCGCTTCTGGGCACCCTTCTTCGTGATCTTCGTGGCCGTCGTGGTGTCCGGGACGTCCAACACGGTGAATCTCACGGACGGCCTGGACGGCCTAGCGGCGGGCCTCACCGCCATCGCGGCGGCGACGTTCGGCATCCTCGCCTACGTCACCGGGCGTGTCGACATGTCCCGGTATCTGGGGCTGTTCTACCTGCCCGGCGCCGGCGAGCTGGCGGTGTTCGCGCTGGCGTTGGTCGGCGGCGCGGTGGGCTTCCTGTGGTACAACACCCACCCCGCCGAAGTCTTCATGGGCGACACGGGCTCCCTGGCCCTGGGGGGAGCCATCGGCGTGATGGCCATCCTCCTCAAGGCGGAGTTCCTCCTGGTCATCGTCGGCGGCGTCTTCGTCATGGAAGGCGTCTCGGTGATGGTCCAGCGCTCCTGGTTCAAGTACACGGCCCGCCGCTACGGACTGGGCCGGCGCGTGTTCAGGATGGCTCCCATCCACCACCACTTCGAGAAGCTCGGCTGGCCCGAGACGAAGGTCGTGGTGCGCTTCTGGATCCTCGGAATCCTGTGCGCGATGGTCGCGTTCGGGTCCCTGAAGATTCGGTAGCGGATAGGATGCGAGCGGATGATGGAAATGAGGGACGAGAGCGGGTTGATCGGGACGAAGGTGGCAGTCATCGGGCTCGGAGCCAGCGGTCAGGCCGCTGCTCGTCTGGCCCTCACAAAAGGAGGGGAGGTCTATGTCTCGGATTTGCGGACTGATGCCCAGGCTGCAGCTGGTGGAGCCGAGCTCCGGGCTCTGGGCGCCGACGTGGAGTGGGGACGACACGACATCGAGCGAATGGCGGGAGCCGACCTCGTCGTCGTCAGCCCCGGAATCCCCCCGCACGCTGCAGTGCTCCGGGCGCTCAGCGAACGCGGAGTGCGATGGATCAGCGAGCCCGAGCTCGCTGTTCGGTTCTTCACTCGTCCACTGATCGCCGTCACGGGAACCAATGGCAAGACGACAACGACCTTACTGGTGGCGCATCTCCTCGAAGCGGCCGGCCTGCGTGCGGCTGTGGGCGGTAACGTGGGCGGAGGCTTCGCCCCGGCCGCATGTGAACTCGCGCTCCGCCCGCAAGAGCCGGACTGGTACGTCCTCGAAATGAGCTCCTTCCAGCTGGGCGCCATCGACCGGTTCCGTCCCGACATCGGGGTGGTCACCAACCTGTCTCCCGACCATCAGGATTGGTATGGGAGCGCGGAGGGGTATTACGCGGACAAGGCGCGCCTCTTCGACAATGCCGATGCGTCCAGTCGTTGGGTGCTCCCCGCCGGTGACCCGGCGGTGACGGCTTTGGCGGGAGACGTTCAGGGAACCCGGTATGCGTTCGGCATCGAGGCGGGATCGGCGGTCCATGCCTTCGAGCGGGATGGGGTGCTCACCCTGCGCGTCGAGGACGAGGAGCGACTCCTCCCCGCCGCCGACCTTCCGCTGTTGGGAAGACACAACCGGCTCAATGCCCTGGCAGCGGGTCTGACCGCGCGCCTGGCCGGAGCCTCAGCGCAAGGAATCACCCTGGGTCTTCGATCGGCCCGTCCGCTTCCGCATCGCATGGAGCCGGTCGCCGAAGCCCGCGGCGTTCTCTGGGTGAACGACTCGAAGGCCACCAACGTGGCGGCGGCCAGGAGTGCCCTGGAGAGCCTTTCCCGGCCCGTGATCCTGCTGTTGGGGGGCAAGGACAAGGGGGAGGATTTCAGCGGTCTGCGTCCCGCCCTGGGCAACGTCCGTTCACTTCTGGTCTTCGGCGCGGCAGGGGCACGCATCGCCGAGGCGTTGGAGGGAGCGGCACCCATGACGCGCTTCGGAGGCGACCTGCGGGAAGTCGTGGAGGCCGCTGCGAGCCTGGCTCGCGACGGCGACGTCGTGCTCCTGTCTCCGGCCTGCTCGAGCTTCGACATGTTCGAGAACTACGAGGACCGGGGGCGTCAGTTCGCCGACCTGGCCCGGGAGGTGGCATAGATGGCCGCCCGCCCCCTGGACGTCGCGCCTGCGGGACCCGTCACCCTCCCCGACTCGGGGCTGGGTCGGGGTTGGGAGCCCCTTGCCACGGTGCTCCTCACCCTGCTGCTCCTGTCCTTCGGCTTGGTGACGCTCTACAGCGCCTCGTCGGTGCTGGCGATCCGTCAGCAGCTTCCCGACACGTATTTCGTCCTCCGCCAGGCCGGGGGAGCCCTGGCGGGCCTGCTGGCCCTGGGTGTCTGTGCCGTGTTGCCGTACAGGGTCTGGGCGCGCATCGCCTGGCCGCTCCTGTGGGGGTCGGTGGCGGTGCTGATCATCGTCATCCTTCCTGGCACCGAGGCCATCGCCCCGAGGATCAACGGCGCCCGGCGCTGGCTCCAGGTGGGGGGCGTGAACCTGCAGCCGTCGGAGTTCGCCAAGATCGCGATGATCGTGTGGACGGCGGCCTTCGCGGTGAAGAAGCAGCACCAGTTCAAGAGTCTGACCATGGGGCTGGCTCCGTTCTTCCTGATGTGGAGCCTGATCCTGGTCCCCGTCGCCCTGGAGCCGGACCTCTCCACGGCGGTGATTCTCGGACTGCTCGGGCTCCTTCTTCTGTTCGCGGCAGGTGCGCGGGTGGCCCACTTCATCTTCCTGGGTCTTCTCCTCGTGCCCGTGATCCAGCGGCAGCTCCTGGTGGGCTTCCGGGCCGATCGGATGGCGTCGTTCTTCGACCCGGCCGCGGATCCGACCGGAGCCGGGTTCCAGGTGCATCAATCCCTGGTGGCCCTCGGCTCCGGAGGGCTCACCGGGGTCGGCTTCGGCGAGGGACGCCAGAAGTTCGGTTTCCTCCCGGAAGCCCACAACGACTTCATCTTCGCCATGATCGGCGAGGAGTGGGGTCTCCTGGGGGTGGTGTTCGTCGTTCTCCTCTACCTCTCCATCATCCTCATCGGCTTCCGCATCGCGAGCCGTGCTCCCGATCTGTTCGGAGAGCTCCTGGCGGTGGGCGTGACCAATCTGATCGCGGTGCAGGCCGTGTTCCACATGGCCGTGGGCCTCGGCTTGCTCCCCGCCACGGGGTTGGCACTCCCGCTGGTCTCGTATGGCCGCTCGAACCTTCTCGTCACGTTGATCTCCATCGGAATCCTGGTGTCCGTGGCCCGAGGATCGCCGGGCAGGAAGGGGACCCGTGCATGAGCTGGCGCGCACCGTGGTCGTCTTCTCCGGCGGCGGGACAGGGGGGCATCTGTATCCAGCCCTCGCGCTTGCCGAGGCGCTGGTGGCCCTGCGTCCCGACGTGCGCCCCTTCTTCGTGGGCGCCGCCCGGGGAGTCGAGGCCCGCGTTCTCCCGGAACGCCGAGCGGAGCACGTCCTTCTCCCGGTTCAGGGGTTCCAGCGCGGACGCGGTCTCGGGGCGCTGCGCGCCCTCCCGGCCCTGGCCGTATCCGTCGTCCGGACCGCGCGCCTCTTCCGCCGCCTGCGGCCGGAGGCGGTGGTGGTGACCGGCGGGTATGCAGGGGGGCCGGCCGGCATGGTGGCTGGGGCGTTGCGGATTCCGCTGGTGCTCCAGGAGCAGAATGCCGTGCCCGGCGTGACCACCCGGCTGCTGAGCCGCTGGGCTCGCCGCATCCATGTGGCGTTCCCGGAGGCGGTGGCGCTCCTTCCCGGCCGGGCCCGGCAGCGCACGGTGGTTTCGGGAAACCCGGTGCGGCCGGCGTCCCTTGTCGCCAAGGGCGAGGCCCGGAAGGCCTTCGGCCTCCCGCAGGAGGGCTCCGTCGTCCTCGTGGTGGGGGGAAGCCAGGGGTCGATCGCGCTGAACCGGCTGCTTCTGGAGGCCGTGGCGGGCGTGGTGCGCGGCGAGTTGACCCGCCCGGAGGGCGTCACGGTCCTCTGGTCGACGGGCCCTGGCCATCACGCCGCGGTTCAGCGTGCTCTGGACTCGGTCGGAGCACCGGGCTGGGTTCGGGCCGTCGGCTACATCCAGGACATGCCCATCGCCCTGGCCGCGGCCGACCTGGCGGTGAGCCGGGCCGGCGCGATGGCCACAGCCGAACTGCTGAACCAGGGGCTTCCGGCCATTCTTGTTCCCCTGCCCACGGCCGCGGCGGATCACCAGTCCATGAACGCCGAGGCTCTCGCCCACGCCGGCGCCGCCGTCGTCGCCCGCGAGGAAGGCCTCACCGGAGCGGGGCTGTGGGCCCACGTGGTGGACCTCGCCTGCGGCGATTCCCGTCGGGTGCGGATGGTGGCTGCGGCTCGCGAGCGCGCCCGACCCACCGCCGCCACCGAGATCGCGGCGGACATCGCGGCCCTCCTGCCCGGGAGCGGCCGATGACGGGACGTGAAGTGGATCTCCGCGCTCTGGCGCAGGACGCACCGGTGCATTTCATGGGCGTCGGTGGGGCGGGGATGTGCGCACTGGCCGAGTTGCTGCTCCGCCACGGGGGCAAGGTGAGCGGGTGCGACGTGAAGGAGTCCCGCTCTGTCGGCGATCTCCGTGCCCTCGGCGCGGACATCTCGCTGTCCCACGACGCGGCGCATGTCGCCGAGGCATCGGCCCTGGTGGTGACGTCGGCGGTTCCCGCGGACCATCCCGAACTCCTGCGGGCACACGAGCAGGGCATCCCCGTGCTGAAGAGGGCCCAGGCACTGGGTGCGTGGGTCAACAGCGGACGCCTCGTGGCCATCGCAGGCACCCACGGCAAGACCACGACCACGGCGATGGCCACCGAGATCCTGGCAGCGGCGGGGCTGGAGCCCACGGGCCTGGTGGGCGGGCGCGTCACCTCGTGGGGCGGGAACCTCCGCTTCGGCGCCGACGATCTCTACGTGGTGGAGGCCGATGAGTACGACCGGTCCTTCCACACGCTCACGCCGGATGTGGCCGTGGTGACGAACCTGGAATCGGACCACCTCGACATCTACGGCGATCTGGAAGGCGTCCGGACCGGATTCCGCACGTTCCTGGCCGGCGTTCGCGAAGGCGGCGTCGTCGCCGCCTGCGCCGACGACCAGGGCGCTTCGGCCCTGTTGCCGGCCGTGGGCCGGGCGGGCACGAGCTACGGCTTGTCGGCAGGCAGCCGCCTCAGGGCGGTGGACGTCGTCCAGGCAGGCGGAACCACGACGTGTCGGGTGGTGGAAGACGGCGTACCGCGGGGTGAACTGACCCTGGGAGTGGGGGGACTCCACAACCTCAGGAACGCCCTCGGAGCCGCGGCAGCAGCCCGCGCCATGGGCGTCGGGTGGGATGCGATCCGGGCGGGGCTGGCGGCGTTTCGCGGCGTAGGTCGCCGTTTCGAGCGGTTGGGTGAGGTCCAGGGCGTGGTGGTGGTCGATGACTATGCGCACCACCCCACGGAGATCCGGGCCACCCTGGACGCGGCCCGGGCCTCCTTTCCCGGCTCCCGTCTGGTGGTGGTCTTCCAGCCACACCTCTACTCCCGCACACGGGACTTCCACGCCGACTTCGGGTCCGCCGTCTCCACGGGGGACGTGGTTTGGATCACCGACGTCTTTCCCGCGCGGGAGGTGCCCATCCCGGGCGTGACCGGAGCCCTGGTCGCCGACGCCGCCCGTGAGGCCGGCGCCGCCGACGTGCGTTACCACGAGGACGTGGAGTCCCTGTCCACCCTGGTGAGCGACACCCTCCGCGAGGGGGACGTGCTCCTCACGCTCGGCGCCGGGTCGGTGGAGCAGGTGGGCCCCGACGTCCTCCGCCGGCTCCGGGAGGGCGTCCATGCGTAGGGATCTCAAGATCATCGCCTTCACGGTGCTGTCGGCGGGGCTCTGGACCGGTGGAAGCAGGGTCGCCGTGGCAGCGTCGGATCTGGATGTCTTCAGGGTCACCGACGTCGAGTTCACGGGACTCGAGACCGTCAGGCAGGGGGAACTGCTGGCCCTCCTGGCCGTGACCCAGGAGAGCAGTGTTTGGACGTCGACCGACACCTGGGAGCAGCGCCTCGCGCCGCATCCCATGGTGAAAGCGGCGCGCGTCCGGCGTCGCATGCCGGGAACGCTGTTGGTGAGCGTAGAGGAGCGGCGGCCCGTCGCGTTGGTGCCCACGCCGACCCTCGAGCCCGTGGACGAAGAGGGGCGGCGCCTGCCGCTGGATCCGGCTGAGCGAAGACTGGATCTACCGGTGATACAGACCAACCTGACCCCTGCTCGGGGCGCCCGCCTCCTCCCCGCCCGGGATCGGATGCTTGCCGGCGAGGTGGCCCGGCTGATGGAGGCGGACACGGCGTTTCTGCAGCTGGTCTCCGAAGTGTCCCTTCGCGACCGCGAGACCCTGGTGGTCCGTTGGAGCGAGCCCAGGGTGGAGTTCCTGCTGACCCCGGGCGTACCGGCTCAGCGCCTGCGGGAAGGCCTGACGGTGCTGGCGGACGCTTTTGGAAGGGACTCGGAGCACCCGCCCACGGTGATCGACCTCAGATTCGCGGACCAGGTCGTGGTCCGCCGTACACGTTAGCCAAGACGGAGCCCATGCGCGCGAACCTCATCGCAGGTCTGGACATCGGAACGACCAAGACGTGCGCGGTCATCGGCGAGATCGCCGGGGACCCGCGTCGTCCTGGTCTTACCATTCTGGGGGTGGGTCAGGCCCGAACCGGGGGTCTGCGTGGTGACATGGTCACCAACATCGAGGAGATCACCGAATCCATCCGGTCGTCCATGAAGGAGGCCGAACTCATGGCGGGGGCCACCGTGGACCGCGTGTACGTGGGCATGGGGGGCGACCACGTGCGCGCGTCGGCATCCATGGGTGTGGTGGCCGTGGCCGAGGACGAGATCACGCCCGACGACATGGAGCGGGTCCACGTGGTGGCCCGGGCCGTGGCGCTTCCCCCGGACCGGGAGATGCTCCACGCCATCCCACAGGAATACCGGGTCGACAACCAACGGGGCATCAAGGACCCACTCGGCATGTCGGGCGTTCGCCTCGAGGCCGAGGTCTTCCTGGTCACATGCGCCACCACGGCGGCCACCAACATCCGCAAGGCCGTGAACCGGGCGGGCTACCGGGTCCAGGAACTGGTTCTGGAACCGCTGGCCGGCGCTCGCGCCGTGCTCACCGAGGACGAGAAGGAGGTGGGCGTCTGCATGGTGGAGATCGGCGCCTCCACCACCGACGTCGCCGCCTACTACGAGGGGAAGATCCGCCACGTGTGCGTCCTCCCCTTCGGGGGGTCGACCCTCACGGCGGATCTGGTCCGTGGGCTCTCCATCCCCTGGGCCGAGGCTCAGCGGGCCAAGGAACACTATGCCACCGCCTACGCGCAGCTGGTCGATCCCCGGGAGACCGTCGAACTCCCCGGGCCGTCTCCCAACCAGATGCGCGCCGTGGCCCGGGAACTCATCGCACACATCGTGGAGCAGCGCCTGGACGAGATGTTCGGCCTCGTTCACCAGGAGCTCCAGGACGCCGAGCTCATGGACAAGCTCGGCGCGGGCCTCGTGCTCACGGGTGGCACCGTCGCGCTGCCCGGCATCGTGGAACTGGCCCAGCAGATTTTCGCCGCTCCCGTCCGATATGGTGTCCCGCGGGAGGGGTTGGGCGGTCTCGCCGACAGTGTGGCGCGGCCGAAGTTCTCGAACGCCACGGGGCTGGCGCTCTGGGGTGCCGATCGTTTTGCCGAAACCGGGGAGGGGGCGTCCACGCTGACGTCAGGTGTCCTCACCAAGCTCGGTGTCTGGCTCAAAGAATTCTTCTAGGATCCACCACACTACTCAGGAGGGAGTAGCCACCATGATGATCTTCGAGTTCGAAGAGACGCCAACACAGAACGCCCAGATGAAGGTCGTGGGGTGCGGCGGTGCCGGAGGCAACGCCGTGAACCGCATGATCGACGAGGACCTGGAGGGAGTCGAGTTCATCTCCATGAACACCGACGCCCAGGCCCTCAAGAGCTCCCGGGCGCAGGTCACCATCCAGATCGGCAAGAAGCTGACCCGCGGGCTGGGCGCAGGTGCTCGGCCGGAGATCGGACGTCAGGCTCTTTCCGAGAGCGAGGACGAGGTACGCAAGGCCCTTCAGGGTGCCGACCTGGTCTTCGTGACGGCCGGAATGGGCGGCGGGACCGGGACCGGGGCCGCACCCATGGTGGCGGAGATCGCCCGCGACATGGGCGCCCTCGTCATCGGTATCGTGACGCGGCCGTTCTCGTTCGAGGGGAAGAAGCGGGAGCGCCAGGCTCAGCTCGGACTGGCCGAGCTGCGCCGGTGCGTGGATACCATGATCGTCGTGCCCAACGACCGTCTGCTGTCGGTGGTCCCGAAGGGGACTTCTTTCCGCGAGGCGCTCAAAAAAGCCGATGAGGTGCTCCTGCACGCCACGCAGGGGATTTCGGACCTCATCCGCGTCACGGGTGAAGTGAACGTGGACTTCGCCGACGTGCGCACCATCATGGCGTGCCGTGGACCTGCCCTCATGGGGAGCGGCTTCGGCGAGGGTGACAACCGGGCCCAGGAGGCCGCTCAGGAGGCCATCTCCTCGCCGCTCCTGGACGACGTGTCCATCGCCGGCGCTCGGGGCGTGCTCATCAACATCACCGGGGGCATGGATCTTGCCATTGACGAGGTTACCCAGATCTCTTCGATTATCCAGGATGAGGCTGGGGACGACGCCGAGATCATTTTCGGTGCCGTTCACGATCCTGCACTCGAGGGTCAGGTCCGCGTGACCGTCATCGCGACGGGCTTCGACTCGTCGGAGGAGGAGAAGGTGATCCGCCCGGATTTCCGGCGTCCTCGTCCGCAGCCCCAAGCCCATCCCGTGGCGGAGCCGGTGGCTCAGCCGATCGTGCACCAGGCGCAGTTGGCCGTGGAGCCCGAGATGCGGGTTGCAGCAGTGGGTGGGGGCCGGGCCGAGCCCGTCCTTCCGCTGAATCGGTTCCCTGAGCGCACGGTGACGCGTGAACAGCTCATGGAGTTGGACATTCCGACGTTCATTCGCCGCCAGATGGACTGAGTCCACGCTGGTGGTTTGGCCACCCGGCGGGAACTCCCTCCCCCGCCGGGTGGCCAGTGGATTTCCGGGGGAGCGGGGTGCGCGTGGCTCAGACGGATTCGCGGCGCTGGCAAAAGACGGCGACGGTCTTCTGGACCGTGGTCCTCTCGGCGTGCTCTTCGGGGAGCGCTCCCGACGCGGGAACGCTGGAGCCCGTCTATGCGCGGCCCGCCGAGGAAGTCGAGATCGTCACCTTGGGTCGCAACCAGACGCTGGGGGAAGTCCTCCAGGGGTCGGTGGATCCGAACGAGCAGTATGGTCTGCTCCTGGCCTTCCGTGAGCAGGCGAGCCCACGTCGGATACGGGCCCACACCGAGATCACGCTGCGGTACCGGCCCGACGACCGTTGGCTGCGGGGCGTGGACGTCGCCATCAACGCGGACCAGACGGTCCGCCTCGTGCGGGAGCCCGAGGGTTGGACCTCAGCCACGGTGGCCACGCCCACGTACGTCGACACCCTCTTCGCCGCGGGTGAGATCGAGACCTCCCTGTACGACGCCGTGGTCGGCAGTCCGATCTTGGCCACGGTGCCCTACGGTGATCGGAACCGACTGATCGACTATCTGGACAGGGTCCTCCAGTGGCAGGTGGATTTCTCTCGTCAGATCAGGGTCGGAGACACCTATCGGTTCGCGTTCGAGCGGGAAGTGCGCCCTGACGGGTCCATGCGAGGGGGACGCCTTCTGGTGGCCGAACTCGTGAACGGCGGTACCGCCTACCACGCCGTGTGGTTCGATCCCAACGGGGACGGGGAAGGCTCCTACTACGATCTCGAGGGCAAGTCGGTGCGCCGTGCGTTCCTGCTGAAGCCCCTCGAATACCGCAGGATCTCCTCCCGGTTCACCGCCGGCAGGTTCCACCCCATCCTGCAGCGCTGGCGGGCCCATCGCGGTATCGACTACGCAGCCGATGCAGGGACCCCGATCATGGCCACCTCGGATGGCGTGGTGACCCACCGTGGGCCGAAGGGGGAACTGGGGAACGCGGTCGAGATCCGGCATCCCAACGGTTTCGTTACCCGCTACGGGCACATGCAGGGCTTCCGCAGGGGCGTGAACGTGGGGACGAGGGTCCATCAGGGCGACATCATCGGATACGTGGGCATGACGGGCCTCGCGACGGGGCCTCATCTCCACTACGAGATGCTCGATCGGAGGGGGAACCGCATGGACCCGCTCTCCGTGGACCTCCCCGCGGGGGATCCCGTCCCCAGCGATGACCGCCCCCGTTGGCTGGCCGAAAAGGACTCGCGCGTGGCCCTGCTCCAGCTGATCCCGGGCGCCGGACCGGTGCGGGCCGTGGTCGTCCAGGCCAACGACGTCGAAACCGACTCCGAAGACGCCGGAGGGTGATCCGCCTTCTCCTCTTCCTGCTCCTCGCCGGTTCGCTCGTGGGGTACGCCTTCTGGGTCTACACGCGAGCCGAGTTGCCGGTGCCGAGCGGAAGACGTCTCGCCGCCCTCCGTGCCGCCACCCTCGTCCTTCTGCTGGCCCTGATCTTCGATCCCCGTCTCCCGTGGGGGGATGCTGCCGGATCGGGCGTCCGGTGGGCTCTCGTTGACGTGTCGCGGAGCATGGCGGCCGGCGGGGGTGGCGCCTGGGCCCGGGCCCGCACCCGCGCCCAGGAATTGGACGCGGAGGGTTGGTCGGTGGTGATGTTCGGTGACGGCGTATCGCCGGGGGAAGCCGACGACGAGCAGCCGACCGCGACCCACTCCGCTCTTGCGCCGGCCTTCCTTCGCGCGGCGGAAGCCGGAGTGGAGGAGACCCGCGTGATCTCGGACCTTCGCTTCGACGATCCGGTGGAAGCCGCGTCCGTCCTCGCATCCACGGGCCTTCGAGCCACCTTCGAGGGCGTCGGCGACACCGCGGTGAACGCCGGTGTGTCCACGTTCTCCGTTTCCGACCAGGGCCGCCGCGGGGATCCGGTGAGCGCCGTGGTCGAACTCTTCGCCGAGGGCGTGGCGGATTCCCTGCTCCTCGAGGTCCGGGAGGAGGACCGCCTGGTGCTGTCCCAGGTCTTTCCCCCGCCCACCCCGGGGCGCCGCGGGCGCTGGGAGCTGGAGTTGCCCGCTCCCCTGGCGGAGGGACGCCAGCGATACACCGCCTCGGTGCGCATCCCCGGAGACGGCTTCGCCGACGACGACGAGGCCGTCGCGTACATGATGGCGGGTCACGAAGAGGGTGCGCTGGTCGTGGTTTCGCTCCTTCCGGACTGGGAGGCGAGGGCGCTGCTGCCCGTTCTGGGCGAGGCTACGGGCCTCCCGGCCCTGGGTTATCTCCGTGTGGGCGCCAACCGGTTCGCACCCATGGGGCGGGCGGTCGAGCGACGGCCCCCCGTGGACTCGGGCACGGTGCGAAGGGCCGCTGCAGACGCCGCCCTGCTCGTCGTGCACGGAGTGGATGGCCGCACCGACGCCTGGGGGCGAAGCCTCGTGGGCCGGCGCGGGCGAACCCTGGCCTGGCCCTTGGATGGAGCCGGTGCCGACGTGGCGGGCGTGCGCGCGGGGGTTGCCCAAGATGGCGAGTGGTATGCCGCCGCCGAGGTGCCTGCGTCCCCCCTGGCCGGGGACCTCGCCGGAGCGCGCCTCCAGGACCTCCCGCCCCTGACGTCCTTGCTGCCGCTGTCCTCCCGGGAGGCGCTGGGCACGCCGCTCATGGTGCAGTTGAGGGGCGTCGGCCCCGGCCAGCCCGCCCTGGTGCTCCAGGAGCGTGGCCGCGATCGGAAGGTCGTGGTGCTGGCCACGGGGTTCTGGCGTTGGGCGGCCCGGGACGGCGAGGGGAGGGACGCCTATCGACGCCTGTGGTCCGGCGTCGCAGGGTGGCTCCTGGCGTCGGATCCGCGTTCCGCGGCCCCGGACGTGCGCCCGGAGCGATGGGTGACGCCCCGGGGCGAGCCTGTGCGCTGGTGGATTCCCGGGAACGGCCGTGATACGGTCCGTCTCCAGATCCTCGAGGACACCTCGGTGGTCGTGGACACCCTGGTGGTGTCCGCGGGCAGCGTCGAGACCCCGGTTCTTCCTCCGGGTCTCTATGGGTTTCGGGCCGAGTCCAGCTCGGCATCGGTCGGGGAGGGTCGATTCGACGTGACCGCACGGTCGGACGAACTCTTTCCTCTCCCGGCAGCCCCGGAGGTACCGGCTGGGGCGGGGGTCTCTCAGCCGGCCGGACCGGGGGAGAGTCGCCCCCTTCGCACCCTGGCCTGGCCCTATCTTCTCATCCTGGCGCTGCTCTTCCTCGAATGGGTAGGGCGTCGGCGCGTGGGACTCCGTTAGCCCGACCTCGTACAACCATGCCTCGTCTTTTCAAGAAGGATCCGGAACGCAAGAAGGGGCTCTGGCGCAAGGTCGTGGACCTTGCGCTCACCGACGTCCGGGTTCTTGCCGGCGGGATGGACCACGAGTCCCTGGAAGCGCTGGAGGAGCGCCTCCTGGCCGCGGATTTCGGCGTGTCCGCCACCCTTCGCCTCGTGGATCGGGTGGAAGATGCGGCGAGGCGGGGGAAGGTCCGTGGTTCCGAGGGCCTGCGCGATGCGATCCGGGAAGAGATTCGGGAGATTCTCGCTCCGGCCCGCGATGCCGGCCTGACGGCGGCCTCTTCATCGCCCACCGTCTACCTCATGGTCGGCGTGAACGGAGTGGGGAAGACCACGTCGGTGGCCAAGCTGGCTCATCATCTCATCCGGGAAGGACGGTCGGTGATGGTCGCCGCCGCCGACACCTTCCGCGCCGGCGCCGTGGAGCAGCTCGCCGTATGGGCTGAACGGGTGGGCGCGGACTTCATCCGGGGCCAACAGGGCGGGGACCCGGCTGCCGTGGCCTTCGATGCCATCGAAGCCGCCGAAGCCCGTGGCGTGGACGTGCTGCTCATCGACACCGCCGGTCGCCTGCACACCAACCACGGGCTGATGGAGGAGCTCAAGAAGATCGACCGCGTGGTGCGGCGAAGGCTCCCGGGGGCCCCACAGGAGACGCTGCTGGTCCTGGACGCCACCGTGGGCCAGAACGCGGTGCGGCAGCTCCAGGCGTTCCGTGACGCCGTGGACGTATCGGGGATCATCCTGGCGAAGATGGACTCCAGCGCCCGGGGCGGGATCGTGGTGGCGCTTCAGCAGGAGTTCGGCATTCCCGTGAAGCTGGTGGGCGTCGGAGAGGGGCTGGAGGATCTGGAGGCCTTCGATCCCGAAGCCTTCCTCGACGGCATCTTCGCCTCGTCGTGACCTACTCCCACCTCGACCGCCCGGTCCAGTTCCTCAAGGGCGTCGGCCCGAAGCGTGCCGATGCCCTCGTGAGTCTCGGCATCACCACCGCGAGGGATCTCCTCTATCACGTGCCCCGGCGCTACGACGACGCCTCCACGGTGGAGCCCATCGGCCGCCTCGAGGTCGGCATGGACGCCACGGTCGTGGGCAGGGTGCGCAGCAAGGGGGTCATCCCCACGCGAAGGGGTCTGCGGATCTTCCAGGTCGTGCTCCAAGACGAATCGGGGATGATCACCGTCGCCTGGCCCGGACAGCAGTATCTGGACCGGAAGATCCGGGAAGGCGACGTCCTGCTGGTGACCGGGCCGGTGCGCTTCTTCCACGGGCGCCAACTCCAGCCGCGGGAGCACACGCTTCTGGCCCGGGGGGGAGAGGAGGCACGCCAGGAAGGCACCATCTTCGTCACATACCCGGCGTCGGAAGAGGTGCCCCAGTGGGTCCTGCGGGGAATCTTCGAGCGGAACCTCGACGCCCTCCTGGGATGGGCCGACGACGACGAGTACATGGCTCCGGAAGTCCGGGAACGGCTTGGCCTGCTTTCCCTGGGTGAGGCCCTGGCACGCCTTCACCGCCCTTCCACCGTCACCGACTCCCGGGGAGGGCGGAGGCGCCTCGCCTTCGACGAGCTGTTCTTCCTCCAGGTGGTCCAGGCGAAGGCTCGGCGGATGCAGACCGAGGTCGTGCAGGGCATCGCCCACGTCCGGACCAACGAGCTCATCCGCCCGCTGCACGAGGCACTGCCGTTCCAGCTCACGGAAGCCCAGGCACGGGTGTTGCGCGAGGTCTACGCGGACATGGCCGCGTCCCGCCGCATGAACCGCCTCGTGCAGGGCGACGTGGGATCGGGAAAGACGGTGGTGGCCCTGTTCGCCATGCTGCTGGCCGCGGAGGGCGGGTACCAGGCGGCGCTCATGGCCCCCACGGAGATCCTCGCCGAGCAGCACGCCCGCCGGCTCCAGGAGCTGGTGGAGCCCGTCGGCCTGAGCGTGACGCTCCTCACCGGGCGGATGGGGGCCGCGGAGCGACGTCAGGCCCTGGAGGCCATGAACACCGGCTCCGCCCGCCTCGTCGTGGGCACGCACGCGCTGATTCAGGAGGGTGTCGTGTTCGACAGGCTGGGCCTGGTCGTGGTGGACGAGCAGCATCGTTTCGGGGTCCGCCAGCGCATGGCTCTGGCGGAACACGGCGACCAACGGGCGGACGTTCTCATCATGTCCGCGACGCCCATTCCCCGCTCTCTCGCCATGACCATGTACGGCGACCTGGACTTGAGCCTGTTGGACGAGCTGCCGCCGGGGCGCACACCGGTGCGCACCGCCCTGCGTTCGCCCGATCACAGGGAGGCGGTCTACGCGTTCGTGGACAAGGAACTCGCCGAGGGGCGGCAGGCCTACGTGGTCTACCCGCTGGTGGCCGAATCGGAGAAGGTCGACCTGTTGGCGGCGTCGGAGGAATTCGAGCGTTTGCGCGCCGAGGTATTCCCCAACCGCCGGCTCGGCCTTCTCCACGGCCAACTGAGCTCCGACGAGAAGGACCGTGTCATGCGGGCCTTCCTCGCCGGGGAGCTGGACCTCCTGGTCGCGACCACGGTCATCGAGGTGGGCATCGACGTGTCCAACGCCTCGGTGATGGTCATCGAGCACGCCGAGCGTTTCGGGCTCTCGCAACTCCATCAGCTCAGAGGCCGGGTAGGTCGGGGCGCGGCGGAGAGCCATTGCATCCTCGTCTCGGAGCCCGGCGAAGAGGCGGAGGAACGGCTCAAGATCTTCAGGGACACCAACGACGGCTTCGCCGTGGCCCGGGCCGACCTGCGGATCCGGGGTCAGGGGGATTTCTTCGGCGCCCGCCAGCACGGTGCGCCGGAACTGCGCTTCGCCGACCTGCTCGAGGACGAGGACCTTCTCATCCAGGCCCAGGGCGCCGCCCGGGACCTGGTGAGCCGGGATCCCGACCTCTCCCTCCCCGAGCACGAGGCGGTCAAGTCCCAGCTGCAGGCCCGGTACCGTGATCGCCTGGACATGTTCGGCGTCGGGTAGCTTCGACATTATCTTTCCCGCCCCGGGCCGCGCCGGTCCCGGGCTTCTCATTGGTCAGGCAGGCGTGGTCGTCATGGTGGAGATCAAGGATCTGGGGCAACACGTGGGTGAGCGGGTCACCGTGCGCGGCTGGGTGGAGACCACCCGGGGCCACGGCAAGGTCGCATTCGCGGTGCTCCGGGACGGTACGGGCATCGCCCAATGCGTTTTCGTGAAGAAGCAGGTGGACGAGGAGACCTGGGAGATCCACGGGACGCTCACGCAGGAGTCCGTGGTGTCCATCACGGGCGAGGTCCGTGCAGACGACCGTGCGCCGGGAGGCTACGAGTTGGGCGTCGAGCGCATGACGCTGGGTGCCCTGGCTCAGGAATACCCCATCCAGCCCAAGGAACACGGCGTCGACTTCCTCCTGGATCACCGGCACCTCTGGCTGCGCTCCTCCATGCAGAGGGCGGGGCTCAAGGTGCGTTCCGAGGTCCAGCAGGCGGTCCACGACTTCTTCTACCGGCGGGACTTCGTCCGCATCGACACGCCCATCCTCACCGGCTCCATCGGCGAGCACGCGGGAACCCTGTTCGAGACCGACTATTTCGGCGAGAAGGCGTACCTGGCCCAGACGGGTCAGCTCTACGTCGAGACGGCCTGCCCGGCATTCCGGAGGGTGTACTGTTTCGGGCCCACCTTCCGAGCCGAGAAGTCCAAGACGCGGCGTCACCTCACGGAGTTCTGGATGGTGGAGCCCGAGGTGGCCTTCGCCGACTCCGAGGACAACATGCGGCTCCAGGAGGACTTCGTGTCCTACCTGGTGGAGCGGGCCCTCGAGAACTGCCAGGAGGAACTGAAGATACTGGAGCGCGACACCAGCAAGATCGAGAACGTGAGGCCGCCGTTCCCGCGGATCAGCTACACCCAGGCCGTGGAGCGTCTCCAGGCGAAGGGAGAGGGCATCACCTGGGGGTCGGACCTTGGAGCGTCGGACGAGAAGATCCTCACCGAGGAGTACGATCTGCCGCTCTTCGTCTACAACTATCCCAAGGAAGCCAAGGCCTTCTACATGAAGGAAAACCCGGAGGATCCGCGCACGGTGCTGTGCGACGACCTCCTGGCCCCCGAGGGCTACGGCGAGATCATCGGCGGGAGTCAACGCGAGGACGACCTGGATCGTTTGCTGGCGCGCATCCGCGAGGAGAAGCTCCCCGAGGAGGCGTACTCGTGGTACCTCGATCTGCGACGCTACGGGACCTTCCCCCACTCGGGCTTCGGCCTGGGCATCGAGCGGACCGTGGCGTGGATCACCGGGCGTCACCACATCCGCGAGTTCATTCCGTTCCCCCGCCTGATGAACAGGCTCTTTCCCTAGGAATCGGTTCGCGCATGCCTCGCGCAGTCCTGGACCTCAACGACCGGCGCCCCATCTGGGCCATGCCGGACTGGGTGCCCCAGCGCATCCGCGAGGCGCTTCCCGAGGATTGGGAACTGCACGTCCTGACGGAGATCACCGATGGCTCCGGCGACGGCGCCGGGCGCGTGGCTCCCGGGGTTCTGGCAGCGGCGGCGGACGCCGAAATCTACATGGGCTACGGGATTGCCGCGGATCTGCTGCGTGCAGCCCCTGGGCTCGGGTGGGTGCACTCCGGCGCCGCAGGGGTCGGCGGTTCCCTCACGCCGGAAATGCTGGCCAGCCCGGTCCTGTTCACCAACTCGGCCGGGATCCACGCCGAACCCATGGCCGAGACCGTTCTGGGCATGATCCTCTTCTTCGGCCGCGGATTCGACTTCGCCGTGGCGAACAAGTCACGGGGTGTCTGGTCCACGGACCCGTACTACGTGGCAGGTGCTCCCCTTCGTGAGCTTCCGGACATCACGGTGGGGCTGGTGGGCTTCGGTGGACTCGGCCGGGAGATCTCCAGGCGGGTGGCCGCCTTGGGAGCGAGGGTGGTGGCGGTGAAGCGCACCCGGCCCGAGCCGGGGGAGGCGGACCTCACGTCGGTTCGGGGAGGGGAAGCGCTGGGGGACGCCATCGAGCTGTTCCACGGACCGGGGGGGCTCGACGCGGTCCTCAGGCAGAGCGACGTGGTGGTGCTGTGCGCGCCGGAGACGCGCGAGACCCGGGGCCTCCTGGACGCCGGCGCACTGGCCCGCATGAAGGACGGCGCTCTGCTCATCAACGTTGGGCGGGGCAGGCTCCTGGATGAGGATGCCCTGGTGGCCGAGTTGAGCTCGGGCCGGCTCCGGGGCGCGGCTCTGGACGTGTTCTCCAAAGAGCCGTTGGCGGAGGGACATCCGTTGTGGGGCATGCCCAACGTGCTCCTCACGCCGCACGTATCGGCCGTGACCCGGGGATTCTGGCGTCGGGAGACGGACCTCATCGTCGAGAACGTGGGACGCTATCTGGCCGGCGAGACCCTTCTGAACCTCGTGGACAAGGCGGCGGGGTACTGAGCCGGGAGGCTATCCTTCGGCCTTGATCTCGTCCCACAGCCCGTCCAGGACGGCAAGCCCCGCCTCTTCGAGCCGGATGCCCCGCTCCCTGGCCAGCCGCTCCAGGCGTTCGAAGCGCGCATGGAACTTCCGGTTGGCGCGATCCAGGGCTGTCGTGCTGTGCGCTCCGGCAAGGCGGGTGAGGTTCACCACCGCGAACAGAAGGTCCCCGAGTTCCTCGTCGATGTCGGCACGATGCCCCGACTCGATGGCCTCCTGCACCTCCTTGAGCTCTTCGGCCACCTTGTGCCATGCGCCCCGATAGTCGTCCCAGTCGAAGCCCACGCCGGCGACGCGCTCCTGGATGCGGTGGGCCTTCGTCAGCGGGTCGAGACCCTTGGCCAATCCCGAAAGGACCCCCTGGCCCTCGGGTCGTTCGGCCGCCTTCAGCGACTCCCAGTCCTGTCGGTCGGAGTCGCCGAAGAGGTGCGGATGACGACGGACCATCTTGGCCTCCAGGCGCCGATAGACGCCCGCGGCCTGGAAGTGGCCCTCCTCCTCCGCCAGAACGATCTGGAAGGCCAGGTTGAGGAGCAGGTCTCCCAGCTCCGCCTCCAGCTCCTCGGGCCCGCCCTCGCGGATGGCGTCCACCACCTCGTGCGCTTCTTCCAGGAGATGGGGGATGAGGGTTTCCGGCGTCTGGGCCTGGTCCCAGGGGCAGTTGCCGCGGAGAAAACGCACCAGGGCCAGGGCGCGGTCCAACTCGCCCGGGCCGGGAAAATGCGGGGCGGTGGGGTCGGGGCGGGGGGTGGGTTCGCTCATGGGCCTGACAAGGGGCTTGGGAGTGGGCCTGGCGGCCGGGGGTTGTCCGGGTTGCTCCGGCGCTCCTTCTTCGCATCTTTCACGGTCTATGTCAACGCACCGGAAGTCCCGGGCCTGGATGGAGATCCGGGCCGATGCGCTGCGGCACAACCTGGCCCGGATACGGGCTGCGGTGGGGCCGCAGGTCCGCATGGTGCCCATGGTGAAGGCCGATGCGTACGGGGTGGGCCTGGCGGGTGCGGTGAAGGCGCTGGAAATGGAGAACCCCTGGGCCTTCGGCGTCTCGACGGTGGGGGAAGGCGCCGCCCTCCGCGGGTTGGGCGTGACCCGGCCCATCCTGGTTCTGAGTCCGGTCCCACCTGCGTCGGCCGCCGAGGCGGTGGACGCAGGGGTCACCCTGTCCATCTCCAGCCTGACGGCCCTCGATGCCCTGCGGTCCGCGGCGGCCGGGCGTCGCGCCGACTTCCACGTGGAGGTGGACACGGGGATGGGTCGTGCCGGCTTCGATTGGCGCCAGGCGTCGGACTGGGGTCCGGCGGTCCACGAGGCCCAGTCGGAGGGCCTCCGCTGGACCGGGTGCTTCACGCATCTGCACTCCGCGGACGAGGATGCCAGGAGCGTGGATGTTCAGTGGGGCCGGTTCCAGGAGGCTCTGGCTGCGGCCGACCCTCCCACGGCGGGGTTCCTGGTGCACGCGTTGAACAGTGCCGGGGCGCTTCGTTGCCCTCGGTACGCCGCCGACGCGGTGCGACCAGGCATCTTCCTCTACGGCGGTGGCGCCGGCCGGGATCTTCCCGAGCCGGAGGAGGTGGTGTCGGTCCGGGCCACCGTCGCGCACGTCCGGTCGGCGCCGGCGGGGACGACCCTCGGATACGGGTCCACGTACCGCAGTTCCGGGGAGGAACGCTGGGCCACCGTGGCCATCGGGTACGGGGATGGGCTGCCTCGGGCCCTGGGAAACCGGGGCTCCGCCCTGATTGCCGGGCAGAGGGTTCCCATCGTCGGACGGATCTCCATGGACGTCACGGTGGTAGACATCTCGGGCGTCGCGGACGTGGCGCCCGGGGACGTCGCCACGTTCGTGGGTCGCGACGGCGAGGCCCGTATCTCCCTGGACGAGGTCGCACGCCTGGTGGAGACCATCAGCTACGAAGTCCTCACCGGGTTCACCCCCCGCCTGGAGCGGGTCTGGTTGGAGGCCGACAGTGGATCGTGACGCTCTGATGGCGAGGGCCCGCGCGGCGCGGGGCAGGGCCTATGCCCCCTATTCCGGGTTCCACGTCGGTGCCGCGCTGGTGACGGGGGATGGGGAGGTGTACGAGGGGTGCAACGTGGAGAACGCCTCCTACGGTCTCACCATCTGCGCGGAGCGGGGCGCCGTGATGGCTGCGGTGGCGGCGGGGAAGAGAGACTTCCGGGCTGTCTTCATCGCCACGGACGGCGCAGAGCCCGCGGCGCCGTGCGGGGCGTGTCGCCAGGTGCTGGCGGAGTTCGCACCGGACCTCCTCGTGGTTTCGGAGGCCCGGCGCAAGACGACGGAGTGGACGTTGGATCGGCTGCTGCCGGAGCCCTTTCGGGGTCTTCCGGAGCGGCATGCCGAGACATGACTCGAGTGCGAGAGGCAATCGCTGAGGATGCAGGGGACTACGTGATGCGGAAGAAGATGGCCGTGCTCCTGGGGCTGGTGGCCCTCGGGGCCGTCGCCTGTAGCGAACAGTTGCCCACCGGCGTGGACGACGACCTCCTGCCTGAAGAACCCATCACCCTCGAGGTCCGCCTCGGATGGGACGAATTCGCGGCCAATCTCCAGGTTTTCGGAGGGTATGGTTCGCCCTTGGAGTTGGGATCGACGGTTCTGGCCCACAAGTACGGAGGTGACCTGGAGGCTCGAACGCTGCTCCGGTTCCTCCCCATGCCGAGCGTGGTCACCGTCACCGACAGCGCCGGAACCCAGCGCGCCGACGACCAGCTCACCTTGATCGGGGGTCGGATCGTCGCCTACCTGGACACGATCCAGTCCGTCAGCGACGGCCCCGTGACCCTGGAGGTCGGCACGACGGACGAGGCGTGGGACCGCCGATCCGTCTCGTGGGAATTCGCGGTGGACACGGTCGGGGAGCAGCGCAGGTGGACCGAGGAGGGTGCCGGGCCGGTCACCCCGGTGACCACCGGAGTGTGGGATCCCGCGCTGGGAGACTCCGCGGTCTTCCTCCTCGACTCCGCCCAGGTGGAGATGCTGCGTGATACGTCCCAGGTAAACCAGGGAATCAGGATCAGCGTGCTCGACGAGGGGGTGCGCCTGAAGGTGAACAACGTGGTCCTGCGGGGTGCGGTCATCCCGTCGGTACGCCCGGACACCGTCGTGGACCTGACCGCGGGCCGACGTGACTTCACCTTCGTGTACTCGCCCTCGCCCGAGTCCGTCGTGGAGGGCATCCGGGTCGGCGGCGTCCCCGCCTGGCGAACGGTGCTGGACCTGCACATACCCGTCAGCCTCGCGGGACCGGCCGCGTTGTGCGCGGCGGTCACCTGTCCGCTGACGCTCACGCCGGACCAGATCAGCTATGCGGCGTTGGTGCTCAAGGGAAGCAACAGCTCCCCGGCGTTCCAGCCGTCCGACAGCCTCGGGGTGGACCTTCGACCCGTCTACCAGCGCTCGGCCATGCCCAAGGCTCCGCTGGGTCCGTCGCTGCTGGGGCCGCTGGGCAAGAAGATCGCTCCCGGGCTCTTCGGCGCTGATGCGGGCCAGGAGGTGGAGTTCCCCATCACGAATTTCGTGCGGGCCCTGGTCGCCGGGGATTCGATCCGCGGGTTCCCCCCGCCCAACACGCTCGCGCTGCTGTCCGTCTTCGAGCCCGCGTCCCTGACGTTCGCCTCGTTCTTCGGACCCGGTTCGCCGGGCGCGCCGGTGCTGAAACTCATCATCACCGCCGGACCTACGGTGGAGCTCCCATGATTCGTCGAATCGCGCTCCTGGCGCTCCTCGTCCTGGCCGCACCGACCGCTTCGTCGGCCCAGTCCCTTTTCATCGGCGCCGGCTTGGGCGTTCCCACCGATCCCCTCGACGCCCGCGCGCGGGCTCTGGGCGGCGTTGGCATCGGGCTTCACGGGCCGGCGCTGCTCGGCTCCGACCCGGCGGCCGCGGCGAGCTTCCTCCTGCCCACGCTGATCATGACAGCGCAGCCTTCGTGGGTCGACTACGGGCGTGACTCCGGAGACGCGGGGACGTTTCGCGGCACCCGGTTTCCCAACGTAGGAATCGCCTATCCGGTCTTCAGGGTCGGAGTGGTGACCCTCAGCCTGGAGTCGTTTCTCGATCAGCGCTATCAGGCCCGCAGGTCGGTGACCCTGGATTTGGGGGAGGGTCCCGTCGAGGCGACGGACCGCTTCCTGTCGAACGGGGGGGTTTCCCAGGTCCGCGTAGGGTTCGCCCGGCCGGTCGGCGAGCGTCTTCGCGTCGGGGTATCGGCCGGTGCATTCACCGGTTCCGTCACGCGCCGACTCGAGCGTCTCTTCTTCGAGGATTCGGATACGACCGCGTCCACCCAGGTGGAGCGCTACCAGGCGGGTGGACTCTGGGGCTACTCCGGGAACTCCGTCACCGGGGGTGCGTCGCTGTCGTTGGGGACGTTCGCGGAGGTCGCCGGGAGCGTCACGTGGTCGTCGGCTCTCGATGCAACGCCGTCCGACGACACGGATGGGGCCGCGCGTTCTTTCGACCTTCCCCTGACCGTGCGCCTGGGGGCGACGGCGGATCTCGCTCCGGGGCTGTCCCTGTCCGCCGGGTACACCCGGGCGGATTGGTCGGTGGTCGACGACGATCTGATGGAGGGAGCCTCCGCGGGCACCACCAACTCCCTCGGCGTGGGGGTGGAGTTGTCCAGGGCCCGTCTGTTTGGCCGCCAGGCGCCGCTTCGCCTCGGGTACCGGAAGACGGATCTGCCCTTCGCGCTCGGTGCGGGGTCGGCGAGCGAGAAGGTGTGGGCCGGCGGTATCGGACTGAATCTCAGCCAGATCGGTGAGTTGGTGCGCGCCGGGGTCGATCTCGCCCTCGAGCGCGGGGACCGGTCGGACACCACCCTGAGCGAGTCGTTCTGGCGGGCCACGCTCACCGTGAAGGTGGCGGGCTTCTAGCGGCCTGCGGCTCGTGCGGGTCTTCTTCCATACGTTCGGCTGCAAGGCCAACCAATACGACACCGAACGGATGCGCCAAGAGGCCGTGGCTCGGGGCGCCGAGGCGGTTTCGTCCATCTCCGAAGCGGACGTGTGCGTGGTCAACACGTGTACGGTGACGAATCAGGCCGACGCCGACGCGCGCCGCTACATCCGGCGGGCGGTGCGTGAGCACCCTGATCTCAGGGTGGTGGTGGCGGGCTGCTCCAGCGCGCTCCGCGCTCCGGCCTACCGAGCCATGAATGGGGTCGCCGGCGTGGTGGAGGGGCATGATCCCGTGACCGTCGCCGGGGCGCTCGCCGGGCCCCGTCCGGTCTCCTTGGAGCTGCGAGCGCCGCTGGACCGCATCGATACCGAGCCCATCGGCGGCGAGCTCCTCCGCGTGCGAGCCGGCGGGTCACGAGGGTGGCTCAAGGTGCAGGACGGGTGCGACCGGAAGTGTTCCTTCTGCGCCACCCGTCTCGCCCGAGGGGTCTCCCGGTCCCGTTCCCCGGAGGAGATCCTCGCCGAAGCCCGTCTTCTGGCGATCCATCACGCCGAACTCGTCGTGACGGGCATCCATATCGGTCACTACGGTCGCGACCTGTCGCCGACCTGGTCGCTGGCTCGGCTGGTCAGACTTCTTCTGGAGAGCGTGCAGGATACACGCATTCGTTTGGGAAGCATCGAAGCCACGGAGGTGGATGACGACCTTCTCGAGCTTCTTGCCACGTCCGGGGAACGCCTGGCGCCCCATCTGCACATGCCGCTCCAGAGCGGCGCGGATCCTGTTCTGCAGCGTATGCGCCGTTGGCATACGCGTGAGCAGTATCGACGACGCGCCCTGGAAATCGCGGAGAGGGTCGCCCCGCTCGGTCTCGGCGCCGACATCATCACGGGTTTTCCCGGCGAAACCGAGGACGACCACGCCGACACCCGTCGTCTGGTCGAGGAGCTTCCGTTCACCTACCTCCATGTCTTTCCCTTTTCCCCGAGGCAGGGCACGGCGGCGGCCGAGCTGGCGGGAACGGTTCCACAGCGAGTGGCCGGGGAACGGAGCCGTGACCTCCGGGAAGTGGCGCAGGCCAAGGGTGCCGCGCATCGCCGGGCCCGGGCAGGGGGACGAGCCACCGTCGTGGTGGAGGGACGGGGCGGCATGGCCCTGACCGGCGACTATCTTCGGGTGGAGCTGCGGGATCCCGGACCTCGTCCAAGGGGACTGTTGGAAGGGACGCTACAGGGCGGCGGGGACCATCTGTATATTGCGCTGCCCCCTCCAACCCCCTCGTATTGACGTCATGAGCACCACCGGTCGATCCCGGCGGGCGTACGTGGAAACGTACGGCTGCCAGATGAACATCTCCGACGGCGAGTTGATGGAGGGCATCCTCTCCGCCGGTGGATACGAGGTCGTGACCACGCCCGAGGACGCGGACGTGGTGCTCATCAACACGTGCGCAATCCGGGAGCACGCGGAGCAGCGGGTGCTGGGTCGTGTGGGGCAGCTCAGCGCCTTGAAGCGCGAGCGTCCCGACATGATCCTGGGCGTGACCGGCTGCATGGCCCAGCGCCTGGGGGAGGGGCTCCTGTCCCGGGGCGGACAGGTGGATCTCGTCATGGGTCCGGACGGCTACAGGGGGCTCCCCGAGGCGCTGGAGCGATTGGGGGCCGGTGGCGCGCACGAGCCGTCAACCGCGCCGACCAGGAGGACGCGACAGCTCGCCGTTCTGGATCTGGATTTCGCGGAGAACTACCAGGGGCTGGAGCAGCGCAGGAAGGACGGGGCGTCCGCCTGGGTTCCGGTGCAGCGCGGATGTGACCACCGGTGCACGTTCTGCATCGTGCCGTACGTTCGGGGACCGGAGAAGAATCGCGACGCCAACGAGGTGTTGGCCGAGATCAGGGGGCTCGCCGAGGGAGGGGTGAGCGACGTCACCCTGCTGGGTCAGACGGTGAACTCCTACCGTTGGCAGGACTGGACCTTCCCCTCCCTGCTCAGGGAAGTCGCCCGGGTGGACGGGATCCGCCGGGTTTGGTTCACCTCGCCGCATCCCAACGACGTGACCCCCGACTTGGTGGAGGTGATGGCAACCGAGCCCGCGGCGTGCGAGATGCTTCATCTCCCGGCCCAGTCGGGTTCGAACCGGACGCTGAAGCGAATGCTCCGCCGCTACACCGTGGAGAGCTTGCTGGAAAAGGTGGAGATGGTGCGGGCGGCGATACCGGGCATCGCGATCACGACCGACATCATCGTGGGTTTTCCGGGTGAGACGGAGGACGAGTTCCAGGAGACCCTGGACCTCATGCGCACCGTCCGCTTCGACGACGCCTACACGTACAAGTACTCCCTCCGGGACGGGACTCCGGCCGCCAGGCTTCCCGAAGAGGACTTCCTCCCGGCGGATGTGGCCCAGGCGCGACTCGCCACGCTCATCGAGGTGAGCCGGGGCATCCAGGCCGAGATCAATGCCGCGGAGGTCGGGGACGTGGTGGAGGTCCTGGTGGAGAAGGAAGGTCGCAGCGAAGGCCACATGATGGGACGCTCGCGTCGGAACAAGGTGGTGGTGTTTCCAGGGGAGCCCGAGCTCGTGGGCACGTATGTGGACGTGGCTCTGGAGCGGACCACGGGCGCCACCTTCGTGGGGACGGCCGTGGGGGTCCCCATGGCGACGGAGGGGGTGTGAAGCGCCTCCCGGTGGCGTTCGGGGCCCTGGCCGTGTTGGGCCTGTCGATGGGGTTCGCCTCCCTGAACGGAGCCCAGCGCGTGACCCTCCGCCTCGGGCTGGCCACGTTCTATGGCGTCCCTCTCACGGTCGTGGCCTTCGGGGGTCTCCTCACCGGCATGGTGATCATGCTCGTGGCGGGCATTCACTCGGACCTCAAGGTGCGCCGGATCCTCAGGGAACGGCTTGCCGAGGAGGGTCGCCTGGACATGGGACGCTTCGTGGACCAGGCGCAGCAGGAACTCTTCGACGGAGAAAAGCCACCCGAGTGAACCACCCCGGACCCGGAGGGGCGCGGTCGCCGTAGTGACGCTGGCGCTCCCCCCTGTGGCCCGCCTCTCCCTGGCCTTCTCGGCCGGCGCGGCCCTCGCTCTGCTTCCCCCGGGGCGCCCTCTCCCCGCAGCGCTCTTTCTCCTCCCACTTCTGGCCGCGCTCATCCGGCCATTCCCCCGCCCAACCGTCATCGTCCGCCTCGGCGTGGTCGCACTGGCCGGCTTCGGGTCCGGCGCAAGAGCCGATTCCATGGCGGGGAGATGCCCCGCCGAAGCGGCCTCCGCATCGGAGGTGATCGGATACATGGTCGCGAGCCCCCTCCGTGGGCGCGGGACCTTTCGCGTCGTGGATGGTCCCTGCGCCGGCGACGTCCGGGTCTTGGTTGCCGACGCGCCGGGTCCCGGGGTTCCGGTCCTGATTCGCGGGCGCTGGCGCGACGAACCCATGGGGCGCGCGTTGGCGGTTCAGGACGTGACGCCATCCAACGGTGAGCCGGCCTTCCTTCCCGGCGCCGCACTGACGCGTTGGCGAGGCCACCTCACGGAGCGCCTGGCGGTGCTCTACGGACCCCGGGCGCCCATGGTGTCCGCGCTGACGCTGGCGAGAAGGGAAGGCCTGGACCCGGGGTTGCGTGAGGCCTTCGCCCGAAGCGGTACGGCGCACCTTCTGGCCATCTCCGGCTTCCACGTGGGCGTCATCGCCCTGGTGCTCGTGGTGGGCCTCCGCCGCCTCCGGCTGTCCCGGCGCGACTCGGCCCTGGGTGCCGCCCTGGGTTGCTGGGGGTACGTGGCCCTCTTGGGCTTTCCGGACGCCGCGACCAGGGCGGCGCTGATCCTGACGGCCGTGGCGGCCTCCAGGCGGGCGGGCCGTCCCCCGGCCCGATGGGGGGCCCTGGGATCGGCCTTCTTGCTCCTGGTGGCCGCGGATCCGCGCCACCTCCTCGCTCCGGGGTTCCAGCTTTCCTTCGCGGGAGCAGCCGGGCTGGTGGCCTGGGGGCGAGGCGCCACGCGGTGGGCCTCGAGCTTCCTCCGGCTCTCCCACGGCCCGGCGTCGGCGGTGGGCGCAGGGGTGGCCGCGACGGTGGCCACGCTTCCGGTCGTGGCGTGGCACTTCGAGCGTGTCTCGCTGGTTGGGATCCCGGCGACCCTGGCGGCGACTCCGCTGGTGGTCGCAGCTCTCCCGGGAGCCCTCGCCTCGCTGGGGGCGGATGCGCTGCACCCCGCCGCAGGGCGCTTTCTCGCGGGTGGAGTGGGACTCCTGCTTGGAGCCCTGGACCGGCTCACCCGAGCCACCGCCGCCCCGGAGTGGGCGAGCCTCTGGGTGCCCCGCACGTGGGTGCCGGTGGCGTTCCTGGCCGCGTGGGGCGGAGGGTCGATCCTGGCCCCGTCCAGCGGGCGGGTCGTGGTCCGGAGGGGCGTAGGCCTCTTCGCCGGCCTCGCCGGCCTGGTCGTCTGGCCTGCGCTGGTCGGCATCCAGGCGCGGGGAACCCTGGAGCTTCTGGCCATCGACGTGGGCCAGGGCGACGCTTTGGCGCTGAGGACCCCTCGGGGCCGGTGGGTGCTGGTGGACGCGGGCCCCGCCCGAAACGGGGATCCCGGGGGGCACCCCGTGGTGCGGGCGCTGCGAAGGGCCGGTGTGGTCCGCCTCGAAGCCCTCGTGCTCACCCACCCGGACCTGGACCACATCGGAGGTGCCGCCGCGGTCCTGGGGACCTTTCCCGTGGGACGGGTCGTGGATCCGGGGTTGGCCGCCGGGAAGGAGGCATATGTAGACGTCCTCGAGGCGGCCGTCGACCGGGGCGTCCCGTGGCAGGCGGTACACGCGGGAGATCGGCTGGATCTGGATGGCGTGGAGTTGGAGGTCCTGAGTCCGGCGGCCCTCGGCGGGGTGGAGGGAGACACCGAGAGCAACGCGGCGTCGGTGGTCTTGGCCGTGCGCTACGGGCTCTTCGACGCCCTGCTCACCGGGGATGCGCCCGTGGAGGTGGAGCGGGCCATCGCCTCGGAGGTCAGCGCTTCGCTGGAACTCCTCAAGGTGGGTCACCACGGGAGCAGCACGTCCACGGACCCGGTTCTCCTCGCTCGTTCCCGTCCGCGCACGGCTCTGCTCTCGGTTGGGCGGGGGAACCGCTACGGCCACCCCGCAGCGAGCGTTCTCGCCCGCCTGCGCGAGGCCGGCGTGGAGGTCCATCGCACCGACCGGGAGGGGAGCATCCGGGTTGTCGCGAGGCAGACGGGCGAGATGCGGGTCGAAGTGGAACGCCCGGCGGTCCGTTGACCCCCGCACCAAGCCTGCCTAACCTCTCCCGCCCAACCCTTCACCCAGCGCGGATCCATGCCCGACACCTCCGTGGTCACCATCTCCCGGTTTCTCATCGACCAGGAGCGGAAGTTCCCCCAGGCTACCGGGGCGTTCACCAGCATCCTGCACGACATCGCGGTGGCGGCCAAGATGATCTCCAGGGAAGTGAACATGGCGGGGCTGGTCGACATCCTCGGCCGCACGGGGGACGAGAACGTCCATGGCGAGGAGGTCCAGAAGCTGGACATGTTCGCCAACACCGTCCTCTACAAGGCCCTGGACCACACGGGGCATATCGCCGTGCTGGCGTCCGAGGAGAGCGAGGATCCCATCCCCATCCCGGAGAAATTCCCCGCTGGGGACTACGTGGTCCTGTACGACCCGCTGGACGGATCGTCCAACATCGACGTGAACGTCTCCATCGGGACGATCTTCTCCATCCACCGCAAGGTCACCACCGGGGAGCGCGGGACTCTGGAGGACTGCCTCCAGCCCGGTTCCAGGCAGTTGGCGGCGGGGTACGTCGTGTACGGCTCCTCCACCATGATGGTCTACACCACCGGGGCGGGGGTCCACGGCTTCACGCTGGACCCGTCCATCGGGGAGTTCCTGTTGAGCCACCCGAACCTCCGGATCCCCGAGCCTCCTTCCAGGACGTATTCCATCAACGAGGCCTACTACGACCGCTGGTCCCCGGGTCAGCAGCACCTCGTGAGCCACCTGAAGCGGGAGGGTGGGTTCGGATCGCGGTACATCGGGTCCCTGGTGGCCGATGTCCATCGGACCCTCCTCCAGGGTGGGCTCTTCATGTACCCGGGAGACCGAAAAAATCCCGAAGGAAAACTGCGACTTCTCTATGAGGCGGCCCCCATGGCCCTCATCGTGGAGCAGGCCGGCGGCAGGGGGAGCACGGGCCGGACGCGCCTCCTGGACGTCCAACCCACCGCGCTTCACCAAAGAACCCCGGTATACCTGGGTTCCGGGGCCTTCGTGGAGCTGGCGGAGTCGTTCCTGGCCCAGGACTCGGAAAACTGACTTCTGTCGGTTTTCCGAGGCCTCGGAGATCCGTCTAGCGAATTCTAAGTGGTTGTAGCATAAACACTTGGAAACACAGCATTCGTGGCACCGATCTTGCTCCTTTCCCTCCCGGTTTCAAGTGTCCGCTTCCGGACACCTTCATTACCCAATCGGGGATCAGTCCAAATGAAGCGTTTCAAGTACATGGCTCTGGCGGCGCTCGTAGCGTTCGCGGCCTGCGATGAAGGGACCGACGTAGTCGTCGACGTCCCGGTGACCGGCGACATCGCTGGTGTGGTCACCATCGAGGGCGCGGCCGTATCGGGCGTCACCGTGGCCCTGTCGTCCGGCGCGACGACGACCACGGACGGCTCGGGTGCCTACTCCTTCTCGGGAGTGGCTGCCGGTGCCTACACGATCACGATCAGTGGCTTCGCCGCTGACGCGACGTTCTCCTCCACCTCCAAGGCCGCGACCATCGTCACGACCGGCCAGGTGGCCACCGTCAACTTCGACGGCGCGTACGTCCGCACCTCCGCCATCCTCGGCTCCGTTGCCGCGGGCGGCAGTGGTCTGGCGGGCGTGAGCGTCTCCATCGGCTCGTCCACGACGCAGACCGATGCGAACGGTCAGTATTCGTTCTCCGGCCTCCGCGCCGGGACGTACACCGTGACCGTTTCCGGCTTCAACGCGCAGCAGTACGCGTTCGCCAACTCTACCCAGAACGTTACGCTGGGCGTTGGCGAGTCGAAGGTCGTGAGCTTCAACGGCCAGTTGCTGGCCACGTCGACCATCGGCGGTACGCTGTACATCGACGGGAATGCCAACAAGAGCATGGACCCCGGTGAGCCTCCTGTAGCCAAGGCCGGGATTACCGTGGCTCTCGAGCGGGCCATCGGTGACACGATCTACACCACGACGGACGCCAACGGCATGTACGCGTTCTCCGACCTCGAGGAAGGTACCTACAAGGTGATCCTCCTCGATCAGGCGACGTTCCCCGGTGCGTTCACCAAGACGGCTGAAGACCGTTACCTGGCTGCTGCTACGTCCGGTGGTACGACGACGGTGAACTTCGCGTTCACGGTGACCACGCAGTACGTCCGGGTCTACGGCATGCTGGGTGTCGACAACGTGAAGGCCGGCGTGGCGCCCATCAAGAATTGGAACCTCAATCTCTACCCGACCGACGTCGACGCGACTGCCGGATCGGCCCCGCTCGTGACGTTCAATTCGCAGAAGACCGACGCCAACGGTATGGTGACGTTCAAGTTCCTCCGGAAGAACGACTTCAGCCCCAACAAGGCCCAGATCGACGGGATCGTGTTCGCGAGGGCCGAACCTCTCACAGCCCCGTACGCGATCAACGGTGAGATGTTCATCGAAATTCCGTGGTCGCCGCTCGACTCGATGGTCATGGCG
>DATHZE010000098.1:0-13559 GCA_035458765.1 Longimicrobiales bacterium
CCGTCGCGGCGCTCAGCGTGATCGTCGCCGGCGCGGTCGTCTGGTTCAACGCCGCCGTGAGCCACCCCGTCGGCTGACCGGCCTGATAGCTGATCACCGTCGATAGCCCGTTCAGCGTCCCTGTACCGGCGTTCGTCACGTTGATCTGCTGCGCGCCCGGGTCGGCGCCACCGACCGTCGCGTTGAACGTCGCCGTCGTCGCGCTCAAACCGATCGCCGGAGCCGGAGGGGGCGGGGCGGGCGCCTGATAGGTGAACCCGTTGGTCAGCGTCCCTGTCTGCGCGTCGGGGTTCGTGACGACCACGTTTACCAGGCCCGCAGAGTGAGCCGGCGTGGTCGCGGTGATCGACGTGGCGCTGCCGAACACCACGTTGATCGCCGCCGTGCCGCCGATCGTCACCGTGGCACCGGAGCGGAAGCCGGTTCCGCCGATGGTGACCGAAGTACCCCCGGCCGTCGGCCCCGCGCTCGGCGAGATCGACGTCACCGTGGGCGCCGGCACCGGTAGGACCGTGAGCACGATCTGGGCGGCGGCGATGGCGCCACCACTGTCGGTCGCACGAAGCGTGATGATATGCGTCCCGAGCGACAGCAGCCCCGTCGAGAACGAGGTACCGGTGCCGATGGGACCATCGAGCTGAGATGTCCACACGAGCCTGGCGCCACTCAGCGCCCCGTCCTCGGGGTCGGTGCCCGTGCCCGTGAACGTGATGTTGTCACCCTGGGTGAACGTCGAGCCGTTCGCCGGCGCCGTAATGGCGGCCGTCGGCGCCCGATTCGCGGAGGTCACCGACACGGTGATCTGATCGGTGTCGGTTGCGCCGTAACTATCCGTGACGGTCAGGGTGATGATGTGGATCCCCACCACGAGCACCGTGGTCGACACCGAAGCGCCGGTGCCGATCTGCCCGGCGAGATTCGACGTCCACACGAGGCTCGCTCCGGTCAGCGTTCCGTCCTCGGGATCGGTGCCGGTGCCGGTGAACGTCACGTTGCTGCCCTGGATCGACGACGAGTTGTTGGCCGGTGCCGTGATCGTCGCCGTGGGGGGGACGTTGCTCAGAGCCCCGGGCTCCACGGTGAGCGTGGCCTGGCCCGAGATCCCCTGGAACTCAGCGCGCACGGTGGTGGTGCCCGCCTTCAGTGCGGTGGCGAGCCCGCTCTGGTCGATCTGAGCCACCGATGGCCCGTCCACGGACCAAGCCACCTGCACCAACGGGATGGGCGTGCCGGCCTCGTCCCTCACTGTCGCCGTGAACTGCCGCAAGGTTCCTTCGGTAATCGTCGCCGAGGCCGGCGTGACCTCCACGGAGGTCACCCGGACGCCCACCACCTCCAAGGTCGTGCACGCCTGCGCCAGGGCCAGTCCGGCTGCCCCGAGTGCGAGCGCCCGGATCGCGGTGGCCCGGAAGGGGCGGACCTGTGTGCCGAGGTCAGGGACGGGAAGTCTCATGGGGTCAGAACGTCACGCGGACGAAGTTGAAATCGACGCGGGCTCTGCGCACCGACACACTCGGTGGCGCCAGCCGAACCTCGCCCGGCGCGGGAGGAGACGTGAGTGGGGGGGCCGCCCCTCCGCCTCCACGAGCTTTGACGAACGCCTCGATGGCCCCGATCAACGCCACACCGGCCGCCGCCGCCAAGGCGGGAACCAGGTAGGGCCGGTCGACCGTCTCCTTGTAGACCTGCCCACTCGGACAGTCCTCGCCCGGTCCGACCGTGGCCAGGCACTGGACCTCCACTTCCTTGATCAAGAGGCCCGCCGCCGCCGCACCTCCCGCCAGGGACAGGACGGTGAAGCCCCCCAGGGCACGGCCCGAGTAGAACTGTCCCATGCCGGGGAGCATCAATCCCAGCGTGAGGGCCGTCCCGGCGCCGGCCGCGGCCGCGGAAGCGCCCTCCAGCTGGCCGATGCGTCCTGACACCGCCACCACGTCCACCGCATCCGGGCTCAGTTCCAGGTACAGACGAAGATCTGCCAGGGCTTCCTGTCTCCTCCCCATCCGGTCCAGCATCAGTGCCCGGTTGAAGGCCGCGTCGGCCCAGTCGGGAGCTTCGGCCAGCGCCGCCCCGAAAGACCCCGCGGCGTCAGAAAAGCGACCAAGGTCCGCCCAGGAAACCCCGAGCCCAAAGGCCTCGGCCGCTTCGTCGGAGATCCCAGCACGCTCCCCGGTGGCGAGGGACTGAACACGCGCCTCGGCGTCGGTGGCGGTGTAATCGGTGGATCCTGCCGCCACGACCCGACAGTAGGAGTCGATAGCGCCGGTCCGGTCGCCCATGTCTTCGAGGACACGCCCACGGCGGTACGCCAGTTCTGCGGAGGACGGATCGAGCTCGGTAGCCCGCGCCAGCAAAGTCGCGGCTCTGGCCAGGTCACCCAGGACCAGGGCCTGATCGGCGCTCGACGCCAGCTGTGTCGCCTGGAGTCGCTCGCCGCCCAGGGGCGGGGAAGGAATGGTCACAGGGGGGCACACGAACGGGCCTGACCCAGGGTAATCCCTCTTCAGGGACAGTTCCTGGGCCGCCAGGGAGGACGTCCCCCAAACGGCGGTCCCGAGGACCAGCCACCAGAGGACCCTGCTGGGTTGCCCCCTGCTTTCCGTTCCGCGGGGCATACGTGCACACCGACAAGGGGGGAGCATGCCGGGAGCCGTCGGAGCAGCGCCCGTAGATCCTTAAGCTCAAGGTTCACGGGGCGTTCCGTCAAGCTACAGCCGTCGGAGCGCCCTGTTCCTCCGCCCCTGGGTCACTCCTCCCGGAAGGCCACCGCCGGATCCACGCGGGACGCACGGAAGCCCGGCAGAGCACACGCCAGTGCCGCCACACCGCCCAGGAAGACCGCCACGCCCGCGTAGGTGAGGGGGTCCCCCGTGCCGACGCCGAAGAGCATCTCCCGGATGAGTCGCGCCGCGAAATAGGATACGGGGAGCCCGACGAGCAGTCCCACCACCACCAGGGTCATCCCACCTCTCACCACCGACGAGACCATCCTTCCGGCATCGGCCCCCAGAGCCATGCGGATGCCGATTTCATGCAGCCGTCGGCTCACCTGATACGCCAGCACCCCGTACAGCCCAACGGCGGCCAGGAGCAGCGCGACCGCCGCGAAGGCGCTCAACACGGCAGCCATCGACCTCTGGTCCGCCACCACCCGGGACTCCACCTCGTCCATGGTGGCCGCCTCCGCCAGGGGAATGTCCGGATCCATCTCCCGCAGGACGCCCCGAACGGCCGTCGCGGCCGCGGCAAGGTCCGTGGCCCGCACGGCGAGGCTCATCCGGCTCCCGGCGCTCTGGGAATACGGCACGTACATGGCCGCTTCCATGCCCTCGGCAGGGTGGCTGGGAACCACGTCCCCCACGACCCCGACCACCTCGAAGGTGGCGGGCTCCGATCCGCCTTGATCCACGCCCACCGTCCGGCCGAGCGGGTTCTCTCCGGGGAAGATCTGCTCAGCCAGCGACTGGCTGAGCACGATGACCCGCGGCGCCGCTGGGTCGTCGGTGAGCGCCACGTCCCGCCCCGCCCGGAGCGGAATCCCAAGAGCGTCGAAGTAACCGGGCATGACCGCGCGCCGGTAGGCCAACCGTCCGAACACGCCCGCCGTGCCGAAGAGTTCCGGCCGGTCCACGCGGACGTTTCCGCCAGGATCACGGATGGGGACGTGCGTGGTGAACCCCACCTTCTGCACGCCGGGGGCGGCCGCGATGCGCTCCGAGAGCTGCCTGAAGAACTCCACGCGCGCCGCAGGCTCCTGGTACTCCGCCGACGGAATCTGCACCGCCGCGGTGAGGAGGTGAGCGTCGTCGAAACCGGGATCAACGCCCTGCAGCTCGGAGAAGCTCCTCAAGAGGAGCCCCGCACCCGAGAGTAGCACCGCCGTGAGGGCGACCTGGGCCACGACGAGGCCGTTGCGGAAGCGCGTCGCGCCCCGGCCCCCGGTGGCGCGCGCCCCGCTGCGCAGGTCCGCGGCGGGGTCGCCACCCGCGAGCCGCAGGGCGGGAATCACGCCGAAGGCCACGACGGTGAGAGCCGAAAGGCCCAGTGCAAACCCCAGGGAGGGCCCGGACAACCCCGGCTCCACGCGACCCAACAGGTCGAGGGAGACGAACGAGAGGATCCCCCTCTGGAGTCCTGTCGCCATGGCCACGCCCACCAGGCCGGCGCCCACGGCCAACAGGGCGTTCTCGGTCACGAGCTGGCGGGCCAGCCGACCCTGCCCCGCCCCCATGACGGACCGCACGGCGAGTTCGCCCCTCCGCGCGCTGCCCCGCGCCAGGAGAAGGCCGGCCACGTTGCCGCAGGCAATGAGAAGGAGCGTCGCCACCGCCGCCATCAACACCATCAGGGTGGTCTCGTACCGCTGGGACAGGGCCTCCTTCAGGGGCGCGACGTTCAGCCCCTTGTCCCTGTTCGTATCAGGGTACTCCTCGGCGAGGGCGGCGGAGATCCGGTCCACGTCCTCCTGGGCCTGGGCCATGGAGACGCCGGGAGCCAGGCGTCCCACCAGGATGAAGTTGTGGAACTGCCGCCCCCCGGCCCACGCCCCGCCCCGTTGGAGGGGGAACCAAGCGTCCACGTCCGCCATGAGGCGGAAGGACGCAGGCATGACGCCCACCACGGTGGACGGCGTCCCGCCGAAGGTGACGCCGCGCCCGAGGATGTCGGGGTCCGACCCGAAGCGTCGCTCCCACAGGCCCTCCGAGATGACCACCACGTTCGGACCACCCAGCTCCCCTTCGTCCGGGGCGAACTCCCGGCCCAGGACCGGCACCGCGCCCAGCGCGGCGAAGAAGCCCGGAGACACGAAGATCGACGGAACTCGATCAGGCTCCCCTTCACCCGTGAGGGTCTGGGGCATCGACCAGGGTGTGAATGCCGCCAAGCGTTCGAAGGACCCGGACCGCTCGCGGTAGTCGAAGAAGTCCGGTCCGGACACGGTCTGTCCCACCTGGCCGTTCCACGTGACCCGCCCCATGACGAGCCGGTCGGGCTCCGGATACGGGAGCGCGCGAAACAGCGAGGCTTCCAGGATGCCGAACATGGCCACGTTGCCCCCGATCCCCAGTCCCAGGGTCAGGAGAACGGCGGCGAGAAAGGCGGGCTCCTTCATGAAGGACCGGAATGCGATGCGCGTATCCTGCACCGCGTCGTCCAGGACCCTGGCGCCACGCACGTGACGGACCTCCTCCTTGTGCCGCTCCACGCCGCCGAACGCCACGAGAGCACGACGCCTGGCTTCCGCCTGGCTCATCCCCGCGGAGAGATTGAGTTCGATCTCCTTCTCCAGATGGAACCGGAGCTCGTCGTCCAGCTCGGCCTCCGCCTCGGACTTGTTGAAGAGGACCTGGAAGCGCCGCTTCATCCACCGCCATCCACCCATCGTCGTCTCGCTCCTCAGTTCGTGGCCAGAACGTCGTTCACCGCACCGGAGAAGAGCCTCCACCCCTCCCGTTCCCTGGCCAGGGCCGCCCGACCCTTCCGGGTCAGGGCGTAGACCTTCACCCGTCTGCCCTCTTCGGACTCCCCATACTCCGACTCGATGAGTCCACGATCCCGGAGCCGGTACAAAGCCGGATAGAGAGAGCCCTGGTTCACCTCCAGCACCCCACGGGAGAGGAGTTGGATACGCTTGGACACGGCCCAGCCATGCAGGGGCTCCAGGTCCAGCGTCCTGAGAATGAGGAGGTCCAGACTTCCCTGGAGGAGATCGGCCTTGGGCGCCACGGGTGACTCCTGTTGTCGAATGACCTGGTATTGAGTCAGACGACAACGTGGCCGAGAAAGTTGGAACGAAACCACGGGAACCCCGCTATCCTTCCCATCAGTGGTTCCCTCCCACACTCCACCACGAGCCCATGCGCATCCTCGCGCCCGCCCTGGCCGCCCTCATGCTGGCCGCATCGCCTTCGGCCGGAAGCGGCCAGTCCATCTTCGACCTGTTGCAGAGCATCAAAGACGGGGGAGGTTGGGTGTACATCCCCATCGAGGCCGGTCGGGGTACGTGGGTCAGCGGGCCTGTCCCCACCATGGAGCTGACCCTCAAAGGGTGCATGCAGGTGTACGCCGGCCAATCCGGTCGGTGGGACATCCGTGCCCGCGATCCCCTGGGCGACGGCAGTCTCGAGGCGATCGTGACAGGCGGAGAGCGGGTTCCGTTCCGATACGTGACCGGCCCCCGCGCCCAGCTCAGCGTGGAGGCCCGATGGAGCGAAGCCCGGGACACGACGTTGGTTGTCTGGGTAGGCCTGGAGACGCCCGGACAGCAGCGGGACGTGTGCGAGCCCGTCTACGGCAGCGACTCCGAAGACGGGGTGACGCAGCGCCGGCCCTAGCGCCCCGCGTCCCTCCGCGCGAGCACGCCCGTGCCGGGCCGGCCCACCACCCGGCCACCCTCCATCACCACCTCGCCCCGGCGGATGACGACGGTGGGCCACCCCGTCACCGACCATCCCTCGAACACCGTGTAGTCGGCGTTGGAGAGGTCGTCGGCGCCGCGAACCGTGTCGGTCTTCGACGGATCCCACACCACCACGTCACCGTCGGCGCCGGGACGGATCACGCCCTTGCGCGGGTAGAGCCCGAAGATGCGTGCGGCGTGGGTCGACGTGGTCTCCACGAAGCGCTCCAGCGAAAGCCCCCGCTTCCCGACCCCCTCGGAGAAGTACATGGGAAGCATGAACTGCAGGTTGCTCACCCCCGGGCGGACCCGGGCCACCGAAAGCTCGGGATCCAGCTTCTGCTCTCGCCTCCAGGGAGCGTGGTCGGTCGCCAGGATGTCCACCCGCCCGTCGGCCAGCCCGGCCCACAACGCTTCCGTGTCGGACCGGGATCGGAGGGGCGGCTGCCCCAGGGCCAGGACGGCGTCCTGGCCGGTGGTGTTGTCTTCGTTGAGATGCAGGTAGAGCGGCCGCGTCTCCACGTGGAAGGGAAGCCCTCTGGCCTTCGCGTGGGCAAAGGCGTCCAGAGCGCGCTCGCTCGACACGTGAACTGCATACATCCGCGCCCCTGTGAACTCGCACAGCGCCGCGGCCTGCTCCGCCGCGGCGACCTCGGCCACCACGGGCCGGCTCTCGGAATAGAAGTCCAGCGATGTGCGTCCCGCGGCCCGTAGGCCCCTTACCGCAGCGGCCAGGAGCGCCCCGTCCTCGCAGTGCACCATGACGAGGACGCCGGCGTCGCGCGCCGCTTCCAGGAGTCCGATCACCTCGGACAGGTGGGCGCCGAAGTCGGCCCGCGTCATGAAGATCTTGAAGGAGGGTTGGCCATGTGCGGCCAGGGCGCCCATCTGGGCGGCCACATCCGCGGTGGGGGGCCAGACGGAAGCGTGGAGGATCACGTCGGCGATGGCGTCGGTTCGCACCTGCTCGTTGAGTCGCTCCACCGCGGCGACGCACGACTCACCCTCGCGCATGTACGCGAACGTGCCCACGGTGGTCACGCCGCCGGCCAGCGCGGCCATGGAGCCGGTGGTGAAGTCGTCCACGAAGCTGGGTTGGAGGTGCGTGTGGGGGTCGATCCCGCCGGGCAGCACCAGCTTTCCCGCCGCGTCGATGACGCGGGCACCGTCGCCGGGCGTGAGCCCTGGGGCCACCTCGGCGATGGTCCCGTTCACGATGCGCACGTCTGCACGCACGATTCCGTCGGCATTCACCACGCGGCCGCCGCGCACCAGGATTTCGCCTTCCGCACTCCAGGGGCCGGAGCCCGTCGAGCGAGGCGTAGTCAGGGCGCCGAGGGCGCCTGGAGTGAGGCCCGCGGCCGCGATCCCGAGGGATCCTGCCGCAAGGGTGCGGACCGCGTCGCGGCGTGTCATGGGTGTCGGAGTTGTCATGACGCCAACATAGGCCACCTGTGAAGGCCGGGAAATCCGGAGGCTCCGAGCACCGCGTTGAGGCTCTTCCCGCGGATCCTTCCCATCCCGTACCGAGCGGCCGTCGAGCGCGCGCTGGAGGGCGACCAGGGGCCCGGGTCCAGGGAAAGGTGAACTGGCGTCCACCACGCCGGTTCATCACCTTCCATACCGTAGTCCAAGCCCGACTTTCGGAGGTTTCCCGCCATGTCCCGCCGCATCCGCGCCGTGAGCGCCGTGGCCGCCCTTCTCGCGGTAGCCGCCTGCGCCCCGTCCGACGACACCATGCCCAACGAGTCCCCCTCCATCCAAGCGTACGTGGATCAGTACGCGCCCGTCCGCCTCAGTGCCGACATCTCCCATTTGACCGAGAACGATCGCCAGGTGGTGCGGCTGCTGATGGAGGCCATGCCCACCATGGACGAGATCTTCTGGATCGAGACGTACGGCGACCGCGACGCCGCCATGGCCCTGGCCGGCGACGACGAGGCCGCCCGGAAGTACATCGAAATCAACATGGGCCCATGGGACCGGCTGAGGGACAACGAGCCGTTCATCGACGGCGTGGGACCCAAGCCCCTGGGCGCGAACCAGTACCCCATGGACATGACGGTGGAGGAGTTCGAGGCCGCAGCAGCCTCGAACCCCGACCTGAAGAGTCTCTACACGCTGGTGCGGCGCAACGACATGGGCGACCTCGTCGCGGTGCCCTACCACGAGGCGTTCGCCGACGAGCACGCGGCGACAGCCGCCAAGCTTCGCGAGGCCGCCGAGTTGTCGTCGGACCCGGAGTTCGCCGAGTATCTGCGCCTGCGGGCCGACGCCCTCATGACCGACGACTACCAGGCCAGCGACTTCGCCTGGATGGACATGAAGAACAACCCCATCGACGTCGTCATCGGGCCCATCGAGACGTACGAAGACGCCCTGTTCGGGTACAAGGCGGGGCACGAAGGCTACGTGCTCATCAAGGACCTCGCCTGGAGCGAGCGGTTGGCACGCTTCGCCGGCTTCCTTCCGGACCTGCAGCGGGGTCTCCCGGTAGACGCCAAGTACAAGGCCGAGACTCCCGGCACCGACGCGGACCTCAACGCGTACGACGTGGTGTACTACGCCGGCGAAGCCAACACGGGCGGCAAGACCATCGCCATCAACCTGCCCAACGACGAGGAAGTGCAGCTGGCCAAGGGCACCCGGCGGCTCCAGCTCAAGAACGCCATGCAGGCGAAGTTCGACAAGATCATGGTCCCCATCGCCGACGCGCTGGTCGTGGACGAGCAGCAGGGCCACGTGACCTTCGACGCCTTCTTCGCCAATACCATGTTCCACGAGGTGGCGCACGGCCTGGGCATCAAGAACACCATCAATGGCATGGGCACCGTGCGCGCCGCCTTGAAGGAGAACGCGGGGGCCCTCGAAGAGGAGAAGGCGGACGTGGTCGGGCTCTACATGGTGAAGCAGCTCTACGACCGGGGCGAGATCACCGAGGGCTCCATCGAAGACAACTACACGACCTTCATGGCCGGCCTCTTCCGTTCGGTGCGTTTCGGTGCCGCCGATGCCCACGGCAAGGCCAACATGGTGACGTTCAACTACTTCCGTGAGATGGGCGCCTTCGCGCGGGACGAGGCCACCGGGCGGTACCGCGTGGACTACGCTGCCATGGAGGCGGCCATCAACTCCCTGAGCGCCCTCATCCTTCAGCACCAGGGTGAAGGCGACTACGACGGCGTTGCCCGACTCATGGCGGAGCGGGGCGTCGTGCCGCCGGACCTCCAGGCGGAGTTGGACAAGCTCGACGGCCTGGGCATTCCCAGGGATATCGTCTTCGAGCAGGGGTGGAGCGTTCTGGCCGGGATGTGACCGGCAGGGGCCTCAGCCAGGTGCGTATTGAAGAGGGGCTCCGGGTAAACGCCCGGGGCCCCGTGGATCACGCCTGGATGCGCCCCCGGGCGTCCATGGGCAGCAGGCGCGGCGGTGCGTGGCGGTCGAGGACGACCATGTGGTTCGCCGGCACCGGGCTCCATCTGGCGTCCGAGGTCAGACGCTCCGACGACACGACCATGGCCTCGCCCTCGTCGTCGGCTCGCCGCTGCACGAATCGGCGCCCGGCGGGCTCGTACAGCTCCCCGTGGAGCAGGTACAGCGTCTCGGGCTGCTCGTCGTGGTCGTCCGCGAAGCGGCACACCGCCACGTGCTTTCCGTCGGAAACCGCGACGTTGAGAAAGCTGGACGCTCCGTTCCCCAGAGCGTGCACCAGGTCCAGAACCCTGCTGATGGCGGCCGAAAGGCGTTGGGCCAACTCGAGGGCCCCCTGGCCGTCGCTTCCCTCGGTCGCGCCCGGGTCCACGGGGCATCCGTTCCGGACGATCTCGTCCACGAAGACGGCGAAGAGGTGCTCGGTATCGGTGCTGCCCCTGACCACGTTGAACGCCTCGTCGGTGAGTCCCTCCAGGAGCTTCCGGCGCACCGCACGGAACGCCCCGATGTTGCCGTTGTGCATGAGCAGATAGCCGCCGTACCCGAAGGGGTGGCAGTTGGCCAGGTTCACGTCGCTTCCCGGAGAAGCCGCCCTGACATGCGCCATGACACAGGGGCTGGCTACCACCTTGGCGATGCTCTTGAGGTTCTGGTTGCTCCAGGCGGGCGTGATCTGGTGGAAGAGGGCGGGCTCACCGTGGAGCCGCGGCGCGTACCAGCCGATGCCGAATCCGTCGCCGTTCAGCGGCTCCGCCCGCTCGGTTGCGCGAAAGCTCTGGAGAATGAGGGAGTGCTCAGGCTCGGTGAGAAGGGTGGAGAGACGGACTGCGGGTCCGAGATAAAGCGTGAATCGGCACATGATGGGCCTCCGTTGCCGCCAACTTAGGGGATGGGCGCCACGGCGCGCGATGGGGACCCCTGGCGCGCCGCCTGCGGACCGGCTTCCGTATGGTCGCACCCTACTCCCTTTCCGCGCTCGGACATCATGGTCCACGAACTCCTGGCAGGCCCATTCGGCCCCCTCCTCATCTTCTTTCTCCGCATCACCGATGTGAGCATGGCCACGGTGCGCACCCTGCTCATCGTGCGGAACGCCAAGCTCATCGTGCCCCTCATCGGCTTCTTCGAGGTTTCCATCTGGGTCTTCGCCGTCTCGGCGGTGGTCCAGAACCTCACCAGCCCCCTGCACATCATCGGATACGCAGGCGGGTTCGCCACGGGGAACTACATCGGCATGCTCATCGAGGAGCGCCTGGCCCTGGGGCTGGCTACCGTCCGTACCATGGTGAAGGAAGGGGGCGCGGAGTTGTCCGCGACGCTCCGGGAAATCGGCTTCGGCGTCACCGAGATGGCCGGCAAGGGACGGGACGGTGAGGTCGAGGTGCTCTTCTCGGTGATCCCACGTCGTCAAATCGCCAAATACGTCCAAACCGTGGACCACGCGGCGCCCGAATCGTTCGTCGTCGTGGATGAGCCCAGGGCGGTTCGCAGAGGCTTCATGTTCCCGCGTCGAGGACGCTAGGAGGGAGCGGCGCACGGAAAACGTGGGTATCTTGAGGGTGGCAGGCACACACCCGGCAACCCTCTCCGGCGCCCCGCCTGCCCCGGGGCCGCTTCGGCACCGACGTGGACAAGACCTACGATCGCCGCCTCGGCTTCCTGACCCTCGCGATCCTCCTGACCCTCTGGGGCGGCAGCGGACTGATCGGAGACACCCGCGGCTACACCGACGCCTTGTACTGGCCGGACTACACGATCCCGGAGGTACCCGCCGGAGGCGTCCTCGAGGAGGCGGGATTCCAGCCCGGTGACTCGGTGGTGAGCGTAGAGGGAATCCCCGTCGAGACCTTGGGCATGTACTCCCGGTGGCCCCGAGCGCTCTCACGGAAACCGGGAGAGTCCATCGAGATGGTCGTCGACCGTGACGGTGCGTTGGTGGCGGGCACCGTCGTGTACCGCACCCGGCCTCAGGGCGTAACGCAGACGCGCTGGACGCTGTTCCTCTTCGTGCTGTCCTTCCTCTGGCTGGGGATGTGGCTGCTCTTCACCACCCGGACGCCCCATGCGGAGCGCTTCGCCATGGTCGGTCTGGTGGCTGCGCTGGCCATCCCGGGGCCCAACCTTGGGAGCCTCAGCGGCGTGATGGATCACGTGCAGGTGGCCGCTGAGATCCTCTGCCTCATTCTCGTGGTGCACTTCCTCCTGCTCTTCCCCAAGCCCAAGCGCCTTGCGCGCAGCCCGTTGGTGGGGCTGCTCTACCTGCCGTGGCTCGCGCTCCTGGGATGCCTCGTGGCGGAGCTCGTCGCCCACCCCCGGCTCTACCACGCATTCGGCGGCTACATCGGCATCCTGTTCCTCGGGTACGTCGTCGGCGCCGTGCTGGTCGTGGCCCATACCGCGCTCACCGCCACCCGGGCCGAGTGGGAGCCGTCGGGGTTGGGCTTGATCCTGGCCGGCTGGTCCTTGGCGCTCGTCCCGAACCTCATCGGCCTGGCGGCGTGGATGCTCGTGCCCGGATTCACCGTGCCGGGGCAGCGTTGGCTCCCTCTGCTGCTGATGGCCATCCCGGCGAGCATGGCCCTGGCGGTGAGGAAGGAGGCGGCGCGACAAGCCTGACGCCTCGGCACGCCGACCTCGGCAGTACCCCCCCCCCGCATAAGGGGGGCGGGTGAGGGCTGCAGCGGGTCCCTTCGCCTGGTTGCTTGACACCCGACAAGCAGATTCTCTACTTTGTTCGAGACATGAACAAAGTCTGAAATAAGCGGATTTCCTTCCTTTCTCTGCTGCTGAGCCACGTTGCACAGACCCCCAACGACGCGCCCCATGGCCACTCTCGCCGGATCCGGTAAGGTCGACCCCGTCTCGGAAGCCCGCGGGCGCCCGCTCTTCGATTCGGTGCTGGAACTCATCTGGCGGGTGGGGCCAGCTTCGCGGGCCGAGATCGCCCGGCAGACCGGGCTCTCCCGCTCAACCGTTTCAGAGATCGTGGCAGACCTGCTGGCCACGGGACTCGTCGCCGAGGCCGGGGACGGCCCCAGTCGTGGCGGGCGACGTCCCATTCTCGTTGCATTCCAGGACCGAGCCCATGTGATCTTGGGAGTCGACATGGGGGCCAGCCATATCTCTGTGGCCCTGACGGATCTGAGAGGGGAAATCCTCTCGTGGCGTCATTCCAATCATCCCGTTCGGGACGACCCGAACGGGGCCATCTCACTCATGTTGGAGCTGTGTCAGGACTGCCTGAACGAGCAAGCGAAGCGCGCCAGCAGCCTCATGGGAATCGGGGTGGCTGTGCCGTGCCCCTTGGACCCCCGGTACCCCAACCGGTTGTCCGAGGTGGTGTTGCCCGCCTGGGCCGGATTCAATCTCGGAGAATCGCTGAGCGGCCGGTTCGGCGTTCCCGTCTTCCTGGACAACGATGCGAACCTGGGGGCGGTTGCCGAACACTGGTGGGGCGGTGGCAAGGGGCTCGAGGATTTCGCGTACATCAAGGTCGGCACCGGAGTCGGTGCCGGATACATGATCCGTGGCGACATCTATCGGGGGGCGACCGGGGTCGCCGGCGAGATCGGTCACCTCATCATCGACCCGGCCGGGAATCCCTGCGTGTGCGGAAACCGTGGGTGCCTGGCCACGTTCGTCGGCTCGGAGGAGCTGGTGGAACGGGCCAGGAGACTGGCCCCCTCCTATCCCGGCAGCTCCCTTGGCACTGGGGAGATCAGCATCT
>DATHZE010000099.1:0-8178 GCA_035458765.1 Longimicrobiales bacterium
GTCAGCGGGACCGGCGCTTCTTCTTCTTCGGTTTCCTGCCCTGGTTCTTGTGCTCCAGGTGGGCCCATGTTTCGCCGCGGCGCAGCATATAGATGGTGGACGGCGACACCCCCAACCGTCGAGCCCACTCAGCCCCCGCCATCTTCCAGCGATCGGCCTTCTCGTCCCAGTCGTCCAGGACTTTCTTGGCCTGCGCCTCGGTCAACTCTGCATGGGGTGAGTTGGAGCCCCGGAGCCACACATTGGAACCGTACCAGCGGTCCACCCGTTGCACGGGACCAGCGATCTTCCTCCCTGTGTGGCCCAGGCAGTAATGCCGGACCTGATCCACAGAGTACGAGGGGTACATCCGAGAAATCTCGGCGTACAGGTAGCCCTCTTCGGCCAAATCCCGCCATTTCTTGACGAGAGGGCCCGGGGGCCTCGCCATAGCATCACCCTCCGATGGGGTTGGTTTTTGCGGATACACTACCGGAGACTTATACCGACCGCCCCCAGGAAGTTCCACGCATCAAAGATACTAAAAAGACAGGAGGTTGTACCCCTGACTCTGGAGGGTCGCGATGGCCGTCATCGCGGACAAGGCCACCTTGACGCCCGGAGCCAGTCTTTCCCGCTCCAGGCCGCGACTCATCTGCGACTGGCCACACAAAATCACCTGGACCCCGAAACCCTCGAGCGCCTGGATCAGGTCGTAGTTGGGGTTGTCGATGCCGTAACGGCTACGGTACCCCACGTGGTCCAGGGCGTCCTTGGCCGCGGTGCCGTGCAGCACCAGGGCCAGCTTCAGGTTCTCCCGCGGAACACCCGCCTGCGTGTGCATGTTCAGGAAGCGTGCCAAGCTGACGATGTGACTGTTCAGGTCCCCGGGGTTCTCGGCTCCCAAGGCAACCTCGAACGCCATCCTGTACTCGCCCACGGGCGTGGCGAAGTCGGGGTTCTCCACCTGGAAGACAGGGCCGAAGCCGTCGATGGCGGGGCCGGTGGCGGAGGGGCCGAGCGCCTGGCCCCGGAGCGGTGCGGCGGCGGTGGCGGAAAGCAGGACGGCGAGAATCAGGGAGGGAGCACGCACGGAACACCTCGTGGACGTGGTGGGGGGCCTTACGGCGCGGGACCAACGGGCGATCCCGCCGACATCAGGGGCGAATCTGCAGCAAGTCGGCCTCGGCGGCCACGTGGCCCAATCGGGCCCAATAGGGCTGCCCCGCGATGCTGTCCAGCAGTTGGACGGCCCGGGCGGTATCGCCCTCCACCAGGTGGTGGACGGCCACCCCGTACGCCACCGTAGGCCACTGGCCTTCGGAGACGCGCGGGTCGGAAAGAACGGCTTCCTCCGACAGCAGCCCTCTATAGAACATCAACGTGAGGTAGTAGTGTGTGTTGTCGTCGGGCGGAATGGGGGACCCAGGGTAGAGTTCGGCGCTGCGGTTCGGGATCTCCATCCCCTCGGGCACTCCCGCAACGAGCCGCGCAGCTTCTTCCTCCCGTCCGGCCCGCCTGAGGGCCCGGTACATCCAGGACGTGAGCGCGACCCTCGAAGCCTCGTCCTTCGCCACGTCCCGGCACGTGCGGGGATCCCCTTCGGGCGACTCCACGCCGCCCGCCGCCGCGAGATCGAAGCAGGCCTGGTAGACGTCGACGGCGCCCGGATGGTCCCCCCGGATGTACCGAGCGAGGCCCAGCAGGTAGTGGGCGTTGAACCCCTCCGCATCCAAGGCCAGTGCTCGCTCCAGGGCAGCCAGGGCCTCGCCGCTCCGGCGCAGCCGGATCAGGCGGTGCCCCATTCCCAAGGGGAGACGCCAGTCGTCGGGACGGCCTGCGGCCGCCCGTCTGTAGAGCGCCACCGCCTCCGCATACCGCCAGACCGCCTCCCGCGCCGATGCCGCTTCCAGGATGAGTTCGAGGGAGTCCGGAGCGTCCGCGAGGGCGTCGTCGGCCGAACGGATTCTCTGCTCTTCCGCCGCCGTCGGCGTCCTGGGCTGCATGGGTACGCCGAGCGGCGTGATCCCCTGTCCGCCGCCGGCGACATCCAGAGGCGGAGGGGCGTCCGGCGCCGAGCACGCCGCCGTGACGCCCAGTGCGATGGCGCAAACGATCCTCATAGCCCCAACATACGGGCACACAACGGGAGCGCCATGCCGCAGCGAGACTACATCCTCAGGCTCATCGAACAGATGGGCGCCGCCATGGTGGCGCTGCGCAACAAGATCCTGGGGCGGAAGGTCGATCCCGAGAAGATCCACCAGGAACTCACGGGGCTGGCCGGACAGACCGGCCTGGACCTGCAACTGCTTCGCGGATTCACCGCGGACACGCTGCACATGCTCGTGGCACCTACGGGAGAGGTCGAGCCGGCGCGCTGTTGGCTCATGGCCGAACTCATCTATCTCGACGGGCTGCAAGCGGAGGCGGAAGAACGTTGGCACGATGCCGTCGATGCCCTGCGCAAGGCCCGCCTTCTCTACACGCTCATCGGACCGGGCGGTGGGTTGCTGGTGGGGCTCCCGGAGGCCGGCGACCGCATCGCCGACGTCGATACCCGGCTGGCGTCGTTCCCCACCGAACGCCCCTAGTCAGTCTCCGTCCCGAAGGCGGTGGGCGAACTTCTGTCTGAACTTCGCCACCTTGGGCGCCACGACGACCTGACAGTAGGGTTGGTACCCGTTCCGCTCGAAGTAGGCTTTGTGGTACTCCTCGGCGGGGTAGAAACGCTCCAGTGGCGCCAGCTCGGTGACGATGGGGGTGTCCCAAACGCCTGCGGTCTCCAGGTCGAGGATGACGCGCCGGGCCGTCGCCTCCTGGTCCCCCGAGTGGTGGAAGATGGCCGACCGGTATTGGGTACCCACGTCGGCGCCCTGACGGTTCGGCGTCGTGGGATCGTGGATGGCGAAGAAGATCTCGAGGACCTCGTGGTACCCTATGACCGATGGGTCGAACCGGACCTGCACGACCTCGGCATGCCCGGTCGAGCCGGAGCACACGGCCTGGTAGGTGGGATCGGGAACGTCCCCCCCGGCGTAGCCCGAAACCACCTCGGTGACGCCCTCCACCCGCCGAAATACCGCCTCGAGGCACCAGAAGCAGCCACCACCCACGGTGGCCAGTTCCTCACGCGCGCCCTCACCCATGTCCATGCTCTCTTGTCAGAGGATCGGTCATCCCCAACCCCGGTCACATTGCCAGGGTTCCAGGAAGCCGACGCTCGAGGCGCACGTCCTCTTCATTTTCCGGCGAGGCGCTTCAACAGCAAGGCGACGCCCACGATGCCCAGGAGGACCACCACCGCCCCCACCATGGGAATGCCCTCCGCCGAAAACTCCCCTCCGTTCGCCGCCATGAAGAAGAACACGCCCCCCAGGAGGGCAGCCACCCCGAGAGCCACCGCCACCGCGGCCACCGGAGGCGCCCCCTTGGACGATTGACCGGCCATGTGGAGGGCAGCGCGGACTTCCGAGCCGGTGACCGAGGGATGGTGCTTTTCGTATTCCTCGATGACGCGGCCCAGCAGGTCGGCCAGCTCCCGTGTGCGAGGGGATGGGGGCTGGGGCGGCACGACCGGTACGTTGATCACGACAACCTCCTGGTCAGGAAATCACCTTGGTTTCTTCCTTCTTCTCGTCGGCCTTCCGCTCCCACGGAGTCCACTCCAGCCCACGGAGGTACTTCTGGATCCAGCGGATTTCCTCCACGTCCCTCATGCGCTGATGCCGGGGCTCCCGGAACCCATGGGGCTCTCGCGGGAAGCGGATGTAGCGGGTTTCCTTCCCTTGGTCCTTCAGGGCCTGGAAGAACATCATGCTCTGTGCTTCCGTGTCGGTGCGGTCATTCATCCCATGGAGGAGGAGCGTCGGCGTCTTCACGTTTCCTACGTAGCTCAACGATGATTTCTTCCTCCATTCGTCGGCATTGTCCCACGGCGTTCCGCCGATGTACCACAGTCTCACGTCGTGGTTGAAGCCCGGTCCGTACTCCGACGTCCAGTCCGAGACCATGGCACCCAAGGAGGCCGCCTTGAACCGGTCGGTCTGGGTGACCGTCCATCCACCGAGAATGCCGCCGTAGCTCCATCCGCGCACCGCCAGTGAATCAGGATCGGCGATCCCGAGTCCCACGACGTGGTCCACCCCGGTCATGAGATCCTGGAAGTCACCCCCGCCGATGTCCTGCATGTTGCCGCGGAGCAGGTCGTCTGTATAGCCCGAGCTGCCTCGGACGTTGGGCAGGAGCTGGGCGTACCCCAGGCCGGCCCACACGTGGTAGGACGCGCTGAAGCGGTTGGCGAACACGCCCGCCGGCCCCCCGTGGATGTGGAGAAGGAGCGGCATCGGCCCCCGGGGACGATCCCGGGGCAGCACGAGGATGCCCTCGATCTCCAACCCGTCGACGCTCGTCCACTTCACCACCTGGCTGCTGGCCAGTGCGATCCGGGACTCGATCTCCGGATTGGCGGCGGTGATCTTGGTCCCGGGCCCTCCGTCCGTGGGGCCGACCCATACGTCCGAGGGGGTGTCGAAGTCCTCGAAGCTGTACGCCATCCGGGTCCGATCCCTGGAAAAGGACGAGGGCGAGAGTGTCCCCACCGCTTGAGTGACCTGGGTGACGCGGCCCGACTCCAGGTCCAGGCGGAAGAGGTTGGAGTCCATGCGCTGAAGACCGCCGAACAGCAGAGCCCGTCCGTCGGGCGTCCACACGTACCTCCCCGCATTCCCCTGAAAGCCACCCGACACCATGCGGCGCGTACCGCTGTCCACGTCCATGACCCAGATCTTGTCCAGGCGGAGCTCCCACTCTTCATCGCTCGGCGCTTCATAGGCGATGCGGTTCCCGTCCGGGGCGAACAGGACCCTCCCCTCGGGTGCGTGGTTGTCCGTGAGCTGCCGCACCTGACCTGACGTCACGTCCAGGAGGAAGATCTCCGACAGGTAGGACTGGTTGCGTCGGTTCTCGAAGCGGGCCGTGAACGCGATTCGACTCCCGTCGGGGGACACGGAGAAGGAGCCGATCCTATGGTCCACTTCAGTGAGACGCGTCTCCTCCCCCGTGGCGATCTCCACTCGCCAGAGGTTGCTCCAGTCGCCCGCGGTGACCCCGTTGGGGCCTTCGTCTACGACGATGGCGTCATCCCCGTCCTTCCGGGCCTTCTCCTCCTCTTCGGTACGGGGCTCGTCGGCCACGAACACCAGCGCGGACCCGTCTCCCAGCCACTCGAAGCTGCCGACGCTGCTCTTGTGGTCGGTGAGCTTGACCGCTTCGCCCCCGGCTGTGCGCAGAAGGAAGAGTTGAGCCTTCTCGTCCACCGTTCGGGTGAAGGCGATCCTGCTACCGTCGGGCGAGAAGGTGAAGCCACTGCCCCCGGCCTCACCGATGTACTGGTGGGGATCGCCGCCCTGGCTGCTCACCCTCCACCAGGTCGTCTTCCGCTTGTTCGCCTTCCAGTCCAACTCCGACTTGGAGTACAGGACCCAGTCCCCGTCAGGGGAGATCACGGCTCCGTCCACGTTGACCATGTCCAGCCCGTCGTCGGTGGTCATGGCGCGGGGCGGGGTCTCCTGTGCAGCGGCCGGCAGTCCCAGGACCAGGGACGCAGCGAGAAGAGCGGAGAGACGCATGAAGGCTCCCATGAGATTCGTGGTTCGTGCCGATCCACCATCGTCTCTCCGGCGAGGGCCGCACACAAGGGCGTTGCCCACCCGTGAGCGCCGCGACACTCTTGGACATGGATCGGATCCGGTACACCCTCGCCGTGCTCCTGGTCGCCACCATCCCACCGGCGGTGATCTGGTGGTACCTCGTCCACCCCTTCGTGGGCTTCTGGCGCCGCCTCGGTCCTCGATGGACACTCGCCATCGTGGGGGTCAGCATGGTGTCCCTGATGGTCGCCCTCGGCTCGGCGCGCCGGAGTCTCGTGGGCGCGGACCTGGGTACGAACTGGGTCCTGGCCGGGCTGGGCCTCGTCTGCTTCGGCATCGCCGCCGGCATGGGCTTGAAACGCAAGCGGCACCTGACCACACGGATCCTCGCCGGCGTTCCGGAGCTCGACGAGGACGAGCCGGGAATCCTGCTCACCGAGGGACCGTACGCGGTGATCCGACATCCCCGGTACGTCGAGGTGCTGGTGGGCGTCCTCGGATACGCCATGGTGGCGAACCACGTGGGCGGCTATGTGGTCGCGCTTCTCGTCGTTCCCGCTCTCCACCTGGTCGTGCTGCTGGAGGAGCGGGAACTCACGGACCGCTTCGGCGCGGCGTATGAAGCGTACCGTGCCCGGGTGCCACGCTATCTCCCTCGTCGCGGGAGCCCCCCTACCTGAAGTTCACGTCGACCAACTCGGTGAGCGGCCGGTAGCCCACCCGGGGATAGATGGCGTTGGGCACCGGACTGGTCGCGTCCGTGTAGAGCACACAGAACCGCCGCCCTCCGTCCAGGATCCGTTGGCTCAGAGACGCGGTCAGCGCCGAGGCGTACCCGTTCCCGCGGTGCTCCCGCGGCGTGAACACGTACCCGATGCGTGCTCCGTGGGGCGTCCACCCCGTGGCGACCGCCATGGCGACGGGGGACCCATGGACTTCCCAGAAGTGGAGTTCACGCTGCCTGATCCACCGTTCCCTGGCGGCTGGCGGAGTCATGAATTCGTGACCGGCGTCCCGAGCGAAGTCCTCGGCCCACTGGTGCGCCGTGCCAAGGTCGGTCTCCGCCGCCTGACGCAGTCTGCCGGCAACGCCCGCCGGAGGAATGACCTCGTCGAGGCGATACATCCGCTGGGGGAGCCCCAGGGCCCACGAAGCGCCCGTGACCTCGCCCCAGGCCCTCCCGAACGCCTGGGCCACCAGGGTCGGTCCGAACGTCGCGGGAAGGGCGCGGTACCGGGTCGCCACCTCGCCGGCCAGGATCGCCGCCGCCTCCAGGGGCATGCGGGTCAGGCCCAGCTTGTGGGGAGGCGTGCGGAACGCGCATCCCACCACCCGCCCCTCGGTTTCCACCGTGGCCCAGAAGTGCCGGTCCTCGCCTGCGCCCGGGTCGGCCCCCGCCAACGCTGCCGCCAGGCCCAGGATCAGGTTGTGCTCGTCCTCCGCCTCCATGAGCCAAGGCTCGGCCCGCGCCAGGAAGGCGTCGGCGTCGGGATGCATCACGACGGCGTGGGGGTCCACCTCAGCCGCCGGGGTAGCGAGCCTGGACGTCACCCGCGGCGTCGAAGAAGGTCAGGCTGCCGTCTCCCTTGAGGTAGAGCACCGCCGCACCCTTGGCGTCTTGGCCGTGCAGCGCAAACCCCCCGCCGCCGTGGGCGAACTGGGCCACGCCCACCCGGGTGGTCCCGTCCCCGTCCCGGAGGTAGAGGGCTGTGCCCTCGGCATCGTCCCCCAACGTGGCCCGCGCCACCCCCGCGGCATTCCAACGCTCCAGACGCCGGACGCGCGACTCGAGACCTTCACCCATTCCGACCTCCCTTCTCCAGGACGTCCTCGATCACCCCCAGGGCGGTCTCGACGTCGCCTCTCTCGATGCCCAGATGCATCACAGCCCGGACACCGTGGTGTCCGCCTGGAAGCATGAAGACCCCCCTGGCGTGGCACGCCTCGGTGAAAAGCCCGGCGCCCATTGCGACCACATCGAATCGGACGATGTTCGTCTGCACCGTTGCCAGATCCACCGAGACCCCGTCCATACCAGCCAGGCGCTCGGCGAAGAACCTGGCGTGGACGGCGTCGTCGCGCAGCCGTCCGCGGTGGTGCTCCAAGGCATGCAGGGCGCCGGCGGCGATGATCCCCGCCTGCCGGAAGCCCCCGCCGTACATCTGCTTGTAGCGACGCGCCCGGGCCACGAAGTCCCGGCTGCCCACCAGCGCGGATCCCACCGGCGCTCCGAGTCCTTTGCTGAAGCACACGCTCACCGAGTCGAAGTCCTGGGCCAGCTCCGCCTCGGTCACCCCCAACGCAGCGGCGGCGTGCCAAAGGCGCGCCCCGTCCATGTGCAGGGCCAGGCCGTGGCGGGCCGCGGTCTGCGCCACGTCCCGGAGCGTGGCCAGGGGCCACACCACGCCGCCACCCGAGTTGTGGGTGTTCTCCACGCACACCACCCGGGCCACCGGTGCGTGGTGCGGGGGGTTGAAGGGATGGGGCACCGGGAGGGCCGCCTCCACGTCCGCACCGGTGAACAGACCCCCATCGCCACGCGTGCGCC
>DATHZE010000100.1:0-2158 GCA_035458765.1 Longimicrobiales bacterium
CATCAAGACCGGGTACGTGGGCGACGAGACCGCCGCGGGCCATGCGCACCATGGCCAGTACATGGTGCGCCATTGGCGGAAGGTCCTGGAGGCGGCGGCGCGCCACCACATCATGGTGGACGTCCACGAGCCCATCAAGGACACCGGAGAACGGCGGACGTGGCCCAACATGCTCACGCGGGAGGGCGCCCGGGGCATGGAGTACAACGCCTGGGGCGGCGACGGCGGCAATCCGCCGGAACACGAGATCAACCTGTTCTTCACCCGGCTCCTGGGCGGCCCCATGGACTACACGCCCGGCGTCCTGGACATCCTCATCGCCTCCGCCGATGGGACGCCGCGACCTCCCGAGGCCTCCAGGGTCCGCACCACGGTGGCCAAGCAGCTCGCGCTCTACGTGGTGGTGTACTCGCCCATGCAGATGGCGGCCGACCTCATCGAGAACTACCAGGGGCAGCCGGCCTTCCAGTTCGTTCGTGACGTGGCGGTGGACTGGGAACAGACCCGGGTGCTGGAAGGGGAGATCGGCGATTACGTGGTGGTGGCCCGTCAGGCCCGGGACAGCGAGGAGTGGTTCCTGGGCGCCATCACCGACGAGGAGGCCCGGACCTTCGAGGTTCCCCTGTCGTTCCTTCCGCGGGGGCGGCGCTTCGCCGCCGAGATCTACGCCGACGGTCCCGACGCGAACTGGCTCGACAATCCCCTTCCGGTGGCCATCTCGCGGCGCGAGGTGGACGACGCCACCACCCTGACCCTCCGGTTGGCGCCCGGGGGAGGCCAGGCCATCCGGTTTCACCCCATTCCATGATCGATTCCGGTTGAACCCATGACGTCGCATCGATCACCCGCATCCCGAGCCAAGCGACACGGCGCCGCCCCGGCGCGGATCGTGGGGGACATAGGCGGCACCCACGCACGGTTCGCCGTCCTGGGCGCCGCGGGGTGCCTCGAGCACCTGGAAGTGCTGGACTGCGCCGACTACCCCCGGGTGGAAGACGCCATCGTGGCCTACCTGGCGGAGGTCGGCCTCCAGGAGGTGTCCGAGCTGTGCCTGGCGGTGGCCGGACCCGTGGACCGCGACCAGGTGGATCTGCCCAACAACCGCTGGGCCTTCAGCCGGCACCAGTTGGAGTTGACCCTGGGAGCGCCGCTGCTGGTGATCAACGACTTCACCGCACAGGCTCTGAGCCTGGACCTGCTCGCCGAGGACGAGTTCCACTGGCTGGGGAGTCCTCGTCCCGCTGGGGCCTGCATCCGCGGCGTGGTGGGACCCGGCACCGGGCTGGGCGTGGCGATCCTGATGCCCTCCGGGGAGGTCCTGCCTTCGGAGGGCGGGCACGTGGGGTTCGCGCCCACGAACAACCACCAGATCGATCTCCTGCGCGCCCTCCACTCGCGTTTCCGCCGCGTCTCCGTCGAGCGGCTGGCGTCGGGGCCGGGCCTGGAGAACCTGTATTGGGCCAACCGCCACCTCGAGACCGGGGAGCGGGAAGGCGCCGGGCTGCGCCGATCCGCCCGTGAGGTGGCGGAACTGGCGGCCCAGGGCGACCCGGTGGCGATGCGCAGCGTCGCGGACTTCTTCGACGTGTTGGCCACCTTCGCCGGGGACCTCGCGCTCATGGCGTGGGCCGCGGGAGGGGTCTACCTGTCCGGTGGCGTGCTGCGCAGGCTCATGCCGTTCTTCGATCCCGAGCGGTTCCGCGCGCGATTCGAGGACAAGGGACGCTTCACCCACTTCCTCGAGACCGTGCCCCTGGCCTGGATCCGGGCGGAGCACCCCGGGTTGCTGGGTTGCGCGGCCGCTTTGACCGGGCGCACCGGCGCCCTGAGCACCGGCGGCGGCACTGCCGCCGGGGTCCCGTAGAATGGACAATCTGGCCCGGGGCGCCGTCGCCGTGGCGGCGCTTCTCCTCCTGGGGCTCCCTGCGCCGGGCTCGGCTCAGTCGGGCGCCCCCCCGGCGCTGGGCTGGGAGAGCGCCGGGACCTGCTACGAGGTGTTCGTCCGGTCGTTCTACGACAGCGACGGCGACGGCGTCGGAGATCTCCGGGGCCTCATCCGGAAGCTCGACTACCTCAACGACGGCGATCCCGCGTCCACGGGCGACCTGGGCGTAGACTGCGTCTGGTTGATGCCCATCGCCGCATCGCCGAGCTACCA
>DATHZE010000101.1:0-56155 GCA_035458765.1 Longimicrobiales bacterium
CCGACCTGCGCGCCCCGCAGCATGGGGTGCAAGCCGGCGTCCATCTGGGGCACCAGGGTGGTGCCGACCTGGTCGCCGTAGTGGTCGGGGTACTCCTCACGCAGCTGCAGGAGCATGGCGTCCATGCTCTGCTGGGCCCGCTCCAGGGTCACGCCGTCCCGGAGCCGCGCCACCGAGGTCATCATGTTGTTGCCCCGGGCCTCGAGCTTGTTGAAGCCGGGGTCGATCTCCATCTGCATCATGAGGGGGACGTACAGCGGGACGTCGGCGAAGGTCACGGGTCCCTTGAACGCGGGCGGCGCCACGCCCACCACCTCGAACGGGTGTCCGTTGAGCACGAGGGTCCGCCCCACCGCGCCGGGGTCACCGCCGAAGCGCGATTGCCAGAACGCATGACCGAGCACCGCGACAGGGTGGGCACCGGCCCCCCGATCCTCCTCGCCGGGAATGAAGGCCCTGCCCAGTTTCGGTGTGGCCCCATACGTCTGGAAGAAATCGGCGCTCACCAGCATGCCCATGATCCGCTCACTGCGTCCGTCGGCGGCCAGGGACATGGGGGCGAAGTAGTACGCAGCCACACTCTCGAAGGCGTCCTGGGATCGGTCCCGGACGTCCTGGTAGTGCGGGATCGAAACCGAGCCGTACTCCATGCCGGGCCACGCGCGGTAGATCTGGACGAGGCGTTCCGGCTCCTGCGCCCCGGGAAGGGGCCGAAGCAGGATCCCGTTCACCGCGGAGAACGTGGCCGCATTGAGCCCGATGCCCAGCGCCAGGGTCAGCACCGCTGCTGCGGTGAAGACGGGGTTCTTGGCCAACATGCGGACGCTGTAGCGCAGGTCCTGCAGGAACTCGCTCATCATCATCATCCCCACCCGATGGTGGCGCCGTGGCCCGCGAGCCAGGGGCACCGAGTTCACGAAGTCACGAAGCAAGAAGAGCACCAGGCGGATACCGCCCAAGGTGCCCGCAAAACGGGGCTCCCGCCGCCGGTCGTCGAAGACCTGGAGCAGGTCATCCTCGTACCGCTGGCGGAACGCCGCGGGATAGAGGCTCAGGAGCCAGAGGTAGAAACGGCGCATGCCGTCGCTTCCAGGATCGGTGGGACGGTTCACCCGCCCATCCTCTCCTGGACCACGGCCAGCGTCCTCATGAGGCGCTCGGATTCCGCCCGCAGGGCAGCATGCCCCAGGGGCGTGACCCGGTAGTACTTCCGCCGGTCGGCGTGGAGCCCGCCGTCACCCGGATTGTCCGTTTCCTGGATGAGCCCGGCATCGGTCATGCGCTGGAGCGACCCGTACAGGGTGCCCGGACCCATGACGATGCGTCCCTCGGTGAGTTCTTCCACCTCCTGGGCGATGGCGTAGCCGTGGCGGGGCTCGCTGGCCAGGGCCACCAGCGCGTGGAACACCGTGGGGGTCAGGGGAAGCAGCCTGTCCAACTCCGGCCGTCCGGTCATCTTGTCCATCCCTGTTCGGAGCCATCGGGAACGGTTGTATCCGTCGCGGATGTATGACCCTACGGGGTGCCTCCCGAGTTGGTTTCAGGGCCTGTGGTTGCCCGAGGGGTGAGCGTGGGGCCAAACTGCGCCCATGAACCCACTTCGCCTCGGCCTCACTCTGCTGGGCCTGGTTGGCGCCATTGCGTGCGGGAATCCCCCCGCGGTCGACCACGGTCGCACAAACGCGCCGGCCCGGCAGAACGCTCCCTACGTCGTCCTCCTCTCCATGGACGGCTTCCGGTACGACTATCTGGACCGCTATCCCACCCCGGCGCTCATGCGCCTGGCCGCGGAAGGGGTCCGTGCGGACCGGATGATCCCGGTCTTTCCGTCAAAGACCTTCCCGACCCACTACACCGTGGCCACGGGCATGTACGCGGAGCACCATGGCCTGGTGGGGAATCGGTACTGGGCGCCGGACAAAGGCGCGCTGTACGACATGGGTGATCGGGGCAAGGTGGAGGACGGTTCCTGGTATCGGGGCGAGCCCATCTGGGTCACCGCCGAGCGCCAGGGCATGCTTTCCGCTTCCTACTTCTTCGTGGGCTCCGAGGCCGACGTGGGTGGCATGCGTCCGACATACTGGCACCGATACGACGGGAGGGTGTCCAACGCCGACCGCGTGGACGGCGTGCTGGCGTGGTTGGCGCTTCCCGCCGAAGAGCGCCCCCACATGATCACCATGTACTTCTCGGATCTGGACAACGCAGGGCACGAATTCGGCCCCGACAGTCCCCAGGTGGAGGAGGCGGTGTCCACGGTGGATCGGCACATCGGACGCCTGCTCGACGGCATCGCGGCGCTGCCTCACGGAGACCAGGTGTACGTGGTCCTGGTGTCGGACCACGGCATGCTGAAGGCGGAAGGGGCCCGGGCCCAGAGGGTGGACATGGACCTCTTTCCCGGCGTGCGCCTGGTGGAGGGCGGACCCTACGCGAGCCTGGTGGTGGACGAGGGGGGGGCGTCCCGGGCCGCCGCGGTCCGGGACTCCCTGCGTGCCATGCTCCCCGAGGCCCAGGTCTGGTTGCGGGAGGAGGTCCCACAGCGCCTGCACTACTCCGCCGATGCGCGAATCGGCGACATCGTGATTCTGGCCGACCCCGGCGCCACCGTGGGCCCCAGGGGCCTGCTCCCCACCCGGGACAGTTTCACCCACGGTTGGGACAATGCCATACCGGAGATGGGTGCCATCTTCCTCGCGCGGGGCCCGGGGATCGAGCCTGGGCAGCGCATCGAGGCCTTCGAGTCGGTGCACGTCTACCCGTTCCTGGCGCACTTGTTGGGTCTCGTGCCCAACCCCGGGATCGACGGCCGCCTGGAGATTCTGGCACCGGTCCTGGGCGGTCGGTGACGGGCTGCCGGGGTCCGCACCGCGGACCCGGCGCTCCTTGTCTGCGGTCACGGCCCGTCCTACCGTGCCCTCCCCCGGTCAGACCCGAGATCCGTACCTCCCGACAAGTCGAGCGACGCCCGTGAGAACGCTGCGCACCCCCAGGTTCCTTCTGCTGGTGACCGCCCTGTCCCTGGTGGCCACGGCCCCCTCCCCTGCCGCGGCCCAGATGGATCCGGGCCTCTTCCAGTCCATGCGGTACCGCAACATCGGCCCCTTCCGGGGCGGCCGCGTCACGACGGTGACGGGGGTCCCGGGCGAGACGTACACGTTCTACATGGGGGCCACGGGCGGCGGCGTGTGGAAGACCACCGACGCGGGCACGACGTGGCACAACATCTCCGACGGCTACTTCAACACCGGGGGCATCGGGGCCATCGTGGTGGCGCCTTCGGACCCGAACGTCGTGTACGTGGGCACCGGTGAGTCTCCCGTGCGAGGCGTGAAGACCTCCCACGGGGACGGTGTCTACAAGTCCACCGATGCCGGCAAGACGTGGACACACCTCGGGCTGGAGGCCACCCGGCACACCGGACAGATCCTGGTGCACCCACGGAACCCCGACCGGGTCTGGCTGGGCGCCCAGGGGAACCCCTACGGACCCAACGAGGAGCGCGGCGTCTACCGGTCCGACGACGGCGGGAAGACGTGGGACAAGATCCTGTTCGTCAACGATTCGTCGGGGATCGTGGACATGAGCATGGACGCCCACAACCCCGACGTCATCATGGCCACGTCGTGGGAGTTCCGGCGCCGGCCCTGGGTGGTGAAGAGCGGCGGGCCCGGGAGCAAGGTGTGGAAGAGCACCGACGGCGGAGACACCTGGCGCGAAATCACCAAGGGACTCCCGGCGCTGAAGGGAAAGATGGGCGTGGCCATCTCCCCGGCGGATCCCGACGTGGTCTACCTGGCCATCGAGGCCCTGGAGCGGGAAGGGGGCGTGTACCGCTCCGACGATGCCGGCGAGACGTTCCGACAGGTGAGCAACGATCCCACCACGTTCGCCCGGGCGTGGTACTACATGCACATCATCGCCGACCCCCAGGACCCCGACGAGGTCTGGGTGATGAACTCCGGCGCCATGAAGTCCATCGATGGGGGGAAGACGTACACGCGGATCCCCGACAGCCACGTGGACCACCATGCGCTGTGGATCAACCCGGACGACACCGACATCATGATCAACGGGAACGACGGCGGTGCGTCCGTGACCTTCAACGGGGGGCAGACCTGGTCCACGCTGCTGAACCAGCCCACGGCCCAGATGTACCGGGTCATGACCGACAACCTCTACCCGTACAACGTGTATTCGGGGCAGCAGGACGCCTCGGGAATCCGCATCGCCAGCCAGACGCTGGGCGACGGCATCGGCGAGCACGATTGGCAGACCATCCGCTCCGGCGAGTCCGCCACGGTGGGCCTCGACCCCGACAACCCGCGCTACGTCTACACCACCTTCTTCGCGTCGTACCTGGGCGAGTGGGACGCCCAGACGTGGAACTACCGCATGGTCCGCCCCTACCCGGAGCGGGTCACGGGCGAGCAGCCGCGGAACCTCAAGCTCCGCGCCAACTGGAACGGGCCGGTGTTCGTCTCGCACCACGACCCGTCGGTGATCTACTACGGGTCCCAGTACCTCATGAAGTCCACCGACCGGGGGAGGACGTGGGAGGTCTTGAGCGAAGACCTGACCCGGAACGACAAGGACCACCAGGGCCCGGGCGGCTACCCCATCTCCAACGAGCAGATCACCGCCGAGAGCTACAACAACGTCTTCAACATCGAAGAGTCACCCCTGGTGGAAGGGGTGATCTGGGTGGGCTCCGACGACGGGCTGGTGCACCTCACACGGGACGGGGGGGAGACGTGGAAGAACGTCACGCCCGGGGACCTTCCCGAGAGCATCGTCAACGTCCTGGAACCCTCGCCCCACGACGCCGCCACGGCGTACTTCGCCGCGGCGGGGTACAAGATGAACGACTTCACCCCGTACATCTACAAGACGAACGACTACGGCGAGACGTGGACGAAGATCGTCCGGGGCATCCCGGGCAACACGTTCGCTCGCTCCGTCCGCGAGGACCCGGATCGTCGCGGCCTGCTGTACGCCGGCACCGAGAACGGCCTGTACGTGTCCTTCGACGACGGCGGGGTGTGGCAGGAGCTGCAGCTCAACCTGCCCGAGGTGCCCGTCACCGACCTGCGCGTGCGCCAGAAGGACCTGGTGGTGTCCACCCAGGGGCGGTCGCTCTGGATCCTGGACGACCTGACGCCCCTGCATCAGATCTCCGCCCAGATGGCCGCCGAGGCAGTGCACCTCTACCAGCCCCGGGACGCCATCCGGAACATCGCCGCGGGATGGTACGCCGAGGGCGGGTACGGCGAGAATCCGCCCCGGGGCGCGCAGGTCAACTACGTGCTCAAGGACGCGGTACCCGACTCGGTGCCCATGGCCATGGAGATCCTGGACGACGCGGGGCAGGTCATCTACACCGAGCGGACCGACGACGACCGTCCGGACTGCGCCGAGCGCCCCCGTCCCATGACCCTCAAGCGCACCGCCGGCGCCAACCGGTGGAGCTGGAACATGAAGGTGGGGCGCTTCCCCTGCGTGCCCGAGCTCACCGCCACCACCTTCGACCTGAGCGCCTACCTGGTGAAGCCCGGGCGGTACCAGGTGAGGCTCACGGTGGGCGACGCATCCCAGACGCAGGATTTCCACATCCTGGTGGACCCGCGCCTGGACGGGAATTCCACGAACCCCATGACCGAGTACGAGGAGATCGACCGCCTGTCCAGGTCCATCTACGAGGCCGCCGTGGAGATGGGCGAGGGGATCGCCGAGCTGAGGAGGGTCAAGGACCAGCTCGACGTCGTCCTGGGCCTCTCGGACGCCGAGGACGTGGAGGAGGGTGGCGCGGCGCTGGACGAGAAGATGGAGGCGTGGATCGAGCGCCTGCTCCAGAAGGAGCTGCGCACCTTCCAGAACCACTACCAGTTCGAAGCCCGCCAGCTCATGAAGATGAAGGACCTGCTGGACGACATGGGCGGCAACGAGTTGCCCCTGAACCAGGGGTGGAGCGACGTCACCGGCGACTACCTGACCCTCTGGAGCGAGCTGGAGACCCAACTGCAGATCATCAAGAACCAGGACATCCCGGCGTTCAACGAGATCCTGCGGCGGGTCGGGCTGCCGGAACTGTACGTGCCCAGGCCCATCAGCTAGGGGCGCGCCAACGGGACCGGGGTGCGGCGGGGGGAGGTGTTTCTACCACCCCCCGCCCCCGCCCCCGCCGAAGCCTCCGCCCGAGAAGCCGCCGCCGCCGCTGAAGCCGCCCCCACCGCCGCCGAAGCCCGACCCCCCGCTGCTGCGCGGGCCCGAACCCAGCGCCGTGGTGGCCGCCGTGGACATCTGGCCCATGGAGTGGACGAAGTACGTCGGTCGGAATCCCCGGTCCCAACGGCCGGCGTACCAGTCGGGCGGCTCCTTGTAGATGTCGTCGAAGGCGGCGGCCCACTTCTTCTCCACGCCGAAGGCCATGGCGTAGGGAAGCAGACGCTCGAACATGGCCGGCGACGTGACCATGCGCTTGTACCGGTCGGACTCCACGCGGTCCAGGAACTCCTCGAGCCCCAGGACGCGCTCCAGGGCTCGGGTGCCTTTCACCGTGCGGGCCGGCATGAAGAACCCGAACACCACGATGGGCAGCGCCGAGCCCACGGAGGCCAGGACGGCGGTCAACGGAGACAACTCCAGGAACCTGGCCAGCATGACCAGGCCCACCGTGCCCAGGACGAGGACGGCGAATCCGATGCCCAGGAAGGCGCCCAGGACCTTGTCCGGTCGGTGCTGGTAGTAGCCGCGCCCGATGAGCTCGTCGAAGATGCCCTGGTGGATCGCCGGGAGCTTCGAATAGAACTCGTGCTCCAGCGTGGACATCTTCACGGGTGACGGCATCTCGCCCCCGATGTCGAACATGCCGTCGAGAAGCGTGCGCTCGTGGGGCCGAAGCTCGGCCCAGCTGCTTCGTGGTTTGAGGGGGACGAGGCGGTAGTCCGCCTTGTCCAGGAGCTTGTTGACCAGGCCGTCGCGCTCCACCTCCTCGATGCGCAGGAACCCGCGTACCGCGAGGTCCACCAGCCCCGCGGTGAGGTCCCTGAGGTCGGGTCGGTTGTCGATGAGGGTCCCGGCCTCCGCGGGGGTCAGCCCGTCGGGGGGCTCGTACTGCGGCGAGATCGCGAGTCGTGCGGGGTCCTTGCCCCGGTGGCGCCAAAGACGCCACATGCCGAAGAGGCTCACCAAGGGGACGAGGAGCAGCCAGTTCGCCCTGATGAACAGGGCGATCCCGTCCAGGCGCGTGGGTCGATCGACGACACCGGGATCCCACGCCACTGCTACGGTCAGCCCCTCGCGGTAGTTGAGCGGTCGATGCGTCTCGAAGAACAGAGCCTCCCGGTCCTGTTCCACGGAAGCGGCGTTCTCGGTGGAGCCGTATCCGCCCGTCCAGGACGCGGTGCGGAGCCCGCCCACGGAGTCGGGGAGGATCACCATGGCGGTGGCCGCCGCGATGGGCATCTCCCACTCGTCACCGGTGACGTTCCAGTAAAGCTCGTCGTACTCGTCCCAGAACTTCAGGGCGTTGGGCACCCGGTAGTGGACGATGACGCTGCGGACGGCGTTGGAGGCGCCGGGCACGCGGATCTTGAGTTTTCGATAGTGACGTTCCCGGGTGGAGGAGAATTCGTAGGCTTCGCCTCCGGGCCCCGTGACCGTCACGTCCTCGAGGAAGAGCCGGTACGAGAACCCCTGCGGCGTGCGGTATTCCACGGGGATGGTTCGGAAGATCCCGTTCCACTCGCCCACGAAGCGGACCCGGATCTCCTCCCGTACGTCGATCCATCCCGACGTCTCGACCTTGATGGTGGCGTCGAATCGCTCGATCTCCAGGCTCCGCTGCGCTTCGACTTGGGACGGCAGCCCCGTACCGAGGAGAAGCGTGGCGATCGCCGCGAGGCTGCGGGCCCGCATGCGAGCCTTGCTGGCCACGGCTCGCTCCTCAGTTGCCGCCGAAGTCCACCTTCGGCACCGCCTTCTCCGATTCGGCGACTTCGAAGAACTCGCGCTCAGTGAAACCGAACGCCCGGGCGATGAGGACGCTGGGGAACGTCTGCGTGCGGGTGTTGAAGTCCCGAACCACGGCGTTGTAGTAGCGGCGGGCCTGGGCCACCTGCTCCTCGATCTGGGAAAGCGACGCCTGGAGGTCCCGAAAGCCCTCGGCGGCCTGGAGCTGGGGGTAGGCCTCCGAGAGGGCGAAGAGGGACTTGAGGGCTCCGGTCAACATTCCCTCGGCTTCGGCCTTGGCGGCGGGACCCTGGGCTGACATGGCGGAGGAGCGGGCCTGCACGACGCGCTCCAGCGTGTCCTTCTCGTGACTGGCGTACCCCTTCACGGTCTCCACGAGGTTGGGAATGAGGTCGTACCGCCGCTTGAGCTGGACATCGATGTCCGCCCAGGCGCCGTCTCCCTGTTCGCGAAGGCGCACCAATGAGTTGTACATGCCGACGGCTGCGATCACGATCACTGCGACGATGATCAGTTCCCACATCCAGCACCTCCCCTGTGCGACGGAGAACAACGCGACCCCTCAGGATTGTACGGCTCCTTCGGCGGCGGAGGCAAAGCCCTCGACGAGGCTCGCCCTCGGTCCCGCACAACAATCTACGCATTGCCCTTCCCCGCCCTTCACGGACGGACGGACGGCGCGCAGGGCGAGGGCGCGAACGGGGTTTACCCTACCAGGGGCTCCCCCTAAGTTCCCAGATTGTTCAACATTGTATGAATACGACGGGGCCGAAGGCTCCTTTTCCTGAGAGGTTTCTGTGGCCGGCAAGGCGAGTGGCGAGCGCTTCGACGTGATCATCCTGGGCAGCGGACCCGGGGGATATGTGGCTGCCATTCGGGCGGCTCAGCTCGGGATGAAGGTGGCCTGCGTCGAGGTGGACAAGCTCGGCGGGGTCTGCTTGAACATCGGGTGCATCCCCACGAAAGCCATGCTGACCAGCGCCTTCCTGGTCAATGAAATGAAGGAGGGCGAGCGTCACGGCATCCTGGCCAAGGACGTGTCGTTCGATCTCGGGCCTGCCCAGAAGCGCAGCCGGGCGGTCGCGGAGCAGATGAACAAGGGAATCGGGTTCCTCTTCAAGAAGAACAAGGTCACCCACATCCAGGGGTATGGCCGTCTTCAGGGGAAGGGAAAGGTGGAGGTGGAGGCGTCCGACGGGGCCAAGACCGTCTACGACGCGGCCAACGTCATCATCGCGACGGGCTCCCGTCCCCGCGACCTGCCGGTTCTCAAGATCGACGAGGACCGGATCTGGTCCTCCACGGGCGCCCTCATGCAGCAGAAGGCTCCGGGGACCCTCCTCATCGTGGGCGCCGGCGCCATCGGGATGGAGTTCGCCGATGTGTACTCGGCCTATGGCACCAAGGTCACCATCGTCGAGGCCCTGGACCGCATCCTCCCCCTGGAGGACGCGGAGATCTCGAAGTTCATGGAGCGGACGTACAAGAAGCGCGGCATCGACATCCACACGTCGGCGCGGTTCGAGAAGGCCGAAATCCTCGGGGATGGCGTCAACGTCACCTTCAAGGACGCCAAGGGCGCGGACCATCAGGTGAAGGTGGACTACGTGCTCTCCGCGGTTGGCAGGGTTCCCAACTCCGAGGGTCTTGGCCTCCAGTCAGCCGGAGTGAAGGTGGATGACAGGGGCTTCGTGGTGGTGGACGACCACCTGCGCACCAATGTCCAAGGCGTCTACGCCATCGGCGACGTCGCGGGACACCAACTACTGGCCCACAAGGCCAGCCACGAGGGTATCGTCTGCGTGGAGCACATCGCCGGGCAGGGACACGGCACCGTGGACTACGGGAATGTCCCCAACTGCACGTATTGCCACCCCGAGGTGGCGTCGGTCGGGCTGACCGAAGAGCAGGCCAGGGCGCAGGGCTTCGACATCCAGGTCGGCAAGCTTCCGTGGGTAGCCGTTGGGCGGGCCGTGGCGTCGGGCCATGCCGACGGGTTCGTGAAGATCATCCGGGACAAGAAGTACTCGGAGATCCTCGGCGCGCACATCGTGGGACCCCACGCCACCGAGCTCATCGCCGAGTTCGTGGTGGGCCGCCATCTCGAGTCCACGGTGGAGGAGCTGGAGAAGGCCATGCACCCGCACCCGACCTTGTCGGAAGGGGTCTCCGAAGGTGCCCTGGCGGCGTTGGGGCGCCCCATCCACATCTGATGGACATCGACGCCAAGGTATCCGTCGAGGCGCGGGGGGATTCGGTGCTGGACAAGCCGGCTCCCCGCGACTGGAGCGCAGAGCAGGAGCGTGCGCTGCGACTGTGGATCGCTCTGGCCCGGTGCTACTCGACGTTCGCGCGCAGCATCTCGTCCAAGGTCCACGAGTATGGACTGACGACGCCCCAATTCGGAATTCTGGAGGCACTGTACCACCTTGGCCCGCTCTCTCTGGGAGACCTGGCGAACAAGCTGCTGGTCACGGGAGGAAACGTGACCTACGTCATGGATCGTCTCGAGGAGCAGGGACTCGTGTACCGGCAGCGATCCCCGGAGGATCGCCGCATCATCCAGGCGAAGCTCACGGACAAGGGTCATGCCGTGATGGCCGGCGTCTTTCCCGGGCACGTGGCGTTCGTCGAGTCCCTGTGCGGGACTCTGGACGCGGAGGAGCAGGAATCCCTGCGTGCGCTCCTGAAGAAGCTGGGGCACGCCATCTAGCTGCTTCCGCCGGGTGGGGGGCGAGCCGTCATGGGGTCCAGGGCCCAGCCGCCTCGCGGGCCTCAGGCTGCGTCGATCTGGATGCCCCTGATCTCCAGGACCCGGAGAACCGCCTCGCCGACCTTGTTGTTGGGCGTGGACGCCCCTGCCGTGATCCCCAGGTCGAAGGCGCCGGACGGCAGCCATTCCGAGTCTTCGACTTCGGGACATGTCGGGCTCAGTTCCGGCTTGTGCCGGATCGTGCCGGTGGCGGTGTCGATACAGGCGGCATCCTCGACATGGAACGTGCGCGTGTGCTGGCGGCACAGGTGGGCCAGGTGGTTCGTGTTGGAGGAGTTGTAGCCGCCGATCACGATCATCACCTCGGGCGGCGCCTTCATCATCTCCGCGACGGCGTCCTGGCGCTCTTGCGTCGCTGAGCAGATGGTGCCGAAAGACCGGAAGTGCTCCTTGATCTTCTCCGGCCCGTGTCGCTCCACCATGGCGTCGTGGATCTTCATGCCGATGGCCAGGGACTCGGTGGCCAGCATCGTGGTCTGGTTGGCCACGCCCACCCGCGCGAGGTCGACGTCGGGGTCGAAGCCCTCCGTCGCCTTGTGGGCGAACCGCTCGAGAAACGCCTCCCGGCTCAAGTGTCCCGGCCGACGGGCGATGTAGTCGCACAGCTGCATGCCCTCGGCCATGTCCCGAACCATGAGATACTTCCCGCCGGGATGCTTGGCCGCCTGCGACGCCGTGGCCCTGGATTCCTCGTGGGTGTGCTTCCCGTGGATGACCGAGGTGAAGCCGTCGCGCGCGTAGCTCTCCACCCGCTTCCAAACGTGGAGGACGGACCCGCAGGTCGTGTCCACCAGGATGCACCCGATGTTCTTGAGCGCGTCGAAGTCGCCGATGGTGACGCCGAAGGCCGGCATGATCACCACGTCGTCGGGGGTCACCCGGGAGAAGTCGAACGCCCCGCGATCGTCGGGATAGATGAACCGGATCCCCATCTCCGTCATGCGGTGGTTGACGTGGGGATTGTGGATGATCTCACCCACGAGGTAGATGGTCTTGTCCGGGAACTTGTGGACGGTCTCGTACGCATAGTCCACGGCACGGTCCACGCCGTAGCAGAAGCCGAACTCCTGGGCCAGGCGGACGGTCACGTCGCCGAACCGGTCGGTATAGCCCCGGGAGCGGATGCGCTCCACGATCGCCGACTGGTATTCCCCGTCGATGAGGGGCTTCAGGTCCTTCTTGAGACCGAAGCCCTTTCGAAAGTAGGTCTGTTCCATGGCGGATGGCCTTGGCTGGCTGTGCTGTTCCACTTGAATCGGGAGCTACCCCGACCCCGAACACGGGATCCCGAACGGGACAGCCGGGGACCCGGGGCGGAGGGGCCGGGTAGTGGCCACCATGACCCTTCTCGCGCGCCTCGGTCTTCTCTTCGTCCTCGTACCGGTCCTGGAGCTCATGCTGCTGATCCGGATGGGGGAGTGGGTGGGTCTGTGGCCCACACTGGCGTTGATCCTCACCACCGGCGTGGCCGGGGCGGCGTTGGCCAGGGCCGAGGGGGTCCGCGTCTTCTTCCAGTTCCAGACGGAGCTGGCGTCCGGTCGACTGCCGGGGCAGGCCCTGCTGGACGCCATTTCGGTGCTGGTCGGTGGCGCCTTCCTGGTCACGCCCGGGATCCTCACGGACCTTGCGGGCTTCGCGCTGCTCCTTCCGCCTACCCGCCGTCTGATCCAGAGGAGGGTGCGGCGCTCCCTGGAGCGTCGAATCCGGGAAGGCACGGTTCGCGTCTCGTTCGGCGGTCCCATGGGATTCGGCGGTCCGCCGCCACCCACCGGGAACCCGGGGGGCCTGGACCCCGAGAAGGAGATCCGAATCGATCCTCCGGAGCGCTGACCGCCCCGGGCCCCGGACTGGTTCCGGGGGTCGTGCGCCCCTAGCTTACCCGCCTTCTTCGGGCGCCCCCTCTTCCGTCCCATATATGCCTCACGACACGACCTTTCTCGAGAAGCTCCTCGACGCCCCCGGTCCCTCCGGCTTCGAAGTACGCCCCGCCAGGGTATGGCGGGAGGAGGCCTCCACCTTCGCGGCGGACGTGCGGGTGGACGTGAACGGCAACTCGTTTGCGACGGTGAACCCGGGAGGCAGCCCTCGGGTCATGCTGGCGGGGCACATCGACGAGATCGGCCTCCAGGTCACCTACATAGACGAGGAGGGCTTCCTCTACGTCGACGAGATCGGGGGCTGGGACCCCCAGGTCCTGGTGGGGCAACGGGTGCTCATCCTGGGCCGGGACGGTGACGTCACCGGCGTCGTGGGGAAGAAGGCCATCCATCTCATGACCCCCGAGGACCGGCTGAAGGCGTCCAAGACCAAGAACCTCTGGGTGGACGTGGGGGCCAAGAGCCGGGAAGAAGCCATGTCCCTGGGGCTTCGGGTGGGTGATCCCGCGGTCCTGGCCCAGAAGATGGTGCGCCTGGCGGGAGACCGCATCGCCAGCCGCGCGGTGGACAACCGCATAGGGGCGTACGTCGTCCTGGAGGCCCTGCGCCTGTTGGCCGAGGAGCCCGCCGCCGCCGCAGCCACGGCAGTGGCCACGTCCCAGGAGGAGATCGGCTACTCGGGTGGCGGCGCCCGCACCAGCGCCTACGCCCTGGAGCCGCAGGTGGCCATCGTTGTGGACGTCACGTTCAGCACCGACGTACCCGACGTGGAGAAGAAGGAGCTGGGCGAACACAAGCTCGGTGGCGGCCCGGTGATCAGCCGCGGGTCCGCCTCGCACAGCGAGGTGTTCGAGATGCTGGTCCGGGTTGCCGAGGAGGAGGGAATCTCCCACACGGTCCAGGCGTCGCCCCGCTCGACGAGGACCGATGCCGACGCCATCTACCTGACCCGGGCCGGGGTGCCGACCGCCCTCGTCTCGGTGCCGAACCGGTACATGCATTCGCCCAGCGAAACGGTGAGCCTGGATGACCTGAAGAGCACGGCCCGCCTCATCGCGGCATTCGTCCGGCGTCTCGAGGAGTCCACGGACTTCACGCCACGGTAGAGCCGGGCGGGCGGGGCCGCATCGGGGCGACCCTTCGCCGATTGACGCATCTCCGCCACCTTTCTACGCTTTAGGGCTCCAGCTCGGGAGCCGTGGTCCACTTCTCACTCGGAGAAGCGCCCCGGGCCGGACCGCAGGAAGCTCGCACGGGGCCGCGCCGGCGCGGGTGGAACGCTTTGAGGGATTGGAAGAGCATGGTCGATGGTGGAGCGCTGGTAAAAGACCTGCAGGTGATGCGCGACGAGGGGCACCTCTCGGACGCGCTGCTGCGGTATGCCGTCCGGACGATCGCGTCGTCCGACGCGCGTTTCAGCTGGGTGGGAGTCTACCTGCTGAACGCCGAGGCGAACGAGTTGTGGCTGCACAACTACGTGGGAACGCCCACGGAACACGCCAAGATTCCGGTGGGCTCGGGGATCTGCGGGCGGGCGGTTGCCGAAAAGGTGAACCTGAACATCCCGGACGTCAGCAAGGAAGAGAACTACCTCGCTTGCGATCCGGACGTGCAGTCGGAAATGGTGGTCCTCATCCGGGCCGGTGACGAAATCTTCGGACAGATCGATCTGGATTCCGAGGACCTCAAGGCCTTCACGGAGGACGACGACCTCATCCTCCAGGGTGTGGCCGACAAGCTCGCCGAGCAGCTGGCGGCGGAGCGGCGCTAGCGCGCTCGGTGGTGCCTCCGCCGTTCCTGAACGCCGGCAACGCCGGCCCGTTCACCCTCGACGGAACGCGCACCTACCGAGTGGGCCGCGGCAATGCGGTCCTCGTGGATCCGGGCCCGGACGTGGAGCGCCACGTCCGGGCCCTTGTCGGTTGGGTGGCCGACGCGGAACAGGTGAGGATCCTCCTCACGCACGGCCACGGGGATCATGCGGGCTCCGCCGGCAGGCTGGCGGGGGAACTCGGGTGTCCGGTGCTCGGCCCGAGGGGGGTATCCGGGGTGGACCTGGACCTGGAAGACGGAGCCACCGTGGAGACCGACGAAGGAGTGCTGGTGGCGGTGAGCACCCCGGGTCACGCCGCCCAACACCTGTGCTATCATTGGCCGGAAAGCCGGGCGCTCTTCGCCGGAGATCTGCTGCTGGGAAAGGGAGACACCACCTGGGTGGGAGAATACCCGGGATGCGTGGCCGACTACCTTGCCTCCCTGGAGCGGGTTCGGGCTTTGGATCCGTCGGTCATCTACCCGGCTCACGGCCCGGCGCTGGAGGATGTGTCCGGGACGCTGCGGCGGTATGAGGCCCATCGGCGGGCCCGCATTCGTCAGGTGGAAACGGCATTGGCCGGGCGGCCCGACGCCGACGTGGAGGAGCTGCTCGAGGTGGTGTACGGCAGGGTCCTGCCGCCGGGAACAGGGCAGGCGGCGCGCATGAGCCTTCAGGCGCTCATGGACCACGTCCGGGCGTAGCGGAAATCCGGTCCGCGCTCCCCGCCCCGACCAGTTGCCCGCGGTGGCGGCGGTGGTCTATCCTCGGGAGTCCTTCACGCCACCTTCCGAGAGCTTCGTCTTCCAGGTGACCCAACCTCTCTCCGTCGCTCTCCAGCGCAGGCTCCGTGGGATCGTGGGGGAGCAGCGCGTCATCACGGATCCGGATCGCCTCCTCGTGTACGAATCCGACGGGCTCACGGCCTATCGGTGGCCCCCCCGGGCCGTGGTGCTCCCCGCCGACACCCGTGAGGTCTCGTCGGTCATGGGAATCCTCCACGCCGAGGGAATTCCCATGGTGCCGAGAGGCGCAGGCACGGGACTGTCCGGTGGCGCGCTGGCCCCCGAAGGCGCCGTGGTCATCGGGACCGCGCGGATGACGCGCATCCTTTCCCTGGACCCGGTCAGCCGGGTGGCCCGCCTCCAACCCGGCGTCGTGAACGCACGCCTCAGCGAGGCGGCCCGACCCCACGGCCTCTACTACGCACCCGACCCATCGTCCCAGTCGGCGTGCACCATCGGCGGAAACGTCGCGGAGAACTCCGGGGGGCCTCACTGCCTGAAGTACGGGGTCACCTCACGCTACATCACCGGCCTCACCGTGGTGCTTCCCCACGGCGAAGTGGTGGAACTGGGTGGCGCTGCGAGGGGCCCTGGCGCGGGGTACGACCTGGTCGGCCTCTTCGTCGGCTCGGAGGGCTGCTTCGGGCTCGCAACCGAAGTCGAGGTGCGTCTCCTGCCCCTCCCGGAAGGTGTGCGCACCCTGTTGGCGATCTTCCACACCCTGGAGGACGCGGCCCGCGCGGTGACGGCCATCGTGGGGGCGGGGCTCCTTCCCGCTGCGTTGGAGATCATGGACAACTCCAGCATCCGCGCGGTGGAGGCGTCGATCTTCGCGGCTGGGTATCCGGTAGATGCAGGGGCCGCCCTCGTCGTGGAGTTCGACGGCACGGAGGCGGGGCTGGACGCGGACGCCCTCAGGGCCGAGGCGCTGTGCCTCGAGGAGGGGGCCCGTGAGGTCCGCCGCGCCACCAGTCCCGCCGAGCGTGATGCGCTGTGGAAGGGACGCAAGAAAGCCTTCGGTGCCTTCGGGCGCCTGGCCCCGGACCTCATCGTTCAGGACGCCACGGTCCCTCGGACCAAGCTCACGTCGGTGCTTCACGAGATCGGGGAGATCGGGAGGCGACATGGCCTCACCGTGGCGAACGTCTTCCATGCCGGTGACGGCAACCTGCACCCCAAGCTCCTGTTCGACCGGCGGAACGCGGACGAGGTAGCTCGGGTGGAGGAGGCCTCCCGGGAGATCATGGTGGCGTGCGTCGCCGCAGGGGGCACCATCACCGGAGAGCACGGCGTAGGTGTGGACAAGATGAAGTACATGTCCCTCATCTACGGGGAAGCGGAACTGCGAGCCATGCGGCAGGCCAAGGGGGTTTTCGACCCGGCCGGCCTGATGAATCCGGGCAAGGTGATCCCGGACCCGGAGGTCGCGACATGAGCGCAGGGCGCGTGTCTTCGGAGTCCGTGACGACGACGCTCCAGCGGCTCATGGGCGAGGAGGCCGTGGTCGCCCCCGAGGCGCTGTCGTCGTGGACGGTGGGCGGTGCCCAACCCCTGGCGGTAGGGGTGCCCTCCTCGGTGGAGGAGGTCCAGGCCCTGATGCGGCTCGCTGCCTCCGAGGGCCTCGGAGTCGTTCCCCTGGGAGGCAGGACCGACGTCGGCTGCGAACCGCCCTCCGGACGGTTCGTGGCGTTGGCCACGCACCGACTGGGCGGCGTCCACGACTACGAGCCGGCGGATCTCACGGTGACCGCCGGCGCCGGGGTCACGCTGGAAGCACTGGGGGCCACCCTCGCCGCGCGGGGTCAGTGGCTCCCCGTGGACCCACCCTTCGCGCCACGCCGGACCCTCGGAGGCCTGGTTGCCACCGGGGCCGCAGGACCGCTGGGCACGGCTTACGGTGGGCCCAGGGACCACGTGCTCGGGCTCACCGTCGTGACCGGAGACGGGCAGGTCCTGCAGCTCGGCGGGAAGGTCATGAAGAACGTGGCCGGGTTCGATCTCGTGAAGCTCATGGTAGGAAGCCGGGGAACCCTGGGAGTCATCGTTTCGGCGTCGGTGCGCTTGTTTCCCCGCCCCGAGGCGGACCGCCTGCTGGTCGCCTCGGCAGACGAACCGGGACCGTTGCTGTCCCTGGCCCTGGCCGTTGCCACAGGCTCCGTGGTGCCGGCCTCGGCGGTGCTCATGAGCCCTGGGGCAGTCCCCGGCGTCGGCGCGGTGCTGGCGGTACGCCTACAGGGTGCGACGGAATCCGTTTCCGCGGAGACGGCCCGGCTGCCGGCGAACGGTCCGGCGTTCCGACAGGCGTCCCCCGAGGAAGCGGATGAGCTTCGCAAGCGCATGCGCGATGGCGCGGCGACCCAACCCGTGGTGGTGCGGGCGTCGTCGCTGCCGGGGCAACTGCCGGAGCTCCTGGACGCCGTGAAGGCGGCCCTGCCCCGGGGCGACCTGGTCGTCGATGCGCTGGCCGGGGGGGTACGGTGCGGCATGCCCCTCGAGGGCGCGGACGCGGACGCCCTGACGAAGCTGCGTCTCAGGGTCGAGACCATGGGCGGGTCGGTGACGTTGGAGCGGGCGCCCCCGGACCTGGTCATGCGTGTGCCGGCCTACGGTCCGGTAGGCCGCGCCGGGGCGCTGGAAGCCGAGCTTCGACGACGCTTCGATCCGGGCGGAGTCCTTTCGCCGGGGAGGTTCGTGCGATGAGTGCCGCCACCCTTGCGGTGCGGAGCCCCGTCGATGGGCGTCTCCTCAGGGAACTGCCCGTCCAGGGCGACGGAGAGGTGCGGGGAGCCGTGGATCGAGCCCGGGCCGCCCAGAAATCGTGGGCGGCACTCCCCGTCTCCGAGAGGGCGCGCCGCATGCGACGCCTGGCCAGGGTTCTGGGCGAACGAGGTGAAGACATCGCCACCAGCATACGCGCCGAGACCGGAAAGCCCCCATCGGATGCCCTGGCCGAGGTCGTCGTGTCGGTGGACCTCATCCGGTACTACGCGAGGGTGGCGGCCAAGTACCTCGCTCCGCGCCGGACCGGCACAGGCTGGCTGCTGAGCAAGTCCGGGTGGGTGGAGCGGGAGCCCTTCGGTGTGGTGGGCGCCATCACGCCGTGGAACTACCCCTTCATCATCGCCATGGACTGCGTCACCCCGGCACTGTTCGCCGGGAACGGCGTGGTGGTCAAACCCTCCGAGTTCACGCCCGTCACGACGCTCCTGATCCCCGAGCTGTGCGCCCAGGCGGGCATCCCCGCCCAACTGGTGCAGGTCGTCACGGGAGACGGGGGCACGGGGCGAGCCCTCATCGGGGCCGGCGTGGACCGCGTGGTGTTCACCGGGAGTACCGGCACGGGCAGAAAGGTCATGGAAGCGGCGTCGCAGACGCTCACCCCGGTCACGCTCGAGCTGGGCGGGAAGGACGCTGCCGTCGTTCTGGAGGACGCCGACCTCGAGCGCGCCGCCCGGGGAATCGTTTTCGGTGGGTTCTTCAACGCCGGCCAGACCTGCATCTCGGTGGAGCGTGTCTTCGTGGTCCGTTCGGTCTACGAGCCCTTCCTCGCCCGGGTCGTTGCAGCCACGAAGGAGCTCCGAGTCGGCAACGACGCGGCAGCCGAGGTCGGCCCCATGATCACGGAACAGCAGATCGCCCTCGTGGAGGGTCAGGTCCGGAATGCAGTCTCCCGCGGCGCACGCGCGCTCACGGGAGGCGTCCGCCCGCCCGGCGAGGGCCGGGTGTTCCCGCCCACCGTGCTGGTCGATGTGGACGACTCCATGGACGTCATGCGCGACGAGACGTTCGGACCGATCCTGCCCATCACGCCCGTGGACGACGAGGACGATGCCGTGCAGAGGGCCAACGCCAGTGGGTACGGCCTCTTCGCCAGCGTGTGGACAGGGAGTCGTCGTCGCGGCCTCGCTGTCGCGCGTAGGTTGCGGGCCGGCGGCGTGTCGATCAACGACGTGCTCAGTCATTACAGCGTGCCGCATCTTCCGGTGGGCGGCGTGGGGGACAGCGGCTTCGGCCGCCGTCGCGGATTGGAGGGGCTCGACGAAATGACCCGCACGCGTACCCTGCTGGCGGATCGGTTCGGTCTCCGCCGGGAGCCGTGGTGGTTCCCCTATTCGCCGACGAGCGTGAGGATGATGCAAAGCGTGCTCGACTGGCGCAGCCGGGGGGGCGTGGGTGGCCTCTGGCGGGCCGCGCGCAGGCTGCTTGGAAGGAACGTCTGATGTCGAAGGCGGCAACCCTGCTTCTCGACCAGGCCCTCGAAGCCCAACGCGATCGGCTGCTGGCGTGCGTCCACTGCGGGTTCTGCCTGCCGGCGTGCCCCACGTACAACCGGCTGGGAGACGAAGCGGACTCACCCCGGGGGCGGCTGCACCTCATGCGAGCCGTGGTGGATGGGCGCCTGGGACCCGAGAGCGACGCTTTTCAGACCCACATCGATCGATGCCTGGGGTGTCGGGCCTGCGAGCCGGTATGTCCGTCCGGGGTGGAGTACGGATCCCTGCTGGAGTTGGCCCGCGACGTAGCGGCGCGCCATCGCCGTCCGCCGGCCCTCGGTCGGCTCATGCTCTGGGTGTTTCGGCGCCCGGCACTGAGAGGGGCCTTCTTTGCACTCGGCCGGATGACCCGCGGGTCGGGCCTGGCCGGGTTGGCTGCCGGGGTCCTCCCAGCCAAGGGGTGGTCGGGCAGTATCCGCATGGGGCTGGCGATGTTGGCGGCCACCGCGCCGTGGAAGGGCCTGGTGCGAGCCGGGGCCGACTCCAATGGGGCGGTCGGCGAGCCGGCGCCGCCACGCCGAGGCCGGGTGGCGATGCTCCGGGGGTGCGTTCAGGATGGGCTCTACCGGCGCGTGAACGACGCCACCCGCCGGGTGCTGGAGGCCAACGGTTGGGAGGTGGTCGAGGTCGCGGGGCAGGATTGCTGCGGTGCGCTCCACGCCCACGGTGGCGACCTGGAAAGCGCCCGCGAACTCGCGAGAGCCAACGTCGACAGCTTCGGGGCGAGCGAGGTCGAGTTCATCGTGGTCAACGCCGCCGGGTGCGGTGCGACGATGAAGGAGTATGGCCACCTGCTGGGTGCGGAGGGCGCCTCGACTGCGCGCGGGGCGGCAATGGCGGACAAGGTGCGGGACATCAACGAACTCCTGGTCGAAGCCGGGCCCCGGCGCGGGGCTGCGATCCCCTGCAGGGTCGCGGTGGATCACCCGTGTCATCTGCTGCACGCGCAACGGATCGGGACCGCACCTATGGAGGTTCTCGCCGCGGTGCCCGGGGTGGAGATCCTCGAGGTCGAGAACGCGACGGAGTGCTGTGGCGGGGCGGGAATCTACGGGATCACCCACCCCGCACTCGGGGGGCACATCGGGGGGGACAAGGTGGCGGCGGTCCGCGCCGAGCGCTGCGATGCGGTGGCCACGGCGAACCCGGGATGCATGATGCAGATCGGCGCGGGCCTGCGCCTGGAGGGTTCCCGGGAGGGCGTCGTCCATCCGGTGGAGATCCTGGACGAAAGTTACCGGAGGGCGGGGTACTACAGATGAGCGGCATGCGCTTCACGGGCATCGACACGGTGGCACTGCTGGACAGGGTCCGGGGCCATCGCCCGGCCATCCTGGACTTCATCCGGCGCCTGGCCGCGGTGGAGTCCCCAACCGACGTCCCGGCGTCCCAGGCAGGGGTCCAGGATCTGCTCGTCGACGAGCTCCAGGCCCTGGATTACCGGGTGCGTCGGCGTGCGGGTCGGACGACCGGAGGCCTCCTCCTGGCGAGCCCCCGGGACCGGCGAAGAGCCCGGCCGTTTCAACTCCTGGTGGGGCATACCGACACCGTGTGGCCCGTGGGGACCCTGACCGACATGCCCATCGTGGAAGAGGACGGGATCCTCCGCGGTCCCGGGGTCTTCGACATGAAGGCGGGCCTGACGCTCATCCTCTTCGCGCTGCGCGTGCTCGGGGAGATGGACCTGGAGCCCCCGGCGACGCCGGTGGTCCTCATGAACGGCGACGAGGAGATCGGAAGTCCCGAGTCGGGTCGCACGGTTCGCCGCCTGGCGCGCCGCGCCGCGCGGGCCTTCGTGGCCGAGCCGTCGTTCGGGCCCACGGGGAAGCTGAAGACCGCGCGGAAGGGCGTGGGCAACTTCGACGTCTTCATCACCGGGCGCCCCGCTCATGCAGGCCTGGACCCCGGCGGTGGCGCCAGCGCCATATCCGAACTCGCCCATGTGGTCCGGAAGCTCCACGCCCTCACGGATCTGGAGCGAGGGACCACCGTGAACGTGGGGGTGGTGGACGGTGGTACCCGCCCCAACGTCGTTGCGGCCCGCGCCCGGGCCCAGGTGGACGTGCGCGTCGTCACGTCCGCGGACGGCCAGGAGGTAGAGCGGGCGATCCGTTCACTGGAGCCCGAGACGCCGGGGGTCAGCCTCAGAGTCGAGGGGGGGATCGGCATCCCGCCCATGGAGCGGACCCCGGGCAACCGCCGGCTCTGGGCCGACGCGCAGGCCGCCGCTGCTGCTCTGGGGCTGGAGCTCGACGAGACCATGGTGGGAGGAGCCTCCGACGGGAGCGTCATCAGTCAGTTCACGGCGACCCTGGACGGCCTCGGAGCCGTGGGGGATGGTGCGCATGCGGCCCACGAGCACATGCTGGTGGACGCCACCATCGATCGGTGCGCGCTGCTGGCCCTGCTCCTCATGGCACCCTTCGCGCCGGGGACGACGTGAGCTACGACATCCGTCCGTTCCGGACGATCAAGGAATTCCAGGACTGTGTCGCCCTGCAGGAAGAGACCTGGGGCCACGGATTCAGCGAGCGCGTGGCGCCGGCCATCCTCAAGGTGGCCCAGATCCTGGGCGGCGTGTCAGCCGGTGCCTACGACGCCGGGGGGTCGCTGGTGGGCTTCGTCTTCGGCATGACCGGGGTGCGGGACGGGGAAGTCGTGCACTGGTCCGACATGCTCGCGGTGCGTCGGGGCCTTCGGGACACGGGCCTGGGAACTCGCTTGAAGGCGTACCAGAGGGAGGCACTCCTGGAGCGGGGCGTGACGAAGATGTTCTGGACGTTCGATCCGCTCCAGTCGCGCAACGCCCACCTGAATTTCTCCAAGCTCGGGATCATCGTGCGCGAATATGCCCGCGACATGTATGGGCAGACCGATTCACCTCTCCACCGCGGCATCGGAACGGATCGATTCATCGCGTTGTGGCTCATGGACAGCGAGCGCGTGGCCCGGCGGATGGCCGGCGAGGATCGCGGCCCCGCCGAGAGCGAGGTGGAGGCAGTGCCGGTTGCCCTGGCCGAAAAGAGCGGAGGCAGTGCCCCGCCGGAGCCCGGGGACCCGGACCTGACCTTGGATGCCCTCCGGGTCCGGGTCGCCGTGCCCACGGACATCGCCGAGATCATGGCCACCTCCATGGACCTGGCCGTGGCGTGGCGGGAAGCCACCCGGTCGGCACTCACGCACTATCTGGCCCGGGGATGCGAGGTTCGCGAGTTTGTGCGCGGCCAGCGCACCTGCCACTACCTCCTCACCCGAGAGGGTCGTCCATGAAGATCGACCGGGCCCGCCTTCGCGAGATTCCCCTTCGCTTGAAGGAGTATTTCGAGATCAGCAGTGGCGGGAAGCAGGACCGTCGCATCCTCCTCCTCACCCTGGAGGGCGAGGGGTTCGAGGCGTGGGGGGAGTGCGTCGTGGGCGAGGACCCGGGCTACTCCTACGAGACGACCGAAACCGCATGGCACATGCTCACGGACTTCATCCTGCCGGCCGTGGTGGGGCGCGACGCCGACGGCCCTGAGGACGTTCTGGCCCCGGTCCGGTGGATTCGGGGGCACCGCATGGCCAAGGCTGCGGTGGAGATGGCTGCGTGGGACCTGGCCGCGCGCGTGGACGGCGTCTCGCTCTCCAGGAAACTGGGAGGGACACGGTCCGTCGTGCCCGTGGGGGTGAGCGTGGGGATCCAGAAGACGGACGAGGAGCTGCATGAGAAGGTGGCCGGGTATGTCGAGGCCGGGTATGCGAGGGTCAAGATCAAGATCAAGCCTGGGCGCGACGTGGAGATGCTGGCGGGACTGCGCCAGCGCTTCCCCGACGTGCGCCTGATGGCCGACGCCAACTCCGCATACAGGCTGGCCGACGCGGCCCGCCTGAAGGAGCTCGATGCCCTCGATCTGATGATGATCGAGCAGCCCCTCTCCCACGAGGACTTTCTCGAGCACGCCCGACTCCAGGAGCAACTGGAGACGCCCATCTGCCTGGACGAGTCCATCGAGTCCGTGGACGATGTCGACCTGGCCCTGCAGTTGGGGAGCTGTCGGATCGTGAACATCAAGCCCGGGCGCGTGGGAGGGCACGCCTCCTCGAAGCGCATCCACGACGCCATGGTGGGGCATGGGCTCCCGGTCTGGTGCGGCGGCATGCTGGAGTCCGGAGTGGGGCGGGCCCACAACGTTGCGTTGGCGTCCCTGCCAGGCTTCACGCTCCCGGGGGACATCTCTGCCTCCCGACGCTACTGGGAACGGGACATCGTGGACCCGGAGTTCGAGGTGTCGAACGGGGAAATGCGCGTTCCCACGGGTGCGGGGATGGGAGTGGAGCCCGACCGGGATCGCATCGCGGCCCTCACGGTGCGAGAGGCCGCCTTCGGCTGACCCATCCTCTCGGAGCGACTACCGCGGAGGCGGGAACTCCACGCGGAAGCTCTCCGTCCTCACCTTGAAGCGCTTTCTCGGAATCCCGAGCATGCGGACGACCATGCGGTGGACTCCACGTCCCACGGCCGTGCCCACGTCCTCCTCGCCTCGCACTGCCGGAGCCAGATCGCCCTGCAGCCAGCGCTGGAGCTCTCCAAGGTCCGAAAGAGACAGCGTTTCCAGCTGCACCTCTCCCAGATAGTAGTACTTGCCCTCCTCACGGGGGCGCAGGGGCACGTCGAATCCGGCCTGGAGCGCCGCCGCCACCGCTACCAGGGAGTCCACGGCCACCTCCCTGGCGAGCTCCCCCCTGGTGGCCACGTGGTATCGCTGCTCCAGGGGGTCGAAGAGAACGCTCGAGCGCCACTCGGCCCGTCCCTTCTCGCTGTCGAAGAACCCGTCCTTCCAGAGCACCACGACGATCCGGATGCGCACCGGGAGCCCCGAATGCAGCGCCTGCACGAGGCCCTGGTCCTGGAAAAGGTCGCCGACGCGGATCTCCAGCGAGCCGTTCCCGGGCTGCGCCGCCAGATAGAGGGGGGCGCCGTCCTGGGCGGCGACAGGCAGGGTGAAGATCAGGGACAACATCGAGCCCAGGGCCCAGGACCTAAGGCCCACCATAGGCCGCGCGCCGGGTGACCGGCGCCGCGGTCCCTTCAGCAAGACGATTCCCGCGTCAGAACCGATGATCGACCCGTACGAAGAAGTTCACGTCCCGGTCCGCCCCGTTGAGCGGCCAGGCCCAATACACGCCGACATCCCCCAGAAAGAACCCGATCCCCACGTCCATCATCGTCTCCGAGTCCGGCCCCAGGTATCCAGGGGTGCCGGCCTCCGAGAGGCTCCATCCCCGACCGGCGTCGAAGAAGACGGACCAGCTGGGTTTGAGGTCGATGGCGGGATACCAATGCCAGTCGTCGACCTGAGCCTCGTCGGAGTCCAGGTCCAGGTTGAAGGCGAAGGAGCCCCGGTACTCCGCCTGGAAGAGCGCCACCCGATCGCACCCGTAGCCGGCGAAGGTCGGCGTCCGGACGTTGACGTCGTCCACGCTCCGGAACACCGAATACGCCTCGGCGCGGGCTCCGCAATCCACGGTCATGAGGGCGAACCCCGGGAGCGATCCTTCTCCGCCAAGGGTCCGCTGGTACTGCGCGGGGACGGGCTCGCCGTCCAACGACCCCGCGAGAAAGCCCCGGACACGCAGGTCGGCGTTGGGGCCGAGGCGCGTGTACCGCCGAACATCCAACGACCCGACCCGGAAGTCGGTGACGAGCCGACGGGATTCCTCAACGACCGTGGCGGCCCCCGGCGCCGGCTGGAAGTACTCCGGCAGCGTCAGGTCGCCACCCACTCCGGCGGTGGCCCGGGCCGCGACGTACCACCCGTCCGAGGGGTCGTCGGGGTCGTTGCGGTGGTCCACGACCAACCGGCCCGAGACGGAGCGCAGCCTGCCCTCCCCAACCAGGGGCTGAGGACGCCACGGACCGTCGTTCCGGCGGATGGTCCAGGGGCTGCCCACTGCGGCGAAGCCATGGTCCTCGTCCCGGTACTCTATGCCCGCACGGAGTCCAGAGTCACGGTTGTCGTACCGGAGGTACGCGGAGTACCCCTCCCGATCGTAGTAGTCGCGGAAATCCCGGTGCAGAAGGAACGTGGCCAGCGAAGCCTCGATGTCCAGCAGGCCCGCGTCCTCGATGGGCTCCACCATGGAGTGGGCGGTTCCACCCAGGGCGAAACGCCCGCGGGGACCGAAGTGCTGTTCGGCGCGCAGGTAATAGCCGAGCTCGTCCGGGGAGATGCGGAGGCCCGACTCCGACCTCCAGATGCCGAGGGCTTCAGCCCTGAAGTAGTTCTCCACCCTGGTGCGGAACACCGGCCCGAACATCACAGGGAGGCCCTCGATCCGGTTGTAGTTGGCCCCGGCGCGCAACGAGAAATAGGAGTTGCCCAGGCGTCGGCGCTCGTTCCACTGCGACCACGGACGTTCGTCGTACTCGATGCGCTCACCCTGTCGCCGGTAGGTGAGCGGTTCACCGAAGACGGTGAGCTGCCCCGCCACCACCTCCGGTGGTCCCAGGACCTCTCCGCCCAGCACGGTGACGTTCCCCGAGATCCCTGCGCCGTCCAGCAGGATCAGGTTCCCGTTCACCACCACGACCTCGCCCAGGATGTCTCCGGCAACCTGCAGCGGGCCGCCGAGAACGGCCACGTTGCCCTGGATGGAGCTCCCCGCGGGGACCTGGGCCCGCCCCTGGAAGCGAATCGTGGTCGAGTCGTTGAAGAAGGCGATCACGTCGTCGGCCACTCCCCGCGGCAGGTCCAACTCGGACACTCCCCTCTCCTGGGCAGTCAGTGGCGCCGCCGCCAGAACCACCGCGAACCATCCCGTCATCCACCTCATGGCCTTTCACCTCCGTTTGAATCCCACCGGACACCATCCCGGAGAGAAGCAGGGAGCATACCAAGCGTGCGTATGGTCATAACGTCCAGTCGGACTGACGGTTATGGGTTCCAACCGTCGATCGGCAGCGTGTCGTAGCGGCTCATGAAGATAGGCTTTGTGTTGCAGTAGGACACACCCTCTACTCCCGGATCCCCAAGCGGCGCATGCGGCGATAGAGGTTGGCGCGATCGGTCTGAAGTCTCCGGCCCGCGTCGGCGATGTTTCCCGACGCGGCGTGCAGGGCGCCGGCGATGAGTTCCTTCTCGTAGTCGTCCAGCCGGTCACGGAGGCCCCGGGTGTCGGAGTCGGAGTACGTCGGCGTCTCCGTCGGGGTGCCCCCCGGGCGCGGGAGGACCGCCTGGACGTCCGTCAGCTGTACCTCGGGGCCGTTGGTGAGGATGGCGAGGCGTTCCACCAGGTTGAACAGCTCGCGGACATTGCCCGGCCAGGGGTGTCTCTGGAAGGCTGCCATCGCCTCCGCTGAGAACCTGGGGGCACGGATGCCCTGCCGTTTCCGCAAGCGACCCAGGGCGTGCTCCACGAGCAGGGGTACGTCCTCGAGTCGCTCCCGGAGTGGCGGCATGCGCAGCGGGACCACCTCCAGCCGGAACAGGAGGTCCTCCCGGAAGCGGCCGGCCCGCACCTCCGAGTGGAGATCCTTGTTGGTGGCGGCAAGGACGCGCACGTCCACGAGGAGGGGCCCTTTTCCCCCGACGCGCTCCACCTCCCCGCTCTCCAGAGCCCGAAGGAGCTTGGACTGGGCCTCGGATCCCAGGTCCGCGACCTCATCGAGGAAGAGGGTTCCGCCATGGGCCAGTTCGAAGCGGCCCCGTCGCCGCTCCGTGGCTCCGGTGAACGCGCCGCGCTCATGGCCGAACATCTCGCTCTCCACCAGGTCCTTGGGGATCGCCGCGGAGTTGACGCGGATGAAGGGTGCGTCGGCCCGGCGCGAAAGACCGTGGATGGCGGCCGCCACGAGCTCCTTGCCCGTGCCGCTCTCGCCGGAGATGAGGACGCGGGCGTCCGTGGGCGCCACCTTTCTTACAAGGTCCCGAACCTTGGTCATGGCCGACGTCTGGCCGACCAGGTCCGCCTCGGGTCCGATCTCGGCGGTGAGAGCGCGGGTCAGGTCCCGTGCACGGCTGACCTCCATGGCAGCGCGAAGCGTGACCAGCACCGTCTCGGGGGTGAGCGGCTTCTCGAAGAAGTGGAAAGCTCCCCTTCGGGTGGCCTCCACCGCGTCGGAAAGCGTGGCCCGGCCGCTCATCATGACCACGGGCGTACCCGGTGCGACGTGTCCGAAGCGGGGAAGGGCGTCGAGCCCGCTCATGCCTGGCAGCATGAGATCGAGGAGGATGAGCTCGGGGGCCTCGCGTTCCGCGTCGGCAATGCCCTCCTCGGCGCTGGCGGCCTCTCGTACGCCATAGCCCTCGGACTCGAGGAGGGCTCGCAACATTCGACGGATGTTGCCTTCGTCGTCGACGATCAGGACGTCCATGGGCATGAATCGGTCCCGCGGTTCAATGGCACGTTGCATGAAATCCAGCGCTTCCCGAGAGCCTACGCAAGGCGCATCGGAAGGCGGTCAGGATGCGTCTTGGTTCGCGGTGGGGAGGCTCACACGGAAGGAAGCTCCGCCGCCGCTGCGGTCGTGGACGTCCACCGACCCGCCGTGGTGCATCATGGTCTGCCGCACGATGGCCAGACCCAACCCCGTGCCACGGTGTTTGGTGGTGACGTCGGGGTTCCAGATCTCGTTCTTGAGCTCCGGCGGGACTCCAGGCCCGCGGTCTTCCACGAAGACGTGGGCCATGCCGTCCGCGTGGGAGACCGACACATCGACGCTGCCGCCGCTCTCCTGCGCCTCCACGGCATTGACCAGCAGGTTCCGGAACGCGCGCTCCAGAGCGTCGTAGTGCGCGTCCACCATGGTTGCCTCGCCGGTGACGCGAACGGGCACCGTGTCGCTGCCGTGCTGGGACGCCAGACCTTCCATGAGTTCCCTGAGATCCACCAGGGAGCGAGGACCTTCAGGCAGCCTGCCGTACTGCGAGAACGTTCGCGCCATCTCGTCCAGACGCTGGATCTCCTCCAACAGGATGTTGCCCGCCTCGGCCTCGGCGCCCTCGCGCCCCCTGGTCAGCGTTGTCGCGGCCATGCGCATGGGCGTCAGCGGGTTCTTGATCTCGTGAGCCACCTTTCGGGCGAGGTCGGTCCACGAGCGCATCCGGACGTTCTCGATCTCACGACGGCGGGCCGTATCCAGCTCGTCGGCCATGCGCCTCAGCGCCACCCGCAGGGTCGAGAGTTCCTGCACGGAGGAAGCGCCGGCCCCCTCGGGCGGCAGTGCCTCTCCCCTGGCGATGCGTTCGGTCCAGCCCGCCAGTTCCGCGATGGGTCCGCCGAAGCCCCTTGAAAGGCGACGTGCGGCGAAGAAGGCCACCGTCGCCAGGAGCAGGCCCGCGAAGACCGCGGCGAGGGGAAGGACGCTCAGGACCCGCTGCGCCACGAACACGTAGAGCCGGGACATGCGCACCGACTCGGAGAGGGCGTTTCTGTGTTCGGTCGCCGCGACGCGAAGCCCGGCGTCGGTGGATTCCACCCGGTCCACCTCGTCCAGGAGGCGATGGCCCGACTGGGCCACGGCGTCCCAGGCGCCGAGGGTCCCGGAGCGGGTGCCCAGGTCACGGAGGGTGACGACGCCTCCCGCCACCGCCAGGGCCATCGGGACGAGCACCACGAGGAGGATGGCCAAGAAGATCCGCCCTTGAAAACTGCGGATGCGGAAGAAGGCCATGGCTGAACCCCGTGGACCGGCGCTGCGAGTGATCTACATGGGGAAGGTGATGAGGTTGGAGCTACGCCGCCACAGGGCGGAGGCATTCCGGGCAAAACCGCCACCCACGCGCCAGCGGCGACCCGCACGAACAAAGCGTCCGTCGCCGCCCACCGCACCAGGGGCATGCCATGGCGCCCGCGGGCACGTCGGAGGCGCAGCGCCCGCACGGGAGAGAGGCTCCAGGGTCGGCGTGAAGCACGCGGGTGATCTCGTGGGGAGTCGTCAGTCCCTCGGCCACGGCGCGATGGGCGTCGTCCCCGAGTCTGCCCATGCCCGCGTCCTGGGCCAGCGAACGGAGCCGGGACGTGGCGCCCCGCCGGGTGATCTCGTCGCGGAGGGCATCGGTGACCGTGAGTACCTGGAAGACGCCCGTCCGGCCGCGGTAGCCCTCGGCGCAGCGGCTGCATCCCGTGCCGTCGCACTCCCGGCAGCGGCGTCGAACCAGGCGCTGGGCAACCACGCCGGTGAGGCCGCCGGCCACCAGGAAAGGTGGTACGCCCATGTTCAGGAGCCGCGTGACCGCGCCGGGCGCATCGGTGGTGTGGATCGTGGACAGCACCAGGTGACCCGTGACCGCAGCGGCCATGGCGATCTCCGCGGTCTCGCGGTCGCGGATCTCGCCAACCATCACCACGTCGGGGTCCTGGCGGAGGATGGAGCGGAGCGCGTCGGCGAAGCCAAGTCCGGCCCGACGATCCACCTGGACCTGGTTCGCCCCGGGGAGCCGATACTCCACCGGGTCCTCCAGGGTCACCACGTTCTGGCGCACCCGGTCGAGGTCGGACATCGCCGAGAAGAGGGTGGTGCTCTTTCCGCTTCCCGTGGGCCCCGCCACGAGGATCACGCCCTCCCGGGACGCGAGGAGCCGCCGGATGCGTGCGAGATCCTTGGCCGCCAGGCCGAGCGAATCCAGGTTCTTCGGGGCGGCGGCGGGATCGAGGATGCGAGCCACCGCCTTCTCTCCGCCGTTCACGGGCAACGTGGAGATGCGCAGCGTGAGAGGGCGACCGTCGTGAAGGAAGCTGATTCGGCCGTCCTGGGGCCGCCGGCGCACGGAGATGTCCATCCCGGCCATGACCTTCAGACGGGACAGGACGGCGTGCCGCGCCGAGGCCGGGATCTCCAGGGCCCGGCGAAGCACGCCATCCACGCGGTAGCGGACCCGCGCGTCCCCTCCGGTCTCCTCGACGTGGATGTCGCTGGCTCCCGACTCCACCGCCTCCCGGAGCATGCGGTCCACGAGGCGCACCACGGGTGCCGACCTGGTGGCCCGCTCCAGTTCGACGGCGCGAGGCTCCTCCGGACGTCGCAGCTCCGACGGCAGAGCCGCCAGAAGTCCGTCCATCGTACCCCCGTAGCAGCGCACCAGGCCATCGGCAATGGCAGCCTCGGTGGCGACCTCCGCTTCGACCCGTCGTCCCGACTGGAACTGCAGGTCGTCCACGGCGCCCAGGTCCAGGGGGTCGGCCATGGCGACGGTGAGGCATCGGGGCGTGGCTCGCAGGGGGAGCACGCGCCGGGCTCGCGCCAGTTCGGGGCGCACCAGGTCGGTGACCGCCTTCTCGGGCTTCAGGGGCGCGGGTGCGAAGGCCAGTCCGAGTTGGCGCGCAAGGGCCTGGGCGACGGAGTCGGCGTCCGTGTCCCCCAGCCGCACGAGCATTTCCCCCAATCGGAGTCCAACGGCCGCCTGGTCGGCCAGAGCCGCCTGCAGGGTGGCTGGAGTCACGGCGCCGGCCTCCAGGAGGAGTTGGCCCAGGATCTTCGGTCGAGTGGTCACGCCCAAGGGTCGCACCCAGGCCCGGGCGCCCGAATGCTCCGAGGGGACTCAGCCCCTCAACACGGAAAGGGCGGCGGGCGCGACGTCCTGGATGCTCCTGAGGGACTCCGCGAACCTCCGGCCTTCCGGCCCTGCCGCGATGCCCAGCGCGGGATTGAGGGTATGCGCCGCTTCGACGTCCTCGAGGTTTCCGTGGTCACTGGTGATGAGAACGGTGGCGTGTGCCGGGATGGCGTCCATCACGCCGGCGAGGAACCTGTCCACTCTCTCCAACGCCGCGATGCCGCCGTCCATGCCGCCCCGATGACCGGCGGTATCGGTGTCGTAGTGGGCGTAGAGCGTCAGGTCGTGGGCGGCCGCAATGGCGGCCAGGTTGCGCCCGGCGTTCTCCTCCGAGATCTCGGGGATCCATCCGTGGCCGAGGTGTCGACGCCAACCGTCGTTGACGATCTCGCTGGACACCGCGTGTCCGTCGGCGAGGGACTCCTCATGACGATGGAGGAGTCCCGCCCCCCGAGCCGCCAGCGGGGGACCCGCCACCCCGCGACTTCCCCGGGGGCCCGGCCACCCCTTGGGGTAGGCGTTGGCGAACGCGACCGCGAGACCAGCGTCCGACGCGGCGCGGAGAAGGCTCCTTTCCTCGACCATGGGGCGCAGGCGAACCGGCGTCCACGGGCCGAAGTGACGCCCGAACGCGGCGGCGGCATTCGTGCCGGTGAGGAGCGTGGCCTGGCCGGTGCCGCTCTGCGGTGTTCCGGGGACCCCCAGGGTGGCGTCCAGCGGAAACGCGTGACCGCCGCTTCCGGAGAGCCGCGGGGTGGTCAGCGTCGGGATGCTCCCACCCATGAGCTCCTGGAGGGTGGGAATCTTCGCGCGCGCGAACGGGTTCCGCCGCTCGTCCCCCTCTCCGATCCCCACTCCGTCCAGGAAGATCAGGAGCAGCCGTCGCCGTCGGTTCATCCGGTCGCGCGTGTCCGGGCCGGCGGCATGCTCGCCCGGGTACTTGGCGTCTCCACCCGATTGGAGCGGGGAAGCGGGACCTCGTGGGTACGCCGGAGGTCCTCCAGGGAGCGCTCCACGGGAGTCTGCCGATGCGCGAGACGGCGCCACGTGTCCAGGATGACGGAATCCGGCCGCAGCATATCCGCTGTAGCGATTACGAGACTCAAGAGAACCAGAAGCAGGGTGAGGCTCCGGCGCGTCGGGATCCGACCCATCCTGCTACCGCGCTCGGACCACGCCGAAGGTCACTCGGCCGGACGCAGGTCCACCGTTACCAGGACCTGCAGGTGCCCCATGTCGGCGCGCTCCCGGATGGCGTCGCGGATGCGGGGCTCGATCTTCTTGTACGCAGAGAGAACGCCCTTGTGCAGTTCCTTCCGAAGCACCTTGAGCGCATTCACGTCGGCGCGTGAAGTCTTGGTTTCCTTCTTCGCCTCGGCCAGCTCGTAGGGGCGGATCTCGAAGGGGGACATGCCCACTTCGTCGTTCCGCTCATGATCCAGGTACTGTATGGAGATGCTCACGTCTCCCCGGGCGTGGTGGTGGTGCACGTCACCGACCGCCTGGAAGCGTGCCGCCAACTTCCCCAACTCGGCTCTCTGGGCGGCCTTGGTATAGGCTCGCTCCACCGCCCTGAAGATGCGCTTGCTGCGCTCCGGGTTGGTGGCGTCGAGGTCGGGGACCTGCGTGTCCAGTTCACGTCCCTGGGCCTGGCGATCCAAAGAGAAGTGGGCGCTCTCCGCGTCGCGATTCCTCGCCCGGTCGATGCTGTCGAGGATACGGTCTGGGTTGGTGCGATAGCTCATTCTGCGCTCCGAGGCGCCAAGGCTCTGCTCTGTTGCCCCGCCGGCACGACCGGCGAAAAGGTCCATGAGGATACCTAGTCACGCCGAGCCGGCCAAGTGTGGCGGGGGGGGGAAGATTTCCCCCGAAGGCTTCGTACACTAGACTGCCAGAAGGTTGCCCGGCCCCAAGGACGGGCGCCCACGTGACCATCTCTTCGAGGAGTCTCGTCATGCGTTCCGGGTACGCGGTACTCGTGGCCTCCCTTTCGACGCTGGCCGCCTGCGGCGGCGGAGGACCGGCTGCGCCTGCCGGCCTCGCCTATGGGCTCCCTTCCCCATCCACGGTCACCTACGTGTCCGGCGATACGGCCAACATGGACATAGACGCGGGCGGCCAGAGCATGCAGGCCCGGACCACGGGGCGCGCCACGCTGACGACGGCCTTCACCCGGGCTCCCGACGGGATCCAGGTATCCCTGGAGGTCACGGACCTGGACGGGCGGGTCAGCACACCCATGTCGTCCGCGTCGGCGGACGAGAACGGCATCACGGGCCCGCTGGTGTTCACCATGGACCGCCGCGGGGTGGTGACGATGGTGGCGCAACCCGAGCTGACCGAGGAGGCGAGCCAATTCTTTTCGCCGGTTGGGCTGGCGAACGGCTTCTTTCCGAGGTTGCCCGGCAGAGGGGCTCAGGTCGGCGAGCAGTGGACGGACACGGTCACCTTCGAGGGCCCCCAGGGGCCCGGGCAGGTGAAGGGCGTCACCATCCTCACGTACACGGTCGTGGGCGACACGGTGGTGGGTGGGCGGAGCGCCGTCAGGCTCGACGTCAACGGGACGAACGAGACGACCGCCACGGGGGTCATCACCGGCATGGACTTCACCCAGACCCTGAAGGGAACCACCAACGGGTGGGTACTCTTCGACATGGGTCGGAGCCTCATGGTGGAGAGCTACTCCGACGGAGACCTGCGCGGAACGATGGATGTTGCGGCCGCTCCCTTCCCCCTGGACGTGCGTGTCCGGTCCCGTGGTTGGGTGAAGCTCCAGGACCCGATGTAGCGAGGGTCCGTGAGCAACGTCGAAGAGGCGGGCGGCGAGTCCGTGGCCCCTGGGGGTCCGCCGCCGTTTTCGCCGTTTCCCAAGCGTCTGATCCAGACCTTCTTCTCGCCGGGCGACCTGGGGGAGGCATTGGCGAGACATCCGGCCTGGGGGGCCGCGCTGCTCCTGGGCGCGATGCTCGTCGTGGGCCAGACCGTGTTGATTCCCGCCGAGGTGTGGGACGCCATGTTCCGGGAGACCATGCTCCGACAGGGGCGGGAGATGCCGGCGGGCTTCGCCGCCGCGGGCACCTTCATGCGGATCTCGGCGGTGGTGGGCGGGGCCATCGGGTTCGTCCTGATGACCCTGCTTTTCGCCGGGCTCACGACGTTCATCTTCGCCTTCGTGATGGGGGACGAAGGGAGGTTCAGACAGTACCTGGCCGTCCTGGCCCATGCGTGGCTGATTCCCGCCATCGTCGGGTTCGCGCTGCTCCCGCTGAAGATCTCGCAGCAGAACCCCCAGTTCACCCTGAACCTGGGCACGTTCTTCTTCTTCCTGCCCGAGGGGTACCCTCTGAAGGTCCTCACCATGTTGGACCTTTCCCAAGCGTGGGCCTGGCTCGTTCTTGCCCAGGGCGCACACGCCATCGACTCGCGGCGGAGCTTCGGGAGCGCGGCGACCATCCTCATGGTGCTGTTCCTGGCCATGGCCATGCTGTTCGCCATCTGGGTTCCCATGCCCGGATGAGAAAACGGGAGACGTCGTTCGAGACGTTCCTCCAACTGGAGGTACGGGCCGGCGAGGTCATCTCGGCGGAGCCCTTTCCCGACGCGAGGAAGCCGGCGTTCAAGCTGGCCATCGACTTCGGCGAGCCCGTGGGGGTGCTCCGGTCCTCGGCCCAGTTGACGCGCCGGTACACGCCGGAGGCGCTGGTGGGGACCCGGGTGCTGGCGGTGGTCAACTTCCCCCCCAAGCGCATCGCCGGCATGGCCAGCGAGTGCCTGGTGCTGGGGGTGGTGAATCCCGCAGACGGAGACGACGTGGTGCTCGTGCGTCCCGATGACGCCGACACCGTCGGGTGGTATCTGGCTTGAGCGTCTCGGCGCGCAGGGTTGCCCTGACCGCAGCGGTGGCGGCGTCGCTGTTCCACCTGTATGCCGCGGGCATCGAGCCCTTCACCGCGCTGATCCAGCGCCCCGTGCACCTGGCGCTCATGGCGGTCATCGGCTTCCTGGTCATGGGCCGTCGGCCCCCTGTCGGTGCCGAAGCCGGCGTCGACGAGCCTCGGGCGTCGGGGGGCGCGTCTGGGCTGAGTTGGGTCCTGGCTGGACTCACCGTGTTGGTCTGCGTCTACCTCGCTTCCCAGAACCAGGAGTTGGTGCGTCGGTCGGGATCGCCCACCGCCCTGGACTTGGCCGCCGGGGCTCTCGCCGTGGCGCTGGTCCTGGAGTTGGCCCGGCGGACCACGGGTTGGGGGTTGGTGACCGTGTGCGGCCTCGCGTTGGCCTACGCCGTGGCGGGTCCGTACCTGCCGGGCGTCCTGGCGCACCGCGGGTACGGGCCCGCCAGGTTGGTGGAACACCTGTACCTCTCCACCGAGGGCATCTGGGGCGTGCCGTTGGGGGTGTCGGCGGACTTCGTGTACCTCTTCGTTCTCTTCGGCGCGGTGCTGGAGGTGGCTGGAGGGGGCGCCCTTCTCATCGCCTTGGCCGACCGGGTGGCTGGGCGCACCCGGGGGGGGCCGGCCAAGACCGCCGCGGTGGCCAGCGCGTTCATGGGCTCCCTGTCCGGGAGCGCCGTGGCGAACGTGGTGACCACGGGCACGTTCACGATCCCGCTCATGAAGCGGGCTGGCTTCAAGCCCCACTTCGCCGCGGCCATCGAGGCGGCGGCGAGTACCGGAGGGCAGCTCATGCCCCCCATCATGGGGGCGGGCGCCTTCATCCTGGCCACCTGGACCAACATCCCGTACGTGAAGGTGGCGGCTGCCGCGGCCATCCCGGCCCTCCTCTATTACGTGGCGCTCCTGGCGGCCATCCACTTCCGGGCCGGAAAGATGGGGATCGAACCGGCGACGGCCCGGGTCCACGAACCGGTGGCCAAGCGGCTCCACCTCCTGCTTCCCGTGGTCTTCATCGTGGTCTTCCTGGCCATGGGGAGGTCTCCCATGCGGGCGGCATTCTGGGGGGTGATCTCTTCCCTGGCGCTGGCCTGGCTGAGCCCGGCCACCCGTCCCGACACGAAGAAGCTGGCGGCGATGCTCGACGGGGCGGGGCGGGGCGCCGTTCAGGTGGCGGCGGCGTGCGCGGCGGCCGGAATCGTGGTGGGGGTGGCGTCCCTCACGGGGATCGGTCTGCGCATGTCCGAGCTCATCGTGACCCTGTCCCAGGGGAACCTCCTGGCGGCCCTCACCCTCACCGCCGTCGGGTCCATCGTCCTGGGCATGGGGCTGCCGACGACCGCAGCCTACGTGGTGCTGGCCGCGTTGGGCGCGCCGGCACTGGTGGAGTTGGGCGTGCCGCTTCTGGCCGCCCACCTGTTCATCTTCTACTTCGGGTGCATCTCCAACGTGACGCCTCCGGTGTCCCTGGCGGCCTTTGCCGCGGCGGGCATCGCAGACGCACCCCCGGTGCGCACCGCCGTGTCCGCCGCGGTCCTGGCGGGTGCTGGCTTCCTCGTGCCCTTCATGTTCATATACGGCCCCCCGCTCCTCCTGGAGGGGTCCGTTCTCGGAATCGCCATGGCGGTGGTGACCGCCGTGTTGGGCGTCACCGCGTTGGCTTCGGCCACCATGGGATTCGGGCGTCGCGATCTGGTGCTCTGGGAGCGGCTGGTGCTGGGCGCCGGCGCGCTGCTCCTGGTGTTCCCCGGCGCCGTCACGGACGGAGCGGGGCTGGTCGCCCTGGGGATCGTGTTCCTGCGGGGTCGGAGAGCGGACTGAGATCACGCGGGCGGAGCCCGCACGGAGGATGAGCTGTGAGGAGCCTCGGGAAGTCTGGCGTCGTCGCCCTCCTGGCCGTGACGACCCTGTCGGCGTGCGGGGGAGGCGACGGCGGCGGCAGGCGCTTTCTTTCGTTGGGCACGGGCGGCACCGGGGGCGTCTACTATCCCCTTGGGGGCGCCCTCGCCAGCCGGCTGTCGTTGGCGGATTCGTCCCGCCAGTACACGGCCGAGGTCACCGGCGGCTCCGTGGAGAACGTGAACCGCATCGTCGCCGGACAGATCGACATCGGCTTCGTGCTGTCGGTGGCGGCGTACGAGGCGCACAACGGCGGGCCGGATTTCCCGCAGCCGGCCAAGGACCTTCGCATCATCGCGCCCCTGTACGCCAACGTCTCCCATATCGTCGTGCCGGGGTCCTCCACGGCGCAGAGCCTGGCCGACCTCAGGGGCAAGCGCGTCTCGGTGGGGTCCGCCGGCAGCGGCACGGAGCAGATCTCCCGGCAGATGCTCGAGATCTACGGCCTGACCTACGACGACATCGAGCCCCGGTATCTGTCCTTCACCGAGTCGTCGGCCGCGCTCAGCGACGGCGCCATCGACGCCGCCATCATGTCGGTGGGCATTCCCGCGGCGGCGGTCCTCGAGGCCTCCACCACCCGGGGTGTGCGCCTCCTTCCCATGGACGCCGGGAAGCTGGCCGAGCTGCGCGCGCGGTATCCCTACTACTCCCTCGGTGAGATTCCTGTCGGGGCCTATCCGGGCGTGGAGAAAGCCGTGCCCGCCGCGGCCATGATGAACTGGCTCGTAGCCAGAGCCGATCTCGACGACGACGTCGTCAGAGCGGTGCTGAACATTCTGGGCCCTGACCGTGTCTCCCTGGAACGGGTCCACGAAATGGCGAAACAGATCGACCTGGCGCGGTTGGCGGACGCGCCCATTCCTCTGCACGCCGTGACGCAGGCCTGGGTCGATGGCGGGTCGAACTGAGTCTTGATGCAGGGGAGATCGCGGGTGGCGGGTCACATGCTGAAGGTGCGGGCCGGGAACTGTCTGCTGGCGGTCCTGGGCGCGGCGTTCCTCGTGGCGTCGGGTTCGTCGGGCGAGGTGTCGGCCCAACAGGGGGAGCCGCCTGCGGCCGAGACCCGCGGGAACACCACGCTTCCCCCGGCCGCGACCGCCGTACCCCGCTCCGACGACATCGCGCTGGACGGGGTGCTGGACGAGGCCGCATGGGCCGCGGTGGCGCCTCTGTCCGGGTTCGTCCAACGGGAGCCCGTGGAAGGCGCCCCCGCCGAAGAAGACACCGAAGTGCGCGTCCTCATCGACGAGCACGCCATCTGGATCGGCTTGCGCATGTGGGACGGCCGCCCCGAAGGCATCGCCCGGCAGCTCTATCGCCGTGACGGGAAGGGTCAGGCGGACTACGTGGAGGTAGGGATCGATCCGAACCTCGATCGGCGCACCGGTTACGCGTTTTCGGTGAACGCGGCCAACGTCCAGGGAGACCGGTATCTGTACGACGACGACAAGGAAGACCCGGCCTGGGACGCAGTGTGGTCGTCGGCGGTGTCCGTGGATGACCGCGGGTGGTCGGTGGAGATGCGCATTCCTCTGTCCCAGATCCGGTACGAGGCGTCCGACGGAGTGCAGAGCTGGGGCTTCAACGTCCAGCGGCTGCGGCTGGCCACCAATGAGCGCACGCTCCTCACGCTGGTCTCTCAGTTGCAGCAGGGGGTCGTCAGCCAGTTCGGCCGTCTGGACGGCGTTCGGGTGCCGCGTGCATCCCGACGCATCGAGGCCCGTCCCTACGTGGTGAGCCAGTTGCACCGGGGTCCCGCCGACGCCGGCGACCCGTTCTTCGACGGGTCCGCGACGGCGAACCGGATCGGGCTGGACCTGCGCTACGGCCTCGGAGCCGCCTTCACCCTCGACGCCACCATCAATCCGGACTTCGGACAGGTCGAAGCCGACCCGGCGGTGATCAACCTGTCGGCGTTCGAGAGCTTCTTCGAGGAGCGTCGTCCGTTCTTCGTCGAAGACGCCAGGGTCTTCGACTTCGGCCTCTCGGGAGGGCGCAACTCCCTCTTCTACAGCCGGCGGATCGGTCGTTCGCCCCATGGCGGCGCCCCCGAGGGAACGCTGTTCGAGGCAATTCCCGAGAACGCCACCATCCTGGGCGCCGCCAAGCTGGCCGGCCGGACCTCGTCGGGATTGTCGGTGGGCGCGCTGGCCGCGGTGACGGGGAACGAACGGGGCAAGGCACTGTTCGAGGACTCCGGTGCGATCGGGGATTTCCTGGTGGAGCCCCGCACCGAATACGGAGTCTTGTCCCTGCAGCAGGACTTCAACGACGGCGCGTCCAACGTGGCGGGCATCGTCACGGGGTTGCAGCGGGACCAGCCCGAAGACGGTTCCTTCGACTACCTGCCGTCCACTGCGTTCAACGGCGGACTCCGGTTCGAGCACCAGTGGAACGACCGGGAGTGGGCGCTGTGGGGCTTCCTTGCCGGGAGCACCGTGCGGGGAAGCGAAGACGCCATCACCCGCATCCAGCGGTCCAGCACCCATTACTACCAGCGTCCCGACGCCACGCGCTTCTCCCTGGATCCCACCGCGACGTCCATCACCGGAGCCGAGTGGCGCCTCCAGTTCGAGCGGCGAAGCGGCGAGCACTGGACCGGCTCCATCTGGGCGGCGGAGGTCACCAAGGGCTTCGAGATCAACGACCTGGGCTTCTCGGGGAACTCCGAGCGCCTGGACGGCGGCATCCGCTTCGGATACCGGGAGATCACCCCGGGGAGCGTCTTCCGCAGCTACAGCTTCGACTTTTCGACCTTCCACAACATCAGCCACGAGGCCCTGGACGACGCGTGGTCCTTCGAGTCGTGGCAGGACGCGTACATGCGGGGCAGCTTGAACCTGAACACCCGGGGCGAGCTCCTCAACTACTGGTCGGGAAACCTGAGCCTGTCGTACACCCCCGACGCCTGGAGCCGGAATGCGACGCGGGGCGGCCCCATCATGAAGGATCCGGGAGGGCCCCGGGTGGAGGGGCGCTTCAACAGCGACCGCCGGAAGGCCGTGAGTTGGGGTGGCAACATCGAGTTCCGCAGGGAGAACGAAGGCGGTGGGAGGGAAGTGAACGTGGGCGGTGACGTCCGCATCCGCCCATCTCCGCAGCTGGAGATCACCGTTCAGCCCCGCTACCAGGTGGAGAAGACGTCGGACCAGTACGTCACGGCGACGGCCGTGCTGACGTACGATCCGACATTCGGTACGCGGTACATGTTCGCGGACCTGGAGCGGCGCACGGTCTCCATGGAGACCCGACTGAACTGGACGTTCTCACCGACCCTCACGCTGCAGCTCTTCGCGCAGCCCCTGCTGTCTTCGGGCGACTTCCTTTCGTACAAGCAGTTGGCCCAGGCCGGCACCTACGACTTCCGGACGTTCCAGCCGGGCATGGGCGTCTCTTCCTCCGGCGGGGTCCAGTGCACGGGGGGCGACATCTGCAGGGTGGGCGACACGCAGTACGTGGACCTGGACCGCGACGGTGCGGCGGACTTCGGCTTCGGTGAACGCGACTTCAACATCCGGTCGCTGATCGGCAACGCCGTTCTCCGATGGGAGTACCGGCCGGGGTCCACCATCTTCCTGGTGTGGCAGCGGCGCCAGTCCGACCGGGCTCTCCTGGGAGACTTCGATTTCGGGAGGGACGCCGGGGCGCTCTTCGGCGCGCCGGCGGACGACCGGTTCATCGTCAAGGTGAACTACTGGCTGGGGATGTAGCGCAGCCGTCGACCAAGGGTCGCGGGGCCATCCGACCCCTCCTGGACCGCCTGGCCCCCCGGGACGCCCGGCCGAGGCCCTTCGACTCTATTCCGAGTTCCTGGAACTGTGGAGTGGAGCGGACGAAGACATCCATTCCGTCACGGAGGCCCGGTCCGCCGTCGCACGCCTCGGCGGCTGACCGTTCGAGCCCACCGACTCAGCGAGGTGCCGGACCCCTTCGGCCAGCGTTCCACCGCCGGGAAGGCTGGCGAAGGCGCCTTGGCCCGGCGCATGTTTCATCATGTCTGAGATCAGTGAACGTCTGAACGCAGCGTTGTCGGACCGCTATCGCATCGAGAAGAAGCTCGGCGAAGGCGGAATGGCCGTCGTCTACCTGGCGAAGGACGTGCGGCACGAGCGGGACGTGGCGCTCAAGGTCCTGAAGCCCGAGTTGGCGGCGGTCATCGGCGCCGAGCGCTTTCTCGCGGAGATCAAGACCACCGCGGCCCTCCAGCATCCCCACATCCTGCCGCTGTTCGATTCGGGAGAGGCGGACGGGTTTCTCTACTACGTCATGCCGTACATCCGCGGGGAGACGCTGCGGGACAAGCTGGACCGAGAGAAGCAGCTGGGCGTGGACGAGGCGTGGCAGATCGCCAAGAGTGTGGCGGACGCCCTCGACTACGCCCACCGGGCGGGCGTCATCCACCGGGACATCAAGCCCGCGAATATCCTGCTACACGACGGCCGGCCCGTCGTGGCGGACTTCGGAATCGCTCTGGCGGTAAGCGCGGCCGGGGGCGATCGGATCACGGAGACCGGGCTGAGCCTGGGCACGCCACACTACATGAGCCCGGAGCAGGCCAGCGCGGACCAGGTGCTGAGCATCCGCACCGACGTGTACAGCCTTGGGTGCGTGCTGTACGAGATGTTGGCGGGGCAGCCTCCGCACACGGCCATCAGCGCGCAGAAGGTCCTGGTGAAGATCCTGACCGAGACGCCGCGGCCACTCGTCGAGCTCAGGCAAACCGTGCCGGCGCACCTATCGGCCGTGGTCATGAAGTCCATCGAAAAGCTGCCGGCGGATCGGTTCGAGAGCGCCAAGGCGTTCATGGATGCCCTCGCGGACGCATCCTTCACATACGCACAGGCGACGCCCGTCCAACCGGTGGAGATCCTCGAGGCCGCCAGAGCACGTCGGAGGTGGGTGCCCGCCCTGGCGGCCACGACCGTCGTGGCGCTCCTGCTGGCCTTGGCGGGTTGGCTGCGGGAGCCCGGAGGTGGGGCGGGCGGGGCGCTCCGACTGACCCTGGACGTGGGGGACATCGTCCCGGTCGGTGCGGACATCTCGCCGGACGGATCCACCTTCGTGGTGGCCGATGAGCGTCGTGGACTGTTTCTGCGCCATGCGGCCGACGAGGACTTCCGCCCCATTCCCGGCACGGAGGGGGGAGTCCTGCCCGCTTTCTCCCGTGATGGAGCCTGGATCAGCTTCAGCCGCGACGGTGTGATCCAGAGAGTGAACCAGGACGGGAGCAGCTTCTTCACCATCTTCCCGGAGCCGAGGGCGGGGTCGCTGCTCCTGTCGACGTGGAGCGACGATGGCACGGTGGTCGCCGGCGGGCCGGGGGGCGTCTGGAGGCTGCGTCCCGGAGAGGACGAGCCGCAGGACATCACGGGCGCGATCCCGAGGGACTTCCGTTGGCTGGAGCTGCTCCCGGACGGGTCGGGACTTCTCGTCTCGGGCTTGGTGCCCGGCGTGCAGTTGGTCGAATTCGCGTCGGATTCCATCGTCGATCTGGGCCTCGCCGGGTACTCCCCGAGATACTCGCGTTCGGGTCATATCCTCTTCTCGGGCCCCGGCGGCGTGCTTTATGCCGTTCCCTTCGAGGCGGACTCCAAGCGGGTCACCGGAGCGCGGATGGCGGTCAGGGAGGGCCTTCTGATGGGTGAGAGTGGCGCTTCCCTCTCCGTGTCGAGCGGCGGCACGCTTCTCTACGTCACCGGGGAGGCACCGACGGGGCCGGAGGCGGAGCTCCTGGTGTTCGATGCCTCCTCAGGGCGGGAATTGGAGAAGCTCCCTCTCCCCGCGGACTCCTACGACGACGGCCGCTACTCGCCGGACGGAGATCGGCTGGCCCTCGAAATCAGACGAGGAGGACTTCCGGAGCTCTTCGTGTACGATGTGGAGCCGGGCACCCTGTCGCAGCTGACGTTCGAGGGCGACAACCACCAGCCCCGATGGTCGCCGGACGGAGAGCGGTTGGCCTTCGCGTCGGATCGTCCGGGAACGCGTGGAGAGGACATCTGGACCAAGGCACCGGATGGCGCCTCCGCAGAGGTTCCCTTCTACGGCGCCGATGGGGACGTGCACGTGGATGCGTGGCCGACGGACTCGCTGATGGTCATCGCGGTGGGCCGCGGACGCGACGTTCTCCATATGGGTGCGGATACGGTGCTGGAGCCCCTGGTTCGTGGCACCGGAGACCTGGGCGACGTGGACGTGTCGCCCGACGGACGGTTCGCGGCGTACCTGTCGTACGAGGTGTCGGGCGGAGACATCTTCGTCACCCGGTTCCCGAGCGGATCGGGCAAGTGGAGGATCACCACCGACGGGGCGACGGGTTCACCTCGATGGTCGCCGGACGGTCGGACGATCTACTACGAGGGAGGGGGAGGCAGCCTGTATGCCGCCGACATCCGTACCCAGCCGTCTCCGGCGTTGGTGCGCACGCGGGTGGTCCTGGAGAACGTGGGGGGCATGAGCTTCTGGGATGTCCACCCGGACGGAAGGCGGATCCTCGTGGGCGACATCCTGCCGGCGGACGCGGTGGGCAGGCAGCGCTTCTGGGTCGTGGCCAACTGGTACGAGGAGTTGGACGCCATGATGAAAGAGCGGGGGCGTTGACGGACGAGGTCCGCAACTGGCGAATCCGCCTGCTGCCAGCCCATCTTGCCCTCACGGCCTGACCTCTCCGCCCGCCCGCACCCAGGCATTTCCGCGTATGAGTGACCCCATCCCAGAGCACCTTCGCGCCGCCCTTTCTGGTCGCTACGAGATCGAGCAACAGCACCCGAACATCCTGCCGCTGTACGACTCGGGCGAGGCCGACTCCTTCCTCTATTACGGCATGCCCCACGTGGAGGGCGAGTCGGTGCGCGACCGCCTGGACGAGGAGAAGCAGCTTCCCGTGGACGAGGCGGTACGGATCGCCACGGCGGTGGCCAACGCCCTGGCCTTCGCCCACGAGCGGGGTGTCGTCCACCGCGACATCAAGCCGGGCAACATCCTCTTCCAGGGCGGCCAGCCGGTGGTGGGTGACTTCGGGATCGCACTGGCCGTCGGGGCCGGAGGCGGTGCCCGCCTCACGGAGACCGGGCTCAGTGTCGGAACCCCGTACTCCATGAGTCCGGAGCAGGCCACGGGCGACCACCAGGTGGGGCCCCGGAGTGACATCTACTCCCTGGGATGCGTGCTTTACGAGATGCTGGTGGGCCATCCGCCCTACATGGGGAGCACGGCCCAGGTCGTGCTGGGCTTCGGCGCGGAGTTGAGGCGGCGGATCCCGAACTAGGCGTCGTGGGTGGCCCACGCCACCCCTTTCGCGGCCTCGTCAGCCGCCGGCCTGCAACCTGGCCGCCACGGCCTGCACCTCGTCCAGTACCCGGAGGAGGTTGCCGCTCCACATCTTCCCGATCTCCTCCTCGGTGTAACCGCGGCGGACCAGCTCCAGCGTCACGTTGAAGGTCTCGGAAGCGTCGTCCCAGCCCTCCACGCCGCCGCCGCCGTCGAAGTCCGAACTGATGCCCACGTGGTCGATGCCGATCCGGTCGACCAGATAGTCGATGTGGTCCACGAAGTCGACCACGTCCACCGGAGGCGTCAGGGCGTTGATTCCCTCCATGTGCGCCTCCACCGCATCCTGCACCGGCTTGAACGCTGCCTCGTACGCCTCGCGGTCGGCCTCGCTCATGCCATAGAGCGTACGCCGGTCCACCATCTCGAAGCCCACCTTCGCGGCTTCCTCCTCCTGGGCGGCGCGCACGGCGTCGGAGTGGGCCGTGTTCTTGGCCGAGTTCACGTAGCTGGCGAACGCCACGGTCTGCACCACGCCGCCGTTGGCTTTCACGGCGTCCAGCTCTTCGTCGGACAGGTTGCGGGTCACGTCGTTGAGGCTGCGCGCCGACGAGTGCGACGCCATGACGGGGGCCTGCGACAGGGCGATGGCCTGGAGGTTGGACTCCTTGGAGGGGTGGGACAGGTCCAGGATCAGCCCGACGCGGTTGATCTCGGCCACGGCCTGCCTGCCCAGGTCGCTGAGTCCGTGATAGAGCCACACGTCATCGCGCTCGCCGGTGTTGGAGTCCGCCATCTGGCTGTGCCCGTTGTGCGAAAGCGACAGGTACCGGGCGCCCAGCTCCTGGAACTTCTGGATGTTGGAGAGGTCCGTGCCGACGGAGTAGGCGTTCTCCACGCCGATCATGGCGACCTTCTTGCCCGAGGCCACGATGCGGCGGACGTCGTCGGACGTGAGGGCCAGCTCGATGCGGTCCGGGGCGATCTCCTCGGTGAGGCGGTGGATCGCCGCGAACTTCTCCACGGCCTCTGCGTTGGCGGCGGCGAAACCTTCAGGGGTGAGGTCGCCCTGTCCCACGTACACCACCATCCAGGTCACGTCCAACCCGCCGGCTTCCATCTTGGGCAAGTTCACCTGCGTGGGCAGGTCCATGGTGTAGTTCCGCTCGGCGGTGAAGTTGGCCGGGCTGATGTCGTCGTGGGTATCGGCGGTGATGACCCGCTCGTGGATGGCGCGGGCCCGCTCGACCAGGGCCTCCTCGGATTCGGGAGCGTCGGTGCCGGCGGCGGCGCAGGCCGAGAGAGCGAGGAGCGAGAAGAAAGCCAGACGCCGGCCGGCGCGGTGCGACGTGTACATGGGATCTCGACCTCAGGAAGGTGACGGACCGGGAGGGAGACGGCAGGAATTGTAGGGGTCGGGAAGCCCGGGGGAAACCACGGCGGCGGCGTGCTTCTCCGGGGTCCCTTTTCCTATCCCACGCGCGGCCGTAGAATGCGCGCCGCCTTCTGATCCTCCTTCGCCGGCCGACCTGCCCGGCACGAGCACGCCATGAGACCCTCCGCCTCTTCCGTGACCTTCGCACTGTGCGGCGCCCTCGCCCTGGGCGGGTGTGCCGCCGGCGCGCCCCGGGGTCAGGCTGCCGCCCCGGGCTACGGGGATGCCTCGACGGGCGAACTCGAAGCGCTGTACCGCGCCCGGAAGGACAGCACGCTTCTCCGGGTCAGCGAGGCGGACGTGGCCTTCATGACGGGCATGATCGCGCACCACGCCCAGGCGCTGGTCATGTCGGCCCTCTCTCCCACCAACGGCGCAAGCCCGACGATCCGCACGCTCACGGCGCGGATCATCAATGCCCAGACGGACGAGATCCGGATCATGCAGGGTTGGCTCCGGGACCGGGGCCGCCCGGTCCCGGAGGTGGACGCCGGTGGCGCCGTGCACACGATGCACGGCCCCGACCACTCCATGCACATGCCCGGCATGCTCACCCCGGAGCAGCTGCACGAGTTGGAGGAGGCCCGGGGTCCGGACTTCGACCGGCTCTTCCTGACGTACATGATTCAGCACCACCAGGGCGCCGTGGGCATGGTCCACGACCTGTTCGCCACGGACGGCGCCGCCCAGGACGACCTGATCTTCAAGATCGCTTCCGACATCCAGGTCGATCAGATCACCGAGATCAACCGGATGAAGCGAATGCTGGACGACATGACGGCGCCGGCCCGTCCCTGAACCGCTCCTTTACCCTCCCAATGCAGGTACCTCCCATGACCCGTTTCTTCCCGACCAGCCGGGGCGCATTCGCCGCCACCGTGAAGCTGGTCTCCGTCGCCGCGGCCGCACTCATTGCGGCGAGTTGCGGCTCCCAGCCGTCCTCCATGGCGCCTGCTGCTCCCGCCGCGCCCACGGCGCTGATGCCCCTGCGGGTCACGCCGCCGAGTCCCGATCCCCGCGTGGGTTTGAAAGCCGGCATGTTCGACGCCGGCGAGGCCGCCTGGAACATCAGGCTCGTCTCGGCGACCCCGCCCCCCAGGGCCTTCGTGGGCATGACCAACTCCGACCTGGCCTTCAAGGGCGACTACGCCATCCAGGGCAACTACAACGGGATTCAGGTCTGGGACATCTCGACGCCGAGCCGTCCCACCCTGGTCATCGGCTATGTGTGCCCCGCATCGCAGAGCGACGTCTCCGTCTTCGGGAACCTCCTGTTCGTGTCCGGTGAGGACATGGGCGGACGCCTGGACTGCGGGACGGAGGGGGTGGCCGAGGCAGTGAGTTCCGAGCGGCTGCGGGGTATCCGCATCTTCGACATCACCGACATCCGGAGCCCGAAGTACATCAGCAACGTGCAGACGTGCCGGGGGTCCCACACCCACACCGTGCTCGAGGACCCGAACGACAAGGACAACGTCTACATCTACGTGTCGGGCTCGGCTCCGGTGCGGCCATCCGAGGAGCTTCCGGGCTGTTCGGGCGCGCTGCCGTCCGACGACCCCAACTCGGCGCTGTTCCGCATCGAAGTGATCAGGGTGCCGCTGGCGCATCCCGAGCAGGCGGCCATCGTCAGCTCTCCCCGCATCTTCGACGACCTGGTGGCTCCCGAGACACATGGTTTGGCTCCCGACGACCTGGCCGCCATCGAAGCGGCCCGGGCCAGCGGCGCCTTCGTGGCGGACATCGGGGGGCAGCCCCGCGTGCTGTCGGAACGGACGACGCGACCCCTCCTGGCGCGCATCGTTGCGGCAAGGGGGGGAGAGGGTAGTCCCACCGCGGCGGACAGTGCGGCGTTGCGCGAGGCCCTACCCCAGCTCATGACACGGATGATGGCAGGTGAGAGCGACGCTGAGGGCATGGGCCCCACTCAGTGCCACGACATCACGGTGTACCCGGCCATGGGCTTGGCGGGGGGGGCGTGTGAGGGGTATGGGCTGCTTCTCGACATCACCGACCCCGTGAACCCGACGCGCCTGGCCGCGGTTTCGGACCCGAATTTCTCGTATTGGCATTCGGCGACGTTCAGCAACGATGGCAAGAAGCTGCTGTTCTCCGACGAGTGGGGCGGCGGCGGCGCACCGAAGTGCCGTGCCTCCGACCCGCCGGAGTGGGGTGCCGACGCGATCTTCACCATCGAAGGCCAGGAGATGACGTTCCACTCGTACTACAAGATCCCTGCCGCCCAGACGCCGGAAGAGAACTGCGTGGCCCACAACGGCTCGCTGATTCCCATTCCCGGGCGGGACGTCATGATCCAGGCGTGGTACCAGGGCGGAATCTCCCTCATGGACTGGACCGACCCGTCGAACCCCACGGAGATCGGGTTCCATGACCGTGGGCCGTTCGACGGGGACCGCATGGAGATGGCCGGCAGCTGGTCGGTCTACTGGTACAACGGAGTCATCGTGAGCTCCGAGATCGCCCGCGGATTGGACATCTTCGAGTTGGTCGTGAGTGAGGCCATGTCCCAGAACGAGATCGACGCCGCGAAGTCCGTGCGTTTCGAGCAGTTGAACTCCCAGGGCCAGCCGCGCTTCGTGTGGCCGCACACCTTCGCCCTGGCCGGTGCCTACCTGGATCAGCTCGAGCGGTCGGGGGGTCTGGACGCCGCCCGGGTGACCTGGGTACGAGAGGCTCTGGCCGGCGCGCAGGGCAGGTCGGGCCAGGCCCGGCGCAGCGCCCTCACGGAGCTGGCGGCTGGTCTGGACCAGGACGCGGGGCGGTCCCTGGACGGCGCCAAGGTCCGCATGTTGGCCGACGCGGTGCGGGGGCTCGCCTCGGCGAGTTGATGGCCGACGTCTGATCGGGTTGGATCGCGAGGCGTGAGGGGGCCGGTTTCCCGGGGCCCCTCACGCCTCGTCCCGTTCCGGGGGGCATGCCCAGGTGAGGATGCGGACCGGACGGCCCGCGGTCGAGCAGGCCGGGTCGGGGTGCCGTGTTCCGGTCCCGAGTTCGGTGAAGTCCTCGCGGCCGCCCTCCCCCGCGGGTCCATCCCTTCGCTGGACCACCGTCCGCCCCGCGGAGATCCAGGCATCGACGGCGGAGAGCCTGGCACACGACAGGTCCATGAGGACGGGGATGGGCGAACCCAGGCGGAGGCGGACGTCGCCCTCCACGGGCGTCATCCCCGGATCCCAGAGGCCGAGGTCCACGACCTCGAACTCGCGCAACTCGTCACCGGGGACGATGGGCACCCCCGGGTCGTCCTCGGGCCGACGGATCCGCCACAGCCCGGTGGTCACCGAGACGTAGGCAGCGAGGCGGTGCTCCGCCCAGTCCCGGTACTTCGGATCCAGGTAGACGCGCATGTCACCCCTGGACACGTAGGCCACGGGGGGCTCGGCGGCCGGTGCGACGACGTGCACCGTATCCGCAGGGCCGGGCCGCAGGGCGAAGCTGGTGCTCCGCGCCCGGTCCGGCGACGGGGCCTCGGGGCTCCGGCTCCCCGACGTGGAGTCCGAGCGGTCCGCACACGCCCAAGCGGCGGACACCGGCCCCAGGACGCCCAGGGCCGCGACATGTCGAAGGAAGGTGCGTCGGTCGGAAGGCATGGGCGTACTTACCGGTGGTCGGTGCACCGGTCAAGCGGGACGTCGCCCGTCGCGGCTGATAGCTTGAAGGCATGAGTACCTTCGAGATCATCGGCCTGGTCATTATCTGTACCGGATTCCTGGGCCTCATCGCCTATGTGGCGCGCCACGCCCGTCAGTGGGACGACGAGTAGGCGGCCCAACCCCAACGGAGCGTTCCGTGAACGACCCTCTCGGCTGTCAACGAGAGGCCTTCGGACTGCCTGAAGACCTCCATTACCTCAACTGCGCCTACATGGGACCCCTCCCCACGGTGACCGAAGAGGCGGGCGTCGAGGGGATCCGGCGCAAGCGCGTGCCCACCGGGATCCATCCCAAGGACTTCTTCGAGACCAGCGACCGGATCCGTTCGCTCTTCTCGGACCTGGTGAACGCCGGCGACCCGACCCGGGTGGCCATCCTGCCGGGCGTGTCGTACGGCGTCGCCATCGCCGCGCGGAATGTGGCGGTGGAGAAGGGCCAGAACATCGTCATGACCCACGAACAGTTCCCGGGCAACGTCCACGCGTGGACCCGGTTGGCGCACGAACGGGGAGCCGAGGTCCGCTTCGCGACGCCGCCGGCAGGGCCCGGGCGCGGTCAGGCGTGGAACGAAGCCCTGCTATCGGGCATCGATGCGGCCACGGCCGTCGTGGCGGTGCCCCACGTGCATTGGACGGACGGCACCCGCTTCGACCTGGTGGAGGTCGGGCGCCGGTGCAGGGAGGTCGGCGCGGCCCTGGTGGTCGACGCGACCCAGTCGGTGGGGGCCCTGCCCTTCGACGTCGCCGAGGTCCGGCCGGACGCCCTCATCGTGGCGGCGTACAAGTGGCTTCTGGGGCCATACGCCGTGGGGATGGGCTACTTCGGCCCGCTCTTCGACCGGGGCACGCCGCTGGAAGAGACCTGGATCGGCCGGGAGAAGAGCGAGGACTTCCAGAACCTGGTGAACTACCGTGACGGCTATCAGCCGGGGGCGGTGCGCTACGACGTGGCCGAGCGGTCCAACTTCGCGCTCCTCCCCATGGTGGTGTCCTCCCTGGAGCTCATCACCCGGTGGCGGCCGGACCGGATCCAGGAGTACTGCCGCGCCCTCACCGCGGAGGCGTTGGATGCGGCCGCGGAGCTCGGCTTCACCGTGGAGGACCAGCGGTGGCGGGGGAGTCACCTCTTCGGCCTGCGCATGCCCGCCGGCCTGGACCTGGTGGCACTCAAGGAGGCGCTGGAGACGAGAAAGGTGGTGGCGTCGCTGCGCGGGACGGCCCTCCGCCTCTCGCCCAACGTGTACAACGATGCCTCGGATCTCGACGCCCTCGTGGAGGGCCTCAGGGCGGCGGTGGGCTAGCGCCGGTCGGGCCCTACCTCAGCCCGAAGACCACCTCGGCCCGGTCGCCGACCCGGATGCCTCGCTCCGCGAACCACCCCTTGCGCACCTCGAGGGCGAACATCGCCGGACCCCGGCTCTCATGGGGATCCGTGGTGAGGGGCTCCATCTGCTGGATGTCCACGATGGTGAACGAAGCGTCCATGTAGGCGATGTCCAGCGCCACATAGGTGTTCTGCATCCAGAACGACCGGACCTCCGACGTCTCGAACACGAAGAGCATGCCCACGCCGTCGGGGAGCTCCTGCCGGTACATGAGACCCTCGGCCCGCTGGTCGGCGGTCCGGGCCACCTCCGCCACGACGGTGTCGGCCCCGAAGATCACCCACGCGTGATCCGGCGCGGGCCGGGGGGCCGGAGCCTGGAGCGCGGCGGCGGGAACTCCGGTGCGGGCCTCCGGGGTGTCTCCGTCGGCGGGGGTGCAGGCCACGCCCACCAGGACCGCCATCAGGGCGGTGCGTCCTGCGTTCAGAACCGTGCTCAAGAGCGTCTTCCTCGCTTCCGGTAGGTAGAATTACGGACGGGCCTCCCCAACTTCCGCCGACAATGATAAGTTACGCGGCTCTTCGTCAGGGCCCAGGGGCTCGTCTAGGCGCCTTCTGGGGCAGGCCCGACGAGGGAGCAGAGCACGTTGGGGCGCTGCGTAGCGCCAAGGAGTCGTGAAAAGATGGTAGCTCAGGAGCTTCTGGACATCCTCGTGTGTCCGGAGACCAAACAGCCCGTCCGGCCTGCGGACGCGGACGTTTTGGCGCGCCTGAACCTGGCCATCTCCCGCGGCGACGTCGAGAACCGGGGCAAGCAGCCCGTCACCGAGCCGGTCCTGGAGGGCCTGCTGCGGGAAGACGGGCTCTTCCTTTATCCGGTGCGAGACGAGATCCCCATCATGCTCATCGATGAAGCGATCCCATTGCAGGGAATTGGCGACCAGGCCTGAAACCGGTCTGTACAACCCGATCAAGGCCCCGTGAAATCCGGGCCTTCCGTGTATCACGAATCATTAGCCGTACGCTCTTCCGCCTACGGCTTGGACAGCGACGCATCCAGGTGAGGATCATGGCTGGACTTTGGAAAAAGCGTGCCTCCGTCGGGCTTCTGTTGGTCGCCGTCACGGCTGCCTGCAACCAGACGCCCACCCCTGGCCTGGCCCGCGGTGAGGCCCTGTATGACACCTGCGCGCCCTGTCACGGTGATCAGGCGGGCGGCAACCAGAAGCTGGCCGCTCCGGCCATCGCCGGGTTGCCCCAGTGGTACCTCGTGCAGCAGCTGCAGAACTTCCAGGCCGGGCATCGGGGCGGCACGCCCTTCGACACCACGGGCATCCGCATGAAGTCCATTTCCTGGTCCCTGGACCTGGACGGCGACCTGGAGTCGGTGGCCGAGTACGTTGCCTCCCTGCCGAAGACCAACCCGGCGCCGGCCGTCCAGGGTGGGGACGCCCAGGCGGGCCAGGCCAACTTCGTGGTCTGCACCGCGTGCCACGGCGTCGACGGCATGGGGAACGAGGCTGTTCACGCCCCGCCCCTCGTGGGCCAGTCCGATTGGTACCTGCTCTCCCAGCTCCACAAGTTCAAGGCCGGTTGGCGAGGCGCCGACCCCGCCGACATCTGGGGCTCCACCATGCGGCCCAACGCCATGATGCTCGACGACCAGTCCATGCTGAACGTCGTCGCCTACATCCAGACCCTTCCCAAGTAGGGGCCGGAGCCCACGATGACCAACGACATGACCACGGATACGACCGACAGCGAGCTCGCCCCGCCCCCGGACGAGAAGAACCCGGCGCTCATCGATGCCGAGCACGCCTACATCATCACGCTGATCAGCGCCGCGCTCTTCGTGGGCGCGGTCTTCGTCTTCATTCTCTGATTCCAGCGGACGACCGCTCCAATGATCGAAAGACTGCTGCTGCAAGCGTCCTCCTTCGCCGCCGACATCGACGGGCTCATTCTGCTCGTCGGGGTTCTGGCGGGCTTCTGGTTCCTCATGGCCGAAGCGCTCTTCTTCTGGCTCATCTGGAGGTTCAGGGAGAAGCCGGGGGTGAAGACCCAGTACATCACGGGCAAGGAGAAGCACCTCAAGCGGTGGATCACCATTCCCCACGCGCTGGTGCTCGTCTGTGACGTCTTCATCATCATCGGCGCCGTCCAGGTGTGGTACAAGGTGAAGCAGCACCTTCCCGAGCCCGACTACACCGTGCGCGTCATCGGACAGCAGTGGGCCTGGGTCTTCCAGCACCCCGGCCAGGACAATGAGCTGGACACGTCGGACGACATCTACACGACGGACGACCTGTACGTCGAAAACGAAAAGACGGTCCACTTCCAGCTCACGTCCCGGGACGTGCTGCACGACTTCTCGGTTCCGGTATTCCGCCTCAAGCAGGACGCCGTGCCCGGCCGGACCATCACCGGCTGGTTCCGCGCCACCCAGGCGGGGACGTTCGACATCCAGTGCGCGGAGATCTGCGGCATCGGCCACGGTGTGATGGCCGGCCGCATCAATGTCCAGCGCGCATCCGAGCACGCGGCTTGGATCGCAGAGCACAGCCCCGCCAGCGCCCAGTAGGGAGAGGAAAGCAACGATGGCTCAGGTTGGCCACGAGCACGACGCGCACGACCACCACGGTCCTCAGGGATTCCTGAAGTACGTCTGGTCAACGGACCACAAGATCATCGGCATGCAATATCTCTTCACGGGGATGTTCATGGGGGTGATCGGTGGACTGATGGCGTACGTGTTCCGCATGCAGCTCGCGTTTCCGGGCATTTCCGTTCCCGGCTTCGGCGTGGTGTCTCCGGGGGAGTACAACTCCCTCATCACGAACCACGGCTCCATCATGATCTTCTGGGTGGCGATGCCCGTGCTCATCGCCGCCTTCGGGAACTTCCTGATTCCGCTCATGATCGGGGCGGACGACATGGTGTTCCCCCGCATCAACCGCCTGTCGTTCCAGATCTTCCTGCTCAGCGCGCTGCTGCTCCTGGCGTCGCTGTTCGTGCAGGGGGGCGGCTTCGGCGGCGCGTGGACCTCCTACCCGCCCCTGTCGGCCAACGCGGAATACAACCTGACGCCCCTGGGTGCGTCCATGTGGCTCGGCGCCGTGGCCCTGGAATTCGTGGCGTTCCTCCTGGGCGGCATCAACTTCATCGTCACCCTGATGAACTCCCGCGCCCCGGGCATGAAGGCCTACGACATCCCGCTGGTGGCGTGGATGATCGTCATCGCCAGCATCCTGTTCATGCTGTCGGTGGGCCCGCTCATCGCCGGCGCGGTGATGCTCCTGTTCGACCAGGCCATCGGAACGGGATTCTACGATCCCGCCCGGGGCGGCGACCCGATCCTGTGGCAGCACCTCTTCTGGTTCTTCGGGCACCCCGAGGTCTACGTGGTGCTCCTGCCGGCCATCGGCATCGTCATCGAGATCGTGGCCACGTTCGCCCGGAAGAAGCTCTTCGGGTACAAGATCATGCTCTACACGGCGGTGGCCACCGGCGTGCTGAGCTTCTTCGTATGGGCCCACCACCAGTTCATCGCGGGCATCGACCCCCGCATGGCGAACATCTTCACGGTGACCACGCTGCTCATCTCGGTGCCCATCGCCGAGCTGCTCTTCGTGATGATCGCCACGCTGTACGGCGGCTCCATCAGGCTGACCACCCCCATGCTCTGGGCGCTGGCCTTCATCGCCGAGTTCCTCATCGGCGGCGTCACGGGGATCTTCCTTGGCGCCAGCGGCGCCGACATCTACCTGCACGACACCTACTTCGTCCTGGCCCACTTCCACTACACGTTCTTCCCCATCGCCATCATCGGGACGTTCGCGGGCCTGACCTATTGGTTCCCGAAGATGTTCGGGCGGATGATGAACGACACCCTGGGCAAGATCCACTTCTGGGGCACGGTCATCCCGTTCAACGTCATCTTCATCCCGCTCTTCGTTCTGGGCCTCGGCGGGCAGCACCGCCGCATCTACAACTTCCAGAACTTCCCGGAGTTGGCGGCCATGCAGCCGTGGCGCATCACGGCCACCGTGGCGCTCATCGTCATGCTCCTCTTCCAGCTGATCTTCTTCTGGAACCTGTTCCGCAGCATGCGCAGCGGACCCAAGGCCCCGAAGAACCCGTGGAACAGCAACACGCTGGAGTGGACGACGGAGTCTCCGCCGCCCCACGGCAACGGGCCAGTTGCCGAGATGCCCAAGGTGTATCGCGGCCCGTACGAGTACGGACACCCGGACCGCGAAGAAGACTACTGGCCCCAGAACCTTCCCAGCTGAGGTCTACGAACGTGCAGAAGCCTATCGCAACCACGCGCAGCGCTACCGGGATCCCCACGGGCCGTCTGGCCATCTGGTGGGTTCTGGCCTCCGAGGTCGTCATCTTCGGCGGCCTGCTGGCCTCCTACTTGATGCACCGCCTCGGCCACCCCGAGTGGGCCAACGCCGCGGCGGTGACCAACACGTGGATCGGCGCGACCAACACCTTCGTGCTGCTCACGTCCAGCTTCACCGCCGTTCTGGCCCACCAGGCGGCGGAGCGCGGCGACGGAAAGCAGGCCGCCAAGTTCCTCATGATGACCATGGGCGGGGCGCTCCTGTTCCTGGTGATCAAGTCGTACGAGTGGTACTACGAGATCAGCCACGGCTACACCATCACGTCCAACGGATTCTGGTCCTTCTACTACACCGCGGCCGGACTCCACGCGGCCCACGTCATCGCGGGAGCCATCATCATGGCCTTCATCGCCAGGGACGCCGCCAAGGGCCTGGAACTCCAGCGGGTGGAGTACATCGGCATCTACTGGCACTTCGTGGACGTGGTCTGGATCTTCCTGTTCCCCTTGCTCTACATCGCGAAGTAGGCACGGACTATGACCGATCATAACGAGCAACACGGCGAGCACGCCCAGCACGGCGAAGCCCACCACGTGAACTACAAGAAGATCTACTTCGTCCTTTTGGGGCTTCTTGTCGTCAGCGTCGTCGGACCCTTCTTCGGAATCCTTTGGGTTACGCTCATCACGGCCTTTGGAATCGCCGTCGTGAAGGCGACCTTGGTAGTGCAGAATTTCATGCACCTCCGATGGGAGAAGCGGATCATGAAGTGGATGCTGGCGACGTCGCTGGTACTCATGGCTCTGCTGTTCGCGGGAGTATCGCCCGACGTCATGAAGCACACGGGCACCCGGTGGGTGAACGATGCGGCCATCGCGGCCACGGCCCGCGGGATCGAGGCTCCGCACCACGAAGGCGAGGACGCCGCTGAAGAGCACGCCGCCGAGCCAACGGGTGGCGAGGCTGCCGCCGCGGTGGCCGAGGCTCCGCAGGAGTTCGACGCCAAGGGCGCCTTCGCGACGGTGTGCTCGACCTGCCACGGCCCGGCGGGTGGCGGGGACGGCCCCGGCGCCGCCGCCCTGAACCCGAAGCCCGCGAATTTCGGCGACCCGGCGTTCTGGGAGGGAAGGACGGATGCCGAGCTGATCAAAGCCATCCGCGAGGGTGGCGCGTCCGTGGGCAAGTCCGCCCTGATGCCCGCCTGGGGCGGTCTCTATGACGAGGCCAAGGCCACGGCGCTGTTGAACTACATGAAGACCTTCAAGCAGTAGGAGGAGGAGGCGGCG
>DATHZE010000102.1:0-22224 GCA_035458765.1 Longimicrobiales bacterium
GGCGACGCTCACCGCCGGGCCCCGACCGCATCAGTTCTTCAGCAGCCGGACCTTTCCAGAACCCGTATCGATGCTGATGCGTCCGCGTCCGTCGCCCAGTGTTCCGCTCACGTGGTCCCGACGGACCGTGTGCATCCGGACCGCGAAGTCCGTCTCGATGCCACCGCTTCCGGTGTCGATTTCCAGCTCCCCGCCCAGGTCACCCGGCGCCCGCACCGTCACGGACCCCGAGCCGGTGTCCACTTCCAGGGATTCGACGTCGGCGCCGAGCACCAGGTCCACGGAGCCGCTGCCGGTGTCGAGGGAGATGTCCTGCGATGTGATCTCGTCGAGCTCGATGGAGCCCGATCCAGTTTCCACGTCCAGGGAATGCGCTCGGATGGCGCCACCCCGCACACCGCCCGAGCCCGTGTCCACGAGCACCTGGTCACCGTCGATGTTCCGGATCGTGACCGATCCGCTCCCGGTGTCCAGGGTCACGTCGCCCCGCACGCCGGCGACGCTGACCGAGCCGGAGCCCGTATCCACCAGGACATCGCCGGTGACGTCGGAAACGTCCACCTGCCCGCCGCCGGTGCTCACCGCGACGTCGGATCGGACGCCGCGGACGTCGACCTCGCCCACCGCCAGGTGGGCGGCGAAGTCCTTGCCCTCGGGCACTTCGATGACCAGGTCGGCCCAGGCCTCCAGGCCGCTCCCCGAGCCCCGCAGGCGGACGTCGTCACCCCTGTCCCCCGAGGACCCGCTCCCGAACGTCCCGTCGCTCCGAACCCGAAGGGACGTACTCGACCCCCGCCCCATGGCCGGATAGACGATCTCGTCGTCGGGGTACACGACACGCAGCGTCGCACGCCCGCCGATGTCACCGGTCTGGATTTCCAGGCGGGATGCATCCGGGCCGCCCCGGGTGACCCGCACGACCACGTCCGACCCGGACCCGGGCACGACCTCGACCTGCCCGGCCAGATTGTAGACGGCCACGTCCGACCCACTCAGCCGATGGGTCTCCTGCGCCGACACGGGCGTCCACAGCTGCATGGAAACCAGACCCAACGCGGCGCACATCAGTTTGACGTTCCTCATGTTCTCCTCCAGGGGCTCTCGACCCGCTGCATATCACGAGATTCCGCTGAGCCTCAACGCCGGCGCAGCAGCCGCATTTCTCCGTCGAACACCTTGATCTCCATCCTCGCCGACCCGTCGCCGATGGTGAACTCGAACTGGCCTCCGCCACCGTACCCCTCCAGCACCACGGGAAAGTCGGAGGTGAACTCACCATCGAAGGTGGCCACCCGCACCAGCACGCCCGGTGATTCCGGAATGGCGATGCTCGCGTCCCCGTCGTGGACCGAAAAGGCGTAGGTCCCACCCCGGGCCAGCGACCCGCTGAAGGTGAGATCGCCATCGAGGGTCTCGGCGCGAACGGACGAGCTCTCCACGTCTTCCAGAACCACGTTGCCGCTGCCGGACCGGACGTCCACCGTGCCTCGCACGCCCCTCAGCGTGACGTCGTCTCCACGGGAGGTGACGGTCACGCTTCCCCGAGCGTCCAGTACCTCGACCTGACCGTCGGCGGAGTTCAACACGAGCCTCCCCGACGTTTCGGACACCCGGATGTCGCCCGTCACGTTCCGCACCCGCACGTCGGCCGTGGTCCCCGAAACCGCTACGTCCAGGCGCCGTCCCCGGATGTCGAGACCTGCCCACGCCGGAACCCGGATCAGAACGTCGACCTCCACGGACCGTCCCTTGCGCTCGCCCGGCTGAACATTCACGCGAGCGCCCTCTCGGACCACGACGAGGTCTCGCGGATCTCCCCCCTCCCCGACCACCGAGAGCTCCGATCGGTCCCAGGTCTCCACGACGATCTCGCCGGACACCTCGGAGAACACCACGGTGTCACCGTGGCGCAGCTCGATGATCGTATCCGGCAGAACCGTCGCCGCCATCAGCCAACCCGCGAACAGGATCGCACCCACTTCAACCCTCCCAGTCCGCGAGGCTCGTCGCCTCGCGCAGAAAGTCGATCTTCTCCTGATAGGCCCGCTCCAGGTGCTCCTTGAGGAAGACGTTTCCAGGGTCCACCACCAGGGCCTGAAGGGACTCGTCGATGGCTCGCTGGATCACACCCATGTTCCTTTCGACGATGCGCACGGTGCTGGGGTCGAGACGCTCCCGAGCCTGCGCCAGCGCGGCTTCCAGGACCTCGAGCTCGCCGGCCAGCTCCGGGGACGGCCCCGCTACGTCCGCGGCCAGCGTGGCGGCGGACTCGGAGGCGGCACCGGCGATCGGGCCGGACCCCGGGCGCGTGGCCATGCCCACGCCGGCCCACCATGTGGCCGCGGCGGACATGGAAACCAGAACCACCGACGCCGCAGCGAGCTGGCGCACCGTCAGGAAGAGCCCCGAGGCAGCCCGCGTCCGCCGCCTGCCTACCGGCAGGGCGATCACATCGACCTCACGGGGCGCAGCGGCGATGGCCGACGCGATGCCGGGCCACAGGTCACGGGCGGGCTGCGCGTCCCCAAGAAGTCCCGCTGCCTCCTTCACACGGCGGAGGTCCTCCACCAGGGCGCGACACGCTTCACACCCGGCGAGATGCTCCTCCAGGCGCGGCAGGCGTGCATCGACCAGAGCCTCGTCCACATACTCGGAGAGTTGGTCGGTCCAGAAGTCGTGTCCTTTCGTCATCGGTTCAGGTGCCCTCTCAGGAGCATTCGTGCCCGGTGCAGCTGGGACTTCGACGTCCCCACCGAGATGTTCATGCATTCAGCGATCTCTTCGTGCCCGTACCCTTCCACGTCATAGAGGACGAAAACCTGCTTCGCCCCGTCCGGAAGCCGCTCCATGGCCTCCTCCAGGTCCAGAGCCGTCCCGGAGCTCCGCTTCAGCGGAGCCGTCAGGCGCTCCAGGATTCCGTCGCCGGGAGCCGTTCGTGCTTCCCTCCGCCGAAGAGTCTCCCGCCGACTCAGCAGGTGGTTCACCGCCAGGCGGTGCAGCCACGTGCCGAACTGGGCCTCCCCCCGGAAGGAGCCGAGCTTCTGCCAGGCCCGGATGAACACCTCCTGCGTGAGGTCTTCAGCCACGTCGTCCCCGACCATGCGGCGAGCCAGGGCGTGAACACGGCCCACCTGGCTCCGATACAAGCGTTCGAAGGCCTCGTGGTCCCCGCCCGCCGCGTTCCGCACATCCGATACTTCCGCTTGTGCTGGCACCGATCGGTCCCGGATCTCCGGTTTCTGATTCTCAGCTTCTTCCATCCACATACCTTTGACTGGCGGAGGTCGCGAGCGGTTGGAACGCCGCTTGCGTCCGCCGCCGCGCCGGCATCACCATGAAGCGTGTCACGAAACCCAACCCCGAGGGCTCCATGCAGATCGTCCCCATCGACCTCACCGCCCTTGTGGGCACCATCATGGGCATCTCCATCGTCCTGGTCCCCGTCATCGGCATCACCGCCCGCTTCGCGCTCAAGCCCACCGTCGAGGCCCTGAGCAAGTTCCTCCACACCAAGGAACTCGACGAGTCCGTGAATATCCTGGAGCGACGGATGGCGCTCATGGAGACTCAACTCGACTCCCTGGAGGGCTCGGTGCGTCGCCTCGCCGAAGTTTCGGAGTTCCACCTCGCGTTGAAGAAGGGCGAGGAGACCCCGGCCGAGGAAGACCAGGGGTAGCGTGCACACACCCGTGTCCCGCGCCGTAGAGATCATCGCGCACCGCGGCTACAGCGCCAAGGCTCCGGAAAACACGCTGGTCGCACTGGAAGCGGCGGTGGCGGCCGGTGCCGACGCCGTTGAATTCGACGTGCACACGGCGGCCTGCGGCACCCCGGTCCTCTTCCACGACCCCATGTTGAGCCGAACCACCAACGGCGTGGGTCCAGTGCGGCGGCGGACGTTCGAGCAGCTCCGGACCCTGGACGCGGGCAAGTGGTTCTCGCCGGAGTTCGCGGGCGAGCGCGTGCCCTCCTACTCCGAGGCCCTCGGCTACCTCCAGGGGCGAATCTCCCGCGTCTACGCCGAAGTGAAGGGCTTCCGGGAGTTCGAGGACCTGGATCGGATGGTCCGCCTGACGCGGGACGCGGGAATGTTGAGCGACGTGGTGTTCATCTCCATGAACTGGACGCTCCTGGACCGCATGCGGGGTCAGGAGCCGGGACTCTCCATCGGGTACATCGTGGACGACGCGGGCGAGATCGACGAGGCCGTGCAGAGGGCCACGGGAGACACTTCCTCCCTCCTCGACTTCCGCGCAGCCCTCCTGACTTCGGATCCGTCCAGGGCCCAGCGATGCCTGAGCCAGGGCATCGACATGGCCGTTTGGACCATCGACGACCCCGCCGACGCGTCCCGCCTGCTGGACCTGGGGGTTCGCCGCATCACCACCAACCAGGTGGATGACCTCCTGGCCTGGAAGGCCGCGCTCTAAGGGAGCTCCCGGCCGCCGTCTCCCGGAAGTCCCTCTCGGAGCCAGGCACGCAGGGCCTTCTTGTCGAACTTCCCCGTCGATGTGCGCGGCACCGCATCCACGAACACGACGCGGTCAGGCACCCACCACTTCGGAAACCGCAGGGCCAGCGGCCCCAGGATCGCCTCCGGCTCCGGGAATGCTCCCGGGCGCCGCACCACGCAAGCCCAGGGTCGCTCCTGCCAGCGCGGATCGGGCACGGCCACCACCGCCACTTCGGCCACGTCGGGGTGATCCATGAGTGCGTGCTCCAGCTGGACGCTCGAGATCCACTCGCCGCCGCTGCGGATCAGGTCCTTGGTCCGATCCACCAGGCGCACGTAGCCGTGCTCGTCCCTCGTGGCCACGTCTCCGGTCCGGAGCCAGCCGTCCCGGAATGCGTCCGTCGTGTCGTTTCTGAAGTATCCGGCCGTGACCCAGGGCCCGCGGACCTCCAACTCCCCAGGAGTGGCTCCGTCCCACGGCACGGGGCTCCCCCCCTCGTCCACCACCCGCACATCCACCAGAGGCAGGGGCGTCCCCTGGCTGGTGCGCACGGGCAGAAGCTCCTCGGGCCCCCACTCCGCCATGTCACCGCGGGGGTGGGTCACCATGCCGACCGGCGTGAGCTCGGTCATCCCCCATCCGGTGAGGATCTCCACGTTCAACTCGCGGCGGTACGCCTCCAGAAGGGCGGGCGCCGTCGGGGCGCCTCCCGAGTGGATCCGCAGGCCTGGAGCCAATCGGCGCGATGCCGCGCGCAGGTCGTCCAGGACGCCCATCCAGACCGTGGGCACTCCTGCGGCGAAGGTGACGCCCTCGGACTCCAGGAGGGCCGCGATCCGCCCCGGCGTGGGGCGGGAACCGGGCAGCACCAGCGTGGCGCCCGTCATGGCCGCCGCGTGGGCCAGCCCCCAGGCGTTGGCGTGGAACATGGGGACCGCCGGGAGGATGACGTCCCGCTCGCTCAGCCCGAAGCCGTCGGGCAGGCAAATGCCCAGTGTGTGGAGGGTGATGGCCCGATGCGAGTAGAGCACGCCCTTGGGCTCACCGGTCGTTCCGGAGGTGTAGCAGAGGCCAGCCGCTTCCTCCTCGCCCAGGTCGGCCACCGGATCCACACCGACGTGGCCGGCCAGAAGCCCCTCGTAGTGCGTCCATCCCCGCTGCGCTTCATCCCCCAGCACCACCTTGTGCCGAATCCCGTGGGGAAGTGACTGGGTCGCCTCGTCCACCAAACCGGTGAACTCGGGATCCGCGAAGACCACGTCGGCCTCGGCATGAGCGAGAATCCGTGACACCTGGTCCACCGACAGGCGCACGTTCACCGTGAGCAGCACCGACCCCGACGCCGGAACGCCGAAGTACAGTTCGAGGTGCCGACTGGAGTTCCACGCCAGCGACGCCACCCTCGCGCCCCGTTGCACGCCAAGCCCGCCCAGCGCCGCGGATACCTTGCGTGCTCTCCGGTGCACATCCCCCCAGGTGGTCCGCAGGATCCCGTCCTCGGTAGCGGTCACCACCGGCTTCCGGGCGAAGAGGGCCGCGGCACGCTCCAGGAGCCTGGGCACGGTGAGCGGCACCTGCATCATGCTGCCCTTCATGCCGCGGGCTCGGCTCCGGGCTCGGGAGGCGAGGGAAACGTCAGCGTGACGGTGGCGCCTTCGCCAAGGCGCGACGAGACCTCCACCGTCCCGCGGTGCGCTTCGGCGATACCACGCACGATGGCCAGGCCCAGGCCCGAGCCGGTTCGATCATGACGACTCGCCTGCCAGAAGCGATCGAAGACACGATCCAGGTCTTCCTCGGGCATCCCCGGTCCCGTGTCCCGGATCCAGAGAGCCACCCGCCCCCCGCCGGCGGGGTGGGCGCCCAGCGTCACCCGCCCGCCCCGCGGGGTGAACTTGAGGGCGTTGCCCACGAGGTTGGCCAAGGCCTGCTGGACCCGGTCGGGGTCCACGAGGATGTCGGGCAGGCCCCCCTCGACCTGGGCCCGGAGTTCGATCCCTGCCTGGAGCGCCTGCGGCGCGAAGACCGACCCCGTCTCGGTCAGGATCTCGTTGGGGGAGAGGGCCACCGGACGCACGACCAGAGCGCCCGCTTCGATGCGAGCCACGTCCAGCAGGTCGTCGATGAGGCGCCCCATGCGCTGCGCTGAGCGCCGGATCACTTCGGCCTGATTGCGCCGCTCGGCATCACCCAGGGGGAGATCGAGGAGAAGCTCCGCGGCACCGGCTACGACACCGAGGGGATTCCTCAGGTCGTGGGAAACCACCGAAACCACCTCCTCCCGCACCCGCACCGCTCTGCGAAGGGCGTCCTCCTTCGCTTTGATCTCGGTCATGTCGGTGAACGTGAGCACGCCCCCCTGAACGACCCCCCCGTCCACCAGCGGCCGGAGGGACCACCGCACCGGAAGGGACGTTCCGTCCTTCCGCCACAAAACGTCGTCATGGGTGGACGCGACCGTTCCCGAAGCACCCACGCCGGGGCCGAGCGGGGACTCCTCCTTCGGGCGGGCAGATCCGTCGGGAGCGGTGTGGTGCAGGACCTCGCGGGCGTCCTTTCCGCGCAGTTCGCCCTCGGTGAAGCCCAGCAACTCCGACCCGGCCCGGTTCAGCGAGACCACCCTCCCCCGGAGGTCGATGCCGAGGACCCCGTCGTCGGTTGCCTCCAGCAGCGCGTCCATCTCCCGACGGGCGTGAACGGCGTCTCGGCGGCGGGCATCGGCCTCGGCGGTGAGGATCCGCAGCCGTCGCCCCACCAACCCCACGCCCACCGTGGCCACCAGCGCCAGAAACAGCAGGACGAACGCAACCCGCACCTGGAGGTTCCGGATGCGTTCCGCATCGCGACGCCCGGCCTCCACCTCCGACTGGATGGCGCGCTCCAGCTCGAGGGTGGCACGCTGCAGCTCGTCGTACAGGTTCCGCTCCGCCTGGAAGTCCTCAACCATGGACACCCTGAGCTGTTCGGAGTCGAACGCGGCCTGGTGGCCCACGTGCCACCGCACCGAAACCGTGTTCAGGTGGGCCAACTGCTCGCGGATCTCCAGATCCATCCCCTGGACGATGGACTGAAGCTCCGCCGTGATGTCACGCTCCTCCTGGTAGGCCGACTCGTAGGGACGCGCGAAGTCCCGGTCCCCGGTGAGCAGGAAGGCCTGGAAGAAGGACATCTGCCGAGCCTGAACCAAGGACAATCGCGTCCCGAGAAGCCGCGCCGGGTCCAGGATCTGCGCGATCTGGTTCTGGGCGAGCGAGGCCCTCCGTCCCAGGACAACCGGAACGACGGCCAGCGCGATCACCGCCATGGCGACGAACGCCACGGCGGCCGCTCCCCCGCTTCGGGAGATCATGCGCGTGGGCACTGCGTGGGGCTTGGTTTCGCTCACTCCCGCCGCTCGTCCTCCTCGAATTGCCCGTCCTTCAGTCGGAAGCTCTCCGCGAGCTCGGCGTCGTTTTCGGTATCCAGGACCCGCCCCGCGATATACTCACCCAGGACAGGACCCTGCTTGAACGCCTCGGCGGAGCCGCCGCCGGCCAGCCACGCGTTGTCGTACCCTGGATGTTGGCCGATGATGAAGTTGGAGTCTACGCTGGACTCGTAGTGGCATGCACGCGTTTCGTTGAAGGGCTGCGCCGGGAGAGCCGGAGAGTACTTGGCCAGGATCTCCCCGGGCCGCGCGTGGTCGTCCTCGGCGATCCACCGGATGCTGGTGTCGGGATCCTCGTGCGGATGCGGAGCCGGCGACCCATGAGGTCGGGAAAGAAGTTGGGAAATCAGGGGAGCCCGGCGGTTCTCGGCAGAGAGTGACGGGGTGCCCGCCGAGGCCAGCCCCGCCCCGGCGTAGGCGACCCTGAGGAAATCTCGGCGATCAATGGCCATGGAATGTCACACGGAGGCTTTGGGGGCTCAGGGTGCGCCGGCTGGCGGCGTCATGGAGTACCTCGCCAGCACGTCCTGGTCGGCCGGCAGCTCCACGCTTCCGGGCCGAAAACCATTGAGCTGGAGTATGTAGGCCACGATGTCCACGTATTCCTGGTCCGAGAGGCTCCCGGGGTCGTCTTCCGGCATGTTGCGAACGATGTCCCTGAACAGGTCTCCCGCAGTGCGCCGTCCCCACTTGATCCGGAACTGCTGGTCCCGGAATTCACTGGAATAGTGGCATTCCGCGCACACACCCCGAAAGGAGGAACGGCCCCGTTCCGCCTGTGCCTCCGCGTAGATTCCGGAACCCGGATCGGGCGGCTCCGGGGACGCCTGCTCGACCGGTGGGGGCGTGCCGGGAGTGCCTGCGCCCGGGGAAGAAGCACAGCCGCCAACGGAGAAGAGCGCAGCGGCGAACGCGGAGAGGGTCTTGGCAGGAATCATGGAGAGGCGGTCGGGAGAAGACGGCCCAACTTGGGCCCCCGAACAAGGGGCTGCAAGCTCGGAGCGGGACCCGTCGAGGTCAGACCTTCAGGAAGATCCGCCTTCGATAGAGCGGTGTCATGAGGGCCAGCCAGAGGAGGACGTACGCAGCCGCGAACGCCAGGGAACCGTTGTAGTCCCCGGCCCATGACTGGAACAGGTTGCGGTAGATCCAACCGTAGAGAGAGAGCCCGCCGTCACCCCCGACGTGGATGCGGGTCATGGCCTTGGTCATCATACCCGACGCGACGAAGACGGCGATGGCGTTGGTCCCGTACACCTGCATGGGCGTGAGCCAGGCCCCCCTGCGCTGCAGGCCATCCACCCACCAATACAGGATTCCGAACAGCAGGAGGCCCGTCCCGGCGGTGAACAGGACGTACGAACTCGTCCACAGGTTCTTGTTGATGGGGAAGACGGCGCCCCAGGCCAGCCCCAGGATGACGAGGACCACCCCGGCCACGAGCATCCCCCTGGACAGCGCACCCCGATTCCGGTCCGTGAGGAGCCACTCGCCCGTCATGATCCCCAGGAGGGACGTGGCCACGGCCGGGAAGGAGGAGAGGAGGCCCTCGGGATCCCACGTCCCCTGGTACAGATGGCCCCCCATGAGCACCCGGTCGACGTACGCAGCCAGGTTTCCTTGAGCCGACAGGTCTCCCGCTCCGAATCCGGGAACCGGCACCAAGGTCATCGCCGCCCAGTATCCCAGCAGGAGCAGGGCGGCCCAGGCGGCGCGTGCCCGCGCCCCGAAGCCCAGGTACAGTCCTCCGGCGGCGATATACACCACGCCGATCCGTTGGAGCACGCCGGGCCACCGCATGGTGGCGAAGTCCAGGTCGGGCACTGCCCGCATGAGGACGCCGAGCCCGATGATGACCAGCGATCGACGCACGACATGGCCGAACAGCGACGCCCGGTTCGCCCCCTCCGCCAGACGCCTGCGGAACGAGAAGGGGAGCGCGACACCCATGATGAACAGGAAGTAGGGGAAGATGAGATCCGTGGGTGTCCATCCGTGCCATTCGGCATGGGCGAGGGGCCGGTACACGTAGCTCCAGCTGCCCGGATTGTTGACCAGGATCATGCCGGCGATGGTGAGGCCGCGGAACGCATCCAGGGAGACCAGCCGCCCGGAGCCGGCCTCGCCGACAACGCCCGCGCGCGTCACCGCCCGGACTCCAGCTGCCGAGCCGCGAGGATCGAGCCCTCCACCAGGTCGGCGAGCTTTACGAAGCGTCGGGGGTCGTCCACGTCCAGGACGGGCACAGGGGCCCGGAAGTCCTTCACGTCGGTGAGAATCGCGAGGTAGGTGGCGTCACGGTCGGGCTCCTTTCCGTAGAAGGGCTCAGCGTGGGTCGCCCGCCGGAAGACCTCGATCTTGCGAAACGACGAGGTCTTGAAGCCCTCGGCGACGACCACGTCCGCGTCGGCCAGATACCGGGAGACGAGTTCCTCCAGCGACGACTCGCCCCCCTCGCCCCATCCCCCCATCACCGCCACCTGCTCCGGGCCCGCCATGACGACCCGGTGCGCGCCCCCCTCGTGACGGTGTCGGTACGAATCCGTGCCGGCCGTATCGAACTCGAACGCGTGGCCGTGCTTGGCGCTCATGACCCGGTGGCCCCGGGCGAGGAGTTCCCGGACGAGCCCCACCGCCGTGGTCGTCTTGCCCGACTTCTTCTTGCCGACGATGCAGACCACCGCGGGGGACGTCTCGCTCACCTTTCCTCCTGCTGGGAGATTGCTGCCTCGGCCCGGTCCCGATCCGACGGCGTGTTCACGTTCAGGAAGGTCGCTTGGGCGCCGTCACCCAGGTACTCTGCGGACACCACCCGTCCCCCCACCTCTCGGAACAGGGCGTGGAGCGACCGATCGGGCCCCTCGAGACGGGCCTCCACCGATGCGCGGACGCGCATGGCGTAGACCGCGCAGAGTGGCTCGACGCCCGAGGGCTCCCTGGCGGGCGCGGCCGCGGCGGCGGCGCCCAGGCTGGAGACCACTTTCCCCACCACCGCCGGCGAAACCAGGGGAAGATCGCAGGCGAGCAGGAAGACGCCGTCGAGGCCCATCGCCTCGGCTTCGACGAGGGCCGCATCCAGACCGCCCAGGGGGCCGGCCCCGGAGACACGGTCGGGAATCACCCGGGCCGGCGCGGCAGCCAGGGGCCGGGATGACACCACGACCACGTCTTCCACCCAGTCGCGGAGCGCCGCCGCGGCTCTGCCCACCATCGTGACGCCGCCCACCAGCGCATCTCCCTTCTGTCCGCCGAAGCGGCGCCCTTCGCCGCCGGCCAGGACCGCGCCCAGGAGCCGCGGGCGGCTCACGTGATCCGCTCCGGCACCGAGTACACGTTGAACCCCCGACCCCGGGCGAAGCCCACCAGCGTCAGCCGGAAGCGCACCGCCAGTTCCACCGAAAGGCTGGACGGCGCGCCCACGGCCACGACGACCGGTACACCGGCCATGGCCGCCTTCTGAACGATCTCGAAGGATGCGCGCCCGCTCACCACCATAACCCGGTCCGCCGCAGGCAGGCCGTCCTTCAGGAGGAGGTGCCCCAGGGCCTTGTCCACGGCGTTGTGCCGCCCCACGTCCTCCCTGCAGATGCCGCAGCGACCATCGGCGTCGAAGAGGCCGGCCGCGTGGAGTCCCCCGGTTCGTTCGAAGCCTCCCTGCCCCGCCCGGAGGAGGTCGGGCAGCGTGCCCACCAGGGAGCCGGGCACCCGGAACCCATCCTCGAGGACCCGACAGCCCTGCACCTCCACCGCCTCCAGAGACGCCTTGCCGCACACACCGCAGCTCGAAGACGTGTAGAAGTTCCGCCGCAGCCGCTCCGCGTCGAAGGGAACCCCTTCCCGCAGGCGAGCCTCCACCACGTTGTACCGCTGCGACTCCTCGCCGCCTCGGCAGTACGTCAACTCGTGCAGCGCCTCGGAGTCGGTGACGAGCCCCTCCCCGTAGAGGAAGCCCGCCACCAGCTCGAAGTCGTCACCCGGCGTGCGCATGGTGATCGCCACGGCTTCGCTTCGCCGGCGTCCATCGGGTGATACCCACGAGACGCGGATCTCCAGCGGCTCCTCCACGGCGACGTCGTCCTTGGCCCGCACCGACTCTTCGTCGCGGTATCGCACCACCCTCACGGGACGCGTCGCGGCTCGCTTGCCTACCATCTCAGTCGTGCGCCTCGGTGGAGCCATGCCCCGCCACCACGTCCACCACCGCGTTGAAGTCGGGGATTCCGCACTGGGGCTCGACGACGTCCCGTCGGATGAGGGGGTTGGCTTCGGGCCAGAAGACCTGGAGGTTGCGCTCCTTCATGTCGGACAGGCGACAGCGGCCCTTGAACTCGCCGACGTCGGAGCGCAGGGTAACCGCATCCCCGTCGGAGAGGCCCAGGCGCCGAGCGTCGGCCGGAGCCATGAAGACGTGGTCGCGGAGGCCCCCGGTGAGTGGGTCACGACGGGCCTGCACCATGGAGTTGAACTGCTTGCCGCGTCGGGTGCTCAGGTGGAAGCTGCCCTCCGGAATGTCCAGTTCCGGCGGATGCACCGCCACGAAGCGGGCTCGTCCGTCCGGCAGGGGGAAGCGCGCCCCTTCGCACAACCGCGACCCACCCCACTGCACCATCTCGCCGCGATGGGCCAGCGCCTCGATGCCGGCGTAGGCCGGGACGGCGCGAGCGATGTCCATGCGAACGTGGCGGGCGTCGTCGAAGCGGATGGCGCCGGCGTCCTCAGGCCGGACCCGGGCGGCCAACTCCGTGAGCACCTGCCACTCGGTGCGCGCTTCCGGGATGCGTCTCCCCGGGATCTCGGGGCTGAACAGGATCCGCCGCTCCGTGGTCGTCTCCGTGCCGCCACCGGGTTGTTCGTACCGCGTGGTGGCGGGAAGAAGCACCACCATGTCGGCGGGCTCCACCAGCATCTGATGACTGAGGACGATGTCCTGATGCACACGCAGGGGAACGCGCTCCAGCGCCGCCCGACAGTACGCCGGATCCGGGAGGGTGCCCAGGTAGTCTCCGCCCACGGCCCAGAGCGCGTCGATCTCTCCGCGATGGGCGGCGTGGACCGTCTCGACGGCGGACAGCCCGCGCCACGAGGGGACCTGGAAGCCCCACAGCCCGGAGAGCTCGGCGACCGAATCGTCGTCGAGTCCGCGACCCCCGGGGAGGGACCAGGGCACCGCCCCCACCTCGGCGCCTCCCTGGACGCCGGAGTGCCCCCGGATGGGCATCACGCCGCACTTCTCCCTGCCCACGAACCCTCGCGCCAACGCCAGGTTGAGGATCGCCTGCACGTTGTCCACGCCGAAGCGATGCTGGGTGATGCCCATGCTCCACACGAACACCGCGTTGCGGGCCCGACCCACGGTCTCCGCGAAGGAGTGCATCTCGGCGCGGCTCACCCCGCTGAAGCGCTCCAGGTCCTCCCAACTCTGTGCGTCCAGAGCCTCGGCCACCTCCTCGAATCCATGGGTGTGGGCATCGACGAACGCGCGGTTGACCCAGCCCTCGGCGAGGAGATGCTTCAGCACTCCATTCAGGAACGCGATATCCCCGCCCTGGTGCACCTGGACGAAGTCGTCCGCCAGCTTGGTGCCGAACAGGGCAGAGTCGAGAATGGAGGGAATCCAATACCGCTCCATGGCGGGCTCGCGGAACGAATTCACGAACGCGATCCGCGTGCCCATCTCCTTGGCCCGATACATGTACTTCGTGGCGACGGGTTGGTTGTTGGCCACGTGGGAGCCGATGAAGACCAGCAGGTCCGTCCCCATCCAGTCCGTGTAGGAGCACGTGGAGGCCGCCACGCCGAGAGAGCGCTTCATGGCGGTGGTGCTGGGCGCGTGACAGATCCGCGCCGAGTTGTCCACGTTGTTGGTGCCCAGATAGCGCGCCGCCTTCTGGACGCCGTAGTACACCTCGTTGGTGATTCCCCGGGACGTGAGGTAGAAGGCGAAGCGCCTTGGCTCCAAAGCGCGCAACCTATTCGCCAGCACGTCCAGGACGTCGTCCCAGGACAAGCGCGTGAAGCCCGGCTCACCCCGACGCCGGACCATGGGGAACGGAATCCTCCCCAATGCCCTCAGCGCTTCGCCGTCGAGGCCGTCCAGGGAACGCACGTCCTCGAGCGCCACGGGATCCAGGGACCCCATGGTGTTGAGCCGCAGCAGCTCGAGGCGAACCGTGCACAGGTGGATGCCATCCAGGGTGTGGTCCTTGAGGCCGGATGTACCCAGGGCGCACCCGTCGCAGACGCCGTCGCGGAGAATCCGCATGGCGTACTCGAGTTCGTCCCGATTGTCCCACCAGATCCGGGCCATGTCCCGGAAATGGCGCGGCTTCTTCTCACCCAGCCCGAAGGGCTTGAGCGAGACCCAGGTGGATGGATTCCAACCGAACTCCATGGGCGTCCCTGGAACGTGGGCAGAAGGGACCGGCGGCGGGCCGGCGGAGGCTCCAACCTCCGCCGCCACGCCCGGCGACGTCAAGGCGCGTGGATGCCCCGCGCCTTAGAACACGGCCATCAACGTCACATAGGCCCCCCAGCCGATGAGGACCGTGGCCATCGTCTTGCCGTTGCCGAAGTCCAGAGCCTGGCGCATCCCGATGAAAGCGGCGCCCAACATCCAGATGCTCACGACGAACAGGATCGGAGTGCCCAGGAGCGGGATGAGCCCCAGCACCATGAGGACCCCAGGGGCCTGGGCAAAACCCAGCGTCCGCAGGAGCTCTCCCCAACTCGCCGTGCCCCCCAGGATCTTGTCGCCCACCAGATAGGCGATGCCGGCCCAGACCGCCCAACCCACCAACGCCATCACCGCGGCCCGCCCGGCCCCCATGAACCCCAGGGCCGAGGATCCGATGGCCTGGGCCACGGCGACCATCGCGACCACCACCGCCGCCTGGCGAGTGGCACTCCGGTCGTGCTCCACCTCCTCGTACGTGTCGACGTTCAGAAACGCCGCTCCGATCATGCGCTCCACCAGCGAGCCTGCCATGCTCCACCTCCAGTCGGGGTTCCGGGAGAAGAGTGGGGTCTCCCGCCATCCGACGCCATTGTGCCGTTGCCTTCAGGCTCCCCTCGCCTCACGTTGGGCTCGATCCGACATCTGCCCACGGAGGTCTCATGCGTCGCGCCAGCTCCCCGCTCGCCCTTCTCGCCGCCCTTGCAGCCCTGATCCCGGCGCCCCTCGGTGCCCAGCAGGCGGCCGCGGTCCGGGCCGTGGCGGCCCCCATGACCGGCGCCATCCAGGCCCGCCGGTTCGGTGACCTCGCCGAGGGCCCCTACCAGCGCCTCGTCATCCGCGGGGCCATGGTCATCCCCGGCCACGGAGGCCCTCCCGCCGGTCCGTACGACATCGTGATCCGGGGCAACGTCATCGAGGAGATGATCCCGTTCGACCCCGTCACGGCGGAGCGGCGGGGTGACATCCAGCGTCCCACCGGGGACCGGGTCATCGACGCCACGGGCATGTACGTCATGCCCGGCATCATCGACCTGCACATGCACCTGCGGACGGAGCCCCAGCCTCTGGAGTACGTCTACTACACCAAGCTGGCGCACGGCGTGACCACGGTGGTCCCGGCTCCGGACCGGGGCCTCGAGGCCGCCATGGCCCAGGCGTCCCAGAGCGCCTCCAACGAGATCCTCGCGCCCCGGATGTACCCCATCTGGGGATGGGGCGACGGCCTCGACCTGTCCCGCGCCGAACTTGAGGATCCCGCCAACGCCGGACGCATCGCCCGACAGATGGCGGAGAAGGGCGCCCACGTCGTGAGCCTGGGCAGCGTCACCTGGAACCGCCCGCTGTTCGGCGCGGTGGCCGAGGGCGTCGAGGAGGCCGGCGGAATCACGACCATCCACCTTCCTCCGTCCACCAACAACGTCGTGGACGCGGTGAACGCGGCGTGCCTGGGCGCCACCATGATCGAGCACCACTACGGGTACGCCGAGTCGGCGCTGGCGCGTCAGACCCAGGACTTCCCGAGGGACTACAGCTTCAACGATGAAAACGCCCGCTTCCGGGCGGCCGGGAAGGTGTGGGAGGAGGCGGACCGGACCGCCAAGGAGCGGCTCCTCACCACCGTGGTGGACTCCATGGTGGCATGCGGCGTAACCATGCTCCCCACCCGCGTGGTCTACGAGGCGAACCGGGACATCGAACGCGCCATGAGCCTGCCGTGGCACGAGAAATACACCCACCAGTCGCTCATGGAGTGGAACCTCCCGAACCCCGCGTTCCACGGGTCCTTCCACTACGAGTGGACGAGCGACGACGAGCAGTACTGGTACACAGCGTTCGACCTCTGGGGGGACCTGATCCACGAGTTCAACCGCCGGGGCGGCCGCGTGGCCTATGGCACGGACGACAACTACATCTGGGCCACGCCGGGCTTCTCCAACGTCCGGGAACTCCAGCTCCTCCGTGAGTCGGGGATGCACTCCCTGGAAGTCCTCCAGGCCGCGACCCGCAATTCGGCCGAAACCCTGCGGACTCCCCAGCTGGGCCTGGTCCGCCCGGGCTACCTCGCCGACCTGGTCATCGTCGATGGCAATCCCGCCTTCAACCTCCGATTCCTCTACGCCACCGGAGCCCTGACCATGCGCGACGGACGGATGGTGCGTACGCGCGGCATCGTGCATACCATCAAGGACGGCATCGTCATCGAGAACGACAAGATGATGGAGGAGGTCGCCCGCATGGTCGCCGAATCCAAGGAGGGCGTCGGCCCCAACGTGGCCAACGCGCCCTTCATTCCCGGACGGTAGCAGCTATCGGGGGAGCGCCTCGGGCAGGTCCGCGACGATGTACGCCACCACCGCCATGGCGGCCACGCACAGCGCCACCTCGTCGGGGTCGAGCTTGTCCAGGGTGTCGGCGTCGGAGTGGTGGTAGTGGAAGTACCGGCTGCCGTCCACGTTGAGGCCCATGCCCGGGACCCCGGTCTGCATGAGGGGCCCGATGTCGGCGCCGCCTCCGCCCCGGGTCATCGTCCCGGAACCGATGCCGTCCAGGAGTTGCCCGATCTCCCGGATGATGGCGTAGGCCTCGTCGGATCCCGTGAAGCCGAAACCCTCCGGCTTGAACACGCCCCCGTCGGACTCCATGGCCAGGACGTGCTTCTCGCCGGCATGGGCCGCAGCATAGGCGCGACCGCCGGGACCTCCATTCTCCTCGCTGGTCCACCCGACCACCCGGATGGTGCGCCGAGGCGCGAGCCCCAGCTCCTTGATGAGACGGACGGCCTCCCACGCGGCCACCACGCCGCCGGCGTCGTCCATGGCGCCCTGGCCCACGTCCCAGGAGTCGGTGTGCCCACCCAGGACGACGACCTCGTCGGGGAACTCGCTGCCCACGATCTCGCCCATGACGTTCCTCGACGGAGCGTCGGGGAGCATCTGCGCCTCCATCTGGAGAAGCACCTCGATGCGGTCGCCCCGATCCTGCATGCGATGCAGCATCTGGGCGTCCTCCACGGTGATGGCCGCGTGGGGGATCTTCGGCACGCCCTCCTCATAGTCCATGTTCCCCGTGTGCGGGGACTGCATGGAGCCCGAAGCCACCGACCGGATCAGGCTGGCCACTGCGCCCGCCTTGGCCGCCGCCACCGCGCCCCCGCTCCTGTACTGCACCGTCTCCCCGTAGTTGGTGAAGGGCACGTCGAAGAGGACGATGCGCCCGCGGGCCTCGTCCGCCCGGGCCGCCAGGTCGTCATAGCCGTCCACCACCAGGACCTCCCCCCGGATCCCTCCCGGCGGGGTCCCGATGCTCCCGCCGAGTCCGAGCATGGGCAGCTTCCGGGGACGGGGCAGGACCAGGTCCAGCGACTCCGTTCCCCGCACCCAGTGGGGCACCATCACCGGCTCGCCCCGCACGTTCTGCAGCCCGTCGGCCTCCATCTGCTCCAGCATCCAATCGTTGGCCTGCTCCAGAGCTACGGAGCCGGTGATCCGGTGGCCGAACGCGTCCACCAGCTCCCCGAGACGAGCGTACGCATCGTGGTTGGCGGTGGCCGCGGCGATGAGGCGGCGTGCCGCGTCGCGGTGGGCCGGCGAGATCTGGGCCGCAGCGCCCTGGGGCGCGGAGGCGAGGAGGAGAACGGGCGCGAGAAGCGTCCGGCGAAGGCAGGAGCGTGGCTTCACGGAAGACTCCGGTTGGGGCATCGCTGCACGCTGGAGAAGAGCAGGCGGGAAGATCGGGAAGGGCGCGGCCGCGCTCAAGTCGCCTCCCCCGTCCGCCCGTCCCGGACGAAGTAGGGAGCCACGGCGTCGTGAGGAGGCGGGGGCGTGACCAGGCTGACGCTCCACCACAGGAACAGTGACACCAGAAAGCCCGGGAGGACCGGGTCGATGCTCCCGGGCCCGAATGCCTTCCACAGGAAGGTGGTGGTCACGCCACCCACCATGGCGGATGCTGCACCCTCCCGGGTGGCCCGTCGCCACAGCACGCCGCCCACCACGGGCACCACGAAGCTCGCCGCCATGAGCGCGGTGAAAAGGAGGACGATGAACTGCACCAATTCCCCCTGCCCCACCCCGCTGAGCAGCAGGACGACGGGGACCGATCCCACCACCAGGATGCCCAATCGGTCCACCCACATGCGCCGGGCCAACGTGACCTCTGGGTGGATGAGGTTCTGGTACAGGTCTACCGACAGCGCGGAGCCCGCGACGATGAGGAGCGAGTCCACGGTGGACATCATGGCCGCGGTGATGGCCGCCAGCATCATGGCGCCCAGCGCGGGGGGAAGAACCGCCGTGGCCACCATGGGCATGGCCAGGTCCCCGGTGGGCAGCACCGGGAAGAGGACGATGGCGGACAGGGCCAGAACCATGACGATGAGGTTGAGCACCGTCACCGCCGTGGTGGCGAACAGGATTCCCCGGCGGATGGTGGGCAGGTCCTTCATGGCGTACAGGCGGATGAGCTTCTCCGGTGTGGAGATGGAGCCCAGGAAGAAGGCGAGGCCCATGGTGAAGAGAAGCGACCCCGGCATGGAACCCCACTGGAAGACCGTGGGCTTGGCGGACTCGACCAGGTAGAGGAGCGAGGCGAAGCCGTCCACCTGGCGTATGGCCAGGGGGAGTGACAGGACGGCGCCCAGAACCATGATCACGAGCTGGAAGGCGTCGGTGTACACCACCGCCACCATGCCGCCCACCACGGTATACGCCAGGAGAATGACGGTGAAGGCCACCATCCCCCATTGGGTGGGAATGCCGAAAACGATGTTGGCCACCAGCCCACCGGCGACGATCTGGGCCTGGATGTAGACCACCGTGGCGATGAGGACGATGACCGCCGCGATGCCCCGCACGCCCTTGCTGTAGTAACGCGCCTCCATGAACGCAGGCAGGGTGAGCTGCCGCACCCGGGTGAAGCGCGGCGCCAGCACGGCGGCCACGAACCAGTAGGCCGCGGGAATGGACAGGAGCACCCACCCGAACGACCAACCTGCGGTGTACATCACACCGATGACGCCCACGAAGGTGCCGGCGCTGGTGTGGGTGGCGGCCAGAGTCGCGCCGCCGGTGAACCATCCCAGCTTTCCACCGGCGATCCAGTAGTCCGACTCGTCCTTGGTGCGCCGCAGGCTCAGCCACCCGATGGCGAACACCACCAGGAAGTACCCGACGAAGACCGCGACGGGAGTGCTCATCGCCGCTCCGTCCAGATCATCCAGGCCAGGTAGGCCAGGAGCAGCGCGCCGCAGCAGACGAAGAGCCCCCAGAACATGAAGCCCGGCCCGTTCAGGGCCCCGTTCAAAGAACCGGCTCCCGCATGTGGCGCCAACCGGCCACGGCCGTGATCAGGAGCACCGACAGGGCCACCAGGTCGAGGGCCAGGGGAAGCGCCACGGTCCGCCGTCCGTCGCTCCGGGCCCGGAGCGTCACCACCGCCGGCAGCACGGAAAGCTCCACGTCGTACCGACCCGCCTCTCCGCCCGAAGCCAACCCGGTGGGGAATCCCTCGGTGACCCTCCAATCCGCCGGAACCTGCACGGACCCGCGGAAAAAGCCCGGCCGGGCCTCCTCGGGGGCACGGTCCACGATGAGCACGGGCAGGTGGCTCACGATGCGGCCGTCCTCGTCCTCGCCTGCACCGGGGACCTGGTAGGTCACCGCGAGCACGGCCCTCCCCTCGGCGCCAGCGGCGACAGGCCACGAACCGCTCCGCGCGGCCCCGTGCCGGCCGGACAACTCCATCGGAACGCCCCTGGCACCCACGCGAAAATCCTCGGCGACGGCTCGGCCGAAGTCCAGAACGGACACGGGAACCGAGTCGCCGGGACGGACGCCGCTCAGTTCGTACTCCACCCGGACGAACGCCGCCCCCGGCGCCGCGGCGAGATCCGCCGCGAATGACACGGCATGCACCGTCGCAGCCGGTAGGTCCTGAGCCAAGATCGCACCCGGCCCCGGGAACACCGCGCCCCACGCGGCCAGGAGAACCGGGGCGCACCAGGGACCCCGGACCCGCGAGCTCCTCACGCCGTCCCCACGCTTACGGCCACACCTGAGACAGAATCCGCAGCGCGTTGCCGCCCATGACCTTCCGGATGTCGTCGTCGCCGTAGCCGTGCTTCACCAGCCACCGGACGATGTTCTTGGAGCCTTCCGTGGGATTCTCGAGCCCCTTCACGTACTCCACCCGAGGGAAGTCGGCCGTGCCCTTCGACTCCTTCAGCGAAAGGGCGGCCGAGTAGACGTTGTGGAGCCCAACATGGTCGCCGTAGAGCGAATCGGGCCCAAAGCCGACGTGGTCGATGCCCACGAGGGCCTCGATGTACTCGAAGTGGGCCATGAAGGCGTCCAGGTCGTGGACGAGGTGGTCCCGGGTGAGGGTGGTGTGCGGGGCAGCCTCCACGCCGATGACCCCACCTTTGGCGGCACAGGCCTCCAGGACCTCGTCGGGCGCCAAGCGGTTGGACTCCCACAACGCTCGCGCGCCGATGTGGGAGAGCAGGATGGGCTTCTCGCTCCACTCGATGGTGTCCAACGTCGTCTGGTCCCCGCAGTGGGAGCAGTCGATGAGCATCCCCACCTTGTTCATGCGCTCCACGGCCTTGCGTCCGAAGGCCGTCAGGCCCCCGTCCCTCCTTTCCTTGAGGCCGTTCCCCAGTGCGTTGGACTCGGAGTAGGTGATGCCCAGGGCCCGGACGCCGAATCCGAACAGGAGGTCGATGCGATCCAGGTCGTGCTCGATCATGGCCGCGCCTTCCATGGACGCCACCAACGCGACCTTGCCCTCGTCATGCGCTCGCTGGATATCCGCCACCCGGAGGCCATGGATCACGAAATCCTGGTGCGCCAGGTCGCACAGGCGCATCCCCAGATCGTGGAGCACGTCGTCCCATTGCCAGCCCGAGCTGGAGTGGATCCGGCAGATCCCGTCCATGAGGTTGTCGAAGACGCAGTCCCAGTGGGACGCGGCCAGCCCCTTGAACGCGGTGGCCATGCGCCCGTGACGGGCGTATTCGGGCGTCTCAGTGATGTCGTCGGGAAAGACCCCCAGGTGCTCGTGGAGGGAGACGAAGACCGACGACTCGGTGAGGGCGTTCACCCGGGCCTCTTCGTCGGCGGTCAGGGGCAGGAGGTATGGCTCCACGCGGTTCAATTCGTCGGTCAGTTCGAACGCCTTGTAGTCGTCGCCGGGAGTGAGGTAGGAGAACGAGGTGTAACCGTCGGGACTCTTGGTGAGGCTCATGATGCGCTGCCTGGTTCGCATTGGGTTGGGGGACGGGGGGATTTACGATGCTCGTCGGGCTCCCACAAGCGGGGAGAACCGAACTCCGTTGCGGTCGAGCTTCTTGGGTCCTATCTAGGTATCACTTCGTCCGGCCACCAACCACGCAGCCGTTCGCTGCCCCCTTGAACGGAGACTCGAATGACGGAACGAATGAAGCCGATTCTCGGCGCCATGGTCACGTCGGTGATCGTCAACTACCTGGGCGTGTACTACTTCTACGGCCCCATCGCGCAAACCGCCGCGCCCAGCGGCCTGGAGCTGCCGCGCGGGGTGGCCCTGCTGATCGCGATGATCTTTTTCGTCCTTTTTTTCGACTGGGTGAACCAGCAGATGAAGAACCCGCTCAAGTCGGCGATGGTCATCGCCCTCTCCCAGATCCTGCTGGTCGATGTGTACTACGTGCTGAATGGGCAGCGGCCGTTGACCCAGGCGTTGGCTAGCGTCGTCGTTCTGCTTGTGGGTTGGGGTGTGACGGGGATGGTATACGGAAAGCTGTTGGGTGCGAGTTCCCAGGGGGGCTGAGCAACCAGTCCTCTGTACACCGCGGTGTCCGGTACCCCAACCGGACGAAGTGTCGACCCGGCGCCGCGCCACACGGATGCAAC
>DATHZE010000103.1:0-3176 GCA_035458765.1 Longimicrobiales bacterium
GCCACGAGCGCTGGAGCCCTCTCCGGCTCCACTCCGACGATGGTAAGCCGAGTCTCCGGCAGGTGTTCGCGCACCGCCTTCAGTACAAAGGGAAGTATCAGACTTCGCTTCCGATCACTCCGGTTACCTACGAACAGCAACCCGTCACTCCTGCACGGTTCGAGGGGCGCCGAATCGAGCGGTGGGAGAGCATTGTAGATTACCCGGGCCCGCGACCCATGGTTCTGCCCGAGAACCTCCAGCGCCGAACTTCGCGCAATGAACGAAGTCCCGTCGGCCAGGTGCAGGACAGCCCGATCAGTGATCCGATGGAGGCGAGTGGTGAATGCTCGGTACCTCCAGTTCCCGGAGGAACGCCCAAACAGGCGGCCCTCGATCCGGTAGGGCCGATACGCCCGTTCGAACTCTGCGTAGGACACGTGAAACGTCGTCAACAGCGGTGTCCTGACCCGGAGCGCTCGCATGGCCACGGCAAGCGCCAAGGCCTCTCCCTGATGGCAGTGGACCACGTCGAACTCGGCGGCGAGCCGCCCAAGAGCGCCTACTTTGATCACCCAACCCAAGGGGGACTCGGCGATCCTCTCGACGGTTGGGTCGTCTTTCGTCGTCCCCACCGTGACCACATGGGAATCGTGCCCGGCGGCGAGAAGCCCACGATGGAGGTGGAATGCGACCTCGCCGACTCCGCCGATCCGATCGGGGGGAAAATACGGCACCACATGGAGGATTCTCACTCCGGTCACGCTCCCGTCGGCGCTACTACAAGGAGGTCGCTCGGGTGTAGTCCCGGACAGTCCGGGACCTCGGGATCACACATTGGAAACAGGCATCCAGGACCGAAGTCGGGGGGCAGATCGGGAACAACGTGGGTGGCTCCACATCGTGGCACAAGGAACGGGGGGCACCGCAAGGGCAGGCCCGGACAGCACGCCTGACCTCCCTCAGCCGCGCGGTCCGGAGAGCGTGTCGGGAAGAGGAACGGTGTCGCGAGCGGCACCGGGAGGCAGCGGAGGGAGGACATCGACGCCGACGAATTCCTGATGGCAGGCCTCACACACGGAGCGTGCCAGGAGGGCCGGATCCTCCACGGGGAACTGCTTGTGGCAGATGTTCCCTGCGCATCCACCGTGCACGACGGCAGCCTCGTGCGCCCACGTCGGGGGCTCGTTGTGGCACCCCCTGCAGTCGACGGTTTCGGACGTATGGTGCCGCTCATGACACGCGACGCATGCTTCGCGGGCTGCTTCGCGCGTCGGCGACGCCCCGTGGCACTCTGCGCACGCGCCCACCTGAGCGTGGGCCTGATGGGGAAACGGGACCTCACGCTGCTCCGGCCCTCCCGGGAGCTCCATATGCAGCGTCGCCGGAAAGCCCTCCAACTCCACCTGGCCGTGGCACGCCGTGCACGACCGGCCGCTCCGACTCGTGTGATGGCACCCCGCGCACCATTCGGGGTTGTTCGGTTGCACCGCGTTCTGGGTGGTATGGCACGACGCGCAGGGTACCGGTCGGTGCCGTTCGTGGGTGAAGGTCGCCTGCTCGGCCTTCTCCTGGTGGAGCAGGCCCCCCGGATCGAGGCCGGGGAAGTACCAGGCCCTCGGGGCGTCGTCGGGGGCAGAGGGACCGTGCACACGGTCGGAAGCCCACCCGACGTTGGGCCTGGGAATCCTCTCGGGCTGCCAGGCCAGCGGCAAGAGTTCTTCGTCCCCTCCCGTGCGTCCCCCAGGGGGCGCGATGGACTTTTCCGGGTCCAGGATGTCGGCGTGGCAGGAGCCGCAGCGGTCGCCCTGCACCTCGAAGTCGTGTGGGCGATGGCACTGCAGACACGCCAGAAGGTCTACGGTCCGCCACTTGTGATGGTTGTCGTCCACGTCGCGCGGCGTCCCGTGGCAGAGCCCCTGTGAGCACTTCGCTTCCGCGTCCGCTGCGCGCCGCTGGTCATGGGCGTTGTGACAGGTGCTGCAGTGTGCGCCGTGGGGCTCCGTCGCCTCGTCGATGGAGATGCGGTCCCGCATCGCGTGGCACGAAAGGCACTCGTCCGCATCGGGCTTCATCGCCAAGGAGTCCGGCATATGCGGCGCCGTCGAGAATCCGGTGGGCGGCTCCTCGAAACCGTGGCATACCACGCACGGCAGATTCATATCCGCCATGGCGCCAAGGGCCACGATCTGGTTGTCGTGGCACCCGGTCTGTGTGCAGGACCGGTTCGTCGCACCGAACTCGTGGATCCCCTCGGCGTGACAGGTCACGCATTCCAGCCCGCGAAGGCGCCCATCGGCCGACTCCAGGTGGAGCCGGTGACCCCGGGACTGGCTGATGTTGATCCAGTCCTCCTTGCTGCCGTCCACGTGGCAGTGCTCGCATCGCTCGTTGGGCACTTCCGCGTGGGCCTCGATGACCTCGGGGTCCTCGACGACGGCGGTCATGCCCATCTTGGCCCTCTGGAAGGGCGTCGGTTGGTGACATGCCTTGCACCCGAGGTCCCGGTGGGCGCTGGCCTGGAAGCGTTCGAAGGGATCGACCATGAGGTGGCACGACAAACAGAATTCGTTGTCGTGCTGCACGTAGTCGTACGTCCGATAGGCGAAGAAGCCACCGCCCCCCACGGCGAGGAAGATGGCGACGCCTACGATCGCGAGGACCATCGGCGTGGCGTTCTCCACTCGCTCGCGCGCGAACCGTGCGAGTCTGGCGGCCGTCCTTCGGATCATAGGCCCTGGGCAGGTAGGGGACACGGGCGGATGGTCCCTCGCAGCGCGAACCAACACACCAACTCATGATGCCGGCGGCTGGACGAACGCCGTAGACGGGGGAGACCCGTGTTCCCCCGTAGGAACATGACGCCGAGTCGGTGGGGCAATTCCCTACAGGTCCGGCGGGACGCCGGTCTGTTCCAGGAAGCGCCGTGCGTTCGGCGCCCAGCGGCTGTCCGGATAACGCTCCAGGAACGCCCGCCACAGGTCAGCCGACTGGCCCGACGCTCCGCTTTCCCGGCTGGCCAGCGCCAACCCGTAGAGGGCGTTTTCGTTGTCCAGATCAACCTCCAAGGCAGCCGTGAACGACTGGACCGCCAGGCCTGGTCGATCCGAGTCTACATAGATGAAGCCCAGGTTGACCAGGGTATTCGGGTTCCCCGGGTCTACCTCCAGGGCCTGGTTGAACGCCCGCTCCGCCTC
>DATHZE010000104.1:0-22094 GCA_035458765.1 Longimicrobiales bacterium
GTCCACGGCGGGCCCCGGGACCTCGAAGGGCTCCATGACGCGGTCCACGTTCACGCCTAGCTGGAAGCGAAGCTCGTAGCCGGTCATGTCGTACGGGGGCTCTGGAGGTCCGCCGGGATACAGGCGCCGGTCGGGGTACGACTTGGGCTCCATCATGTCCACCACGAAGGGGCGGAAGGCTTGGGGCCCGATTACGTACGTGCCACCCGCATAGCGCTTGCCGCCGGCGGTGAACGGCGCCTCCGCCCGGTGGACCTCCACGCCGGCGGTGCGAAGGATGCGCAGGAACTCCACGGCTGTGGGCGCGTCGTGCTGCGCTTCCAGGTCGATGACGTACGCGAAGGGCCCGCCCTCGGCTCTCGAGCCCCGCGCCGCCTGCCGCTTCCCCATCCAGTAGATGTTGAAGAGGTAGTCCTCCTTCAGGCGTGAAGCCAGGTCGGCCACTGCCAGCGACGCGGTGGTCATGTAGTCCATGGCGTCGCGCAGGTGCCAGCATCCGCCGAGCCACGGGTTGGTGTAGCCCGTGGATGGCGTCTTGGCGGGAAGGTTCGAGGCGCGGGGACCGAAGGTGTCGGGGATGTCTTCGGGGGCGTAGCAGCCGGGAGTGGCATACTGGTAGAGGGCGGTCTCCGTCAGGAAGCCCAGCATGTTGTGGAAGTCGGGGGCTCCACGCATGGAGCCGTTCCACCACATGTCGTAGACGATCCCGCTGGACTGCCCCGGCTTTCCCTCCAGGTCGAAGCGCTTGCGCATGGCCTCGCCGATCTGGTTGATGCTGGACACCACCAGGGGGTCGAGGTTCGGGTTGACTGGATTTTCGAAGGGGGGCGTCCAGATGCGCCCGGGAAAGGGACCACTCTGGTGATGGTTGTAGACGATCTGGGGGTACCAGACGTTGTAGAGCTGGTTCGCCACGGCCTGGGTCTCCACCTGGGTGAAGGCCGTCCAGTCTCGGTTGTTGTCGTGGCCGATGTAGGGATGGTACAGCTCCGGCACCGGGGCCGTCTCGAAGGGGGTCCCCACGTTCTGCCGGTACCAGTGACTCACGATGTCGAGCCCGTCCGGATTCATGTTGGCCATGACCAGGATGATCGAGCTCTCGCGGATGCGTCGGGTTTCTTCGCTTTCGTCGGTGGCGAAGTGCCAGGCCAGCTCGGGCATGAGCTGCCCGTGGGCCACCTCCGTGGCATGGAGCCCGCCGTCGAACCAGACCACGGCCTTCCCCTCCCGAGCCAGGGCGCGGGCCTCTTCGTCGGTGAGGTTCTTCGCCAGCGCCAGGCGGCGGGCGATGTCCCGGTACCGCTCCCGGTCGCGGATGTTGTCCTCGGTGGAGATCACCGCCAGCAGCATCGGCTTGCCCAGGGTGCTCCGTCCGATCTCCTCGAGAACCACCCGGTCCGACGCTTCGTCCAGGGCGCGGAAGTAGGCCACGACCTGGTCATAGTCGGCGAGCTTGAAATCGGTTCCCGGCGCAAAGCCGATGACGTCGGCAGGCGTGGGCACCTGGGCTGCGGCGCGAGCGACCGGGCCGGCAAGAAGAGCCACGAGGGCGAGCAGGGCGAACGTGGAACGGACGGTGGCGGGGTGCATTCGCGGACTCCTGGGGAAGCGCAGCAACGAGGGGCGCGGCACGAAGGAAGATGGGCACTCCGGGCCGGTCGTCCGCGCCCCGGGGGGACACTAGGGCCCGCGGCCGGGGCGGGGCAAGGCTCCGGGAGGGAGGGCCGGGCGTCCGCACCCGGTCCTTCTGCTTGACCCGAGCGCTATATTACTCCCTTCCATAGCGGAGACAGGGCGCGTCGGCCTGGGCGCGCGATGCCAGGAGGGGTGTTTGACGGGTGCTGGCCTGATCCTTTTCGCCGCAGCGATCCTCGTCCCGGGAGGCTCGCTCCAAGCCGCGGCGACACAGGTCGCCCAGGCGCGCTCCCAGCGAGCCGACTCGGCCCGCTTCGTGGTGCAGGTTCGCGCCTACGAGGATCTTCCCTCGGCCGAGGCCCTCGTTTCGCGTCTTTCCCGTAGTGGGTGGACCGCGACCATCTCCGAGGGTGGGGGATACTACAGGGTCCGCGTCGGCGGATTCGAGTCGCTGGCCCTCGCCCAGGAGGTCGGCGCGGGCATTCAGGCCGCTACAGGAACCCCCGTCTGGATCACCACGCGGTCTTCGGCGGAGTCCGTGGTCCGGCGGCAGGCCCCTCAACCCGTCCGGCGTGCCGACTCGCCGTCGCGGGGCGATGAAGGTGACGAGAGTGTGGAGGCCTCACCGAGAGCGGGCCCCTCATCCGCGGTGGCCGCCCTCGCAGAGTCGGAGCCGGTATGGCGGCGTCTTTCCGAGCTTCTGGATCTGCTCCGGAACCTGGAAGGTGACACGGTCCTGGCGTTCCGTCCGCCGGCTCCGGCGTGCCGGGCGCCGCTGGCTGCCGCAGCCGACGAGGAGTCGCTGGACCTCCGCGGAGACGCGGCCCAGGGGAACCCCGGTGTCGATCTGGAGGCTGGGCTCCGGTCGGATTTCGTGGACCAGCCCATCGATGAGGGGCTCCCCGGCGCCTACGTGGGCCTGTCCTTCGAGCTGCTTCAGGCCGGCCTCCTGGAGAACCGCAAGCTCGCGGATGTCTTCCGCGTTCGTGCCGACCAGGCCGGCGTCCGGGCACGCCTCGAAGAGGTCCGGCAGGCCAACCTCTGTTGGGCCGAGGTCACCGCGCCCGGACAGGTTCTCCTGCAGCGAGCGCTCCTCGAGGCCAAGACCGAGGCCATGGAGGAGCTCGCGGGGCTCTATCGCAGGGCCTACCTGTCGGGCGTCGTCTACCTGGACGAAGTACTCGAATCCGAGCAGGAGGTCCTGGCCACGCGCACCCAACTCCTGGCGCTGCCCATCGTCGATGGAGGCGGCACGGAGGTGGCTGCGCGCTTTCCCGTGGTGTTCGACCTGGATGTCGACGAGGTGGTGCGGCGGATCGAGTCCGACGATCTGCCCGAGCAGCTCCTCGAGCTCCGAGAAGCGGAGGCCCGGCTGAGCCGCGACCTGGACGACGACACCCGCCTGCGCTTCTACCTGCGGTACGGAATCCGTCCCGACGATGAGGGCCGCAACCGAAACGGGGTCTCCGGGGGGGTCATCTTCAGGAAGCCCCTCTTCCAGGACCGCGACGCGGGGCTGGGCTCCGAACTGGAGGCGGGGCGTCGTCGCCTGGCGGCGGAACGCAGGGAGCGGATCGACGCGACCCGGTCCGCCTACGAGCGCTTTCACAATCAGCTCATGCGCACCCTTCGCCAGCACTACCTGTATCTTGAGAACTTCGAACGGGTGAGGCGGTCCAGCGCGGGGTGGATGACGGATCCGGAGGAGGTGGATCTGGGGATCGCCCTGAACCGGCTCACGGATCTGTACAACTCGGCCACGGAGCGGGCTGCGGCTCTTCAGGAGTTGCAGAGGGCGGCGGCCCAGGTGTTCGTGGTTTCGGGGCAGTCCTTCGACGAGGCACTGTTCCGACCCATGAGCCTGCCCGGCCCGGACTACCGGGGTCGCCGGGGCGCCCGAGCTCTCTACGTTTGGGCGGATTCGTTCAACCGCTTCAGCAACGCCTACCTCCTCGAAATGCTGCGGGCCAAAGGGTTCCAGCGCGTACTGGTCTCCGCCGGCAGGAACGTGGACCAGGACAAGCTGCGCGCCTTCCGCGCCCAGGTGGATGCCTCCGGCCCTGTCGTGGAGCTGATGCTGAGCAACAACGGCTGGCTCCTCGGGGAAGACAGGGCGGGCGTGGCCGATCGTGTCCGGGGACTCGACGTCGGAGCCGGTGGGCTCCACCTGGACATCGAACCCCAGGCTCTCGAGGGGTTCCGTTCTCAACAGCAGGAACGGCTTGCGGACTACCTGGATGTCGTGGGCCGCGTCCGCGGCGCGCTGGATCCAGGGGCGACGCTGTCGGTATCGGCTCCGATATGGTGGCCGGCCGACACGTACGCCGGCCTCGGTGGGGTGGTCGATCAGATCTACCTCATGGCCTACGGCGAGACCGACGCCGAGCGACTCGTGCAACGGCTCACCCCCCTTCTTCGAGTTGCCGACCCGGGGAAGTTCGTCCTCGCGCTGCGGGCGTCGGATTTCGAGAGCGAGTGGGAGCTGGACGCCCTTTTCGACCGGGTTTCCCAGGCCACGGGAATCCGCAGCGCCGCCGTCCACGATCTCGCGGCTTTTCTCACGCTCCTGGAGCAGCCCCGATGAAGCTTCGCAACCGGCAGCGAATCGTCACCGCCGGTCCGGAGGGCGTCGCCCCGGACCGCCGAGGGCCGAGGATCACGGCCTGGGCGTACTACGCGGTGCTCCTGTTCGTCGCGGGATACCTGATCTTCTACGTGGGTGGGAGGATTCTGTACTTCCGGTCCTCCGGGTTGATGACCACGCGGACTCTGCTCATGGCCCCGACCAGGGAGGGGCGCGTGGCGGACCTTCCGTATTCGCCCGGTGACACGGTGCGGGTCGGCGCACTTCTCGCTCGGGTCGAGCCGGGGCTGGGATGCCCCGTCCCCGACACCACGCGCCTCATGGCGCTGCGCATGGATACGCGCCTGAACCGTGCGCGAAGCGACATCCTCGGCGAGCGTCTCGCCTACAAGCGTGCTCGTTTGGCGGACTTGTCGCTCCGGGCAGGCCTGGAGCTCGACATGGAGCTCCGCCGCGAGAAGGACCGCCTGGCGCTCGAGATCGAGGATCTGGACGTCGAGCGGCGGCTCTTGAACGCGGAGATCGCGCTTCAGGCTCAGGCGCTGGGGAGTGCCTCCTCTTCCGTGGCGTACAGCAGCCCGGCCTGTCTGCCGGACCTCGTGTTCGCGCCGGGAGAAGGGACCATCGACGCGGTGTACGTCGATGAGTTCTCCGTGGTGAACGCGGGGGATCCGCTCCTTTCGCTCAAGCCGCTGGATGCGCCGATCCGAGCGTTGGCGTATGCGGACCCGGATGTCCTCCCCAGCCTGTTCCCGGGAAAGAGCGTGAGGGTCCATTTTCCGGATGGATCTCGGGGAGAGGGTGTCATCGAGGCCGTGCACGCTTCCGCGGAGCTGTTCCCGCGACTCGACGTGGAAGCGTATCGCTACCTGCCGGGTGAGGTTGTCGTGGAGATTCGACCCGTCGATGCCGGCCAGGCCGACCACTGGAGACGTTTCGAGCGGCTGCCGATCCGGGTGACCGGGCGCAAGGGGGGCTCGTGAAGGACGCTCGCGTAGTCGTGCAGGGGACCGCCGCCAGGGACCCGTACCAGGGGCGCTTCGGAGCCGTCTGGGCTGAGGACCTGGACGCTCCGGAGGCCAAGGCGGCCTCGGCTTTCCTGCTGCACGAGCATGGCTCAGGGTCGCCGCTGGAGACGCTGAAGCGGATCCGCCGGCACCGCCTCCCCGCGATCTACCTCAAGCCGGTGGTGCTCCTGACGGGCAGGGAGTCCGACGCCAAGGAGTTGGCGGGACTCGCGGATGCGGTCTGGGACATGGATCTCTCCGAAGAGGTGCCCTCCGCCGTGCAAGGTCACGTGGACGCGATCCGGCGGCGTTCGGCGCCCCTGGGGGTCACCGGTCCCGAGGGAGACTCGGATCTGTCCTTCCGGATCCTCCGATTCATGGCGACGCGGGCCTCCACGTTCTCCCCGGTGGCGACGATCAAGGCCGCGTCGGGGTTCCGGTACCCGCCCCTGGAGCCCTTTCTTGGGGACGGGCCGGCCGAGAGCGATGTCGGGGAGCTTCTCCATCTCCTCGAGGAACAGCGGCTCCTGGCGGGGACTTTCGTCACCAGGTCCCACGCCTGTACGCACTGCCGGTGCGCCTTCCTGAACTTCCTCGAAGTGTGCCCCGACTGTGGAACGGCGGACCTCCGGGTGGACGACATGGTCCACCATTTCCGCTGTGGGCACGTGTCGCCGCTGAGGGACTACGTGCGCGGGGGGGACCTGGTCTGCCCGAAGTGCGACCGGGAGATGCGGCAGATCGGGGTGGACTACGACAAGCCGTCGCTGGTCTACGACTGCAACCAGTGCCAGCACCGCTTTCCCGAGCCGACCATCACCACGGTCTGTCACCGCTGCCACCGGGTCACGCCCCCCGAGGTCCAGATCCTGCGCACGATGAAGTCCTACGAAGTGACGGCATTCGGTGAGAACGCCGCGGCCCACGGGCTGGACAGCCTCTTCGTGCGCATTCTCCAGAAGAAGGTGAAGCTCTTCGACTATGCCGTCATGAAGGATCTCGTGGCGGCGGAGGCGTACCGGACCGCTCGATACGAGCGGTCCGAGAGCACCTTGCTCGTGCTGAGCTTCCAGGGCATGGAGAACGTGTACGTCGAGCTCGGGAGTCGGGTTCGCGAGGTGTTCGAGGAGCTGACGGTGGCGTTCCGCGGAATCCTGCGCGAATCCGACCTCCTTTCGGCCCGGAACGAGTCCCTCTTCCTCGCGCTTCTCGCGGAGACGTCGCCGCGCCAGGCTCAGCGTGCGGTGGAGCGCCTTCAGGAGGCCGTGGGCACCCTGCTCCAGCTCAACGTCCCGAATCCGCCGCGGCTGAGCTTCGCCATCCTCCCGCTTCAGGAGGGACTCGACGTCGATCAGGTTGTGGCGGATCTGCTGGCCGGGTGGGCGAAAGAGGCGCTCGAGGCGGGGCAGCCGGGTGTTTCTTGACGGGCTTCTGGCGTTCCTGGGACGTCTGAGCCCCCTCGACTGGCTCTACTATTTCTGGCCTTTCTTCGTCATCGACTTCGCCCGGTATGTCTTCCTCGACGGCATCGTGCTGGGTCGGTGGGCCTACCACGGGCCCCGGGAGCGACGCCGTCGGGCCGCGGCCCGGGCGACCCTCTTCCGGGAGCGGCCCCTCGTGTCCGTCGTCGCCCCAGGCAAGAACGAGGGTGCCTACATCGGGGAGCTCGTCGATTCACTGGCCCGCCAGACCTACAGAAACGTGGAGTTGGTGGTGGTGGACGACGGATCGGACGACGAGACGCCGAGGATCTGCCGGCGCCTGAAGCGCGAAGGCAAGATCCATCAGTACGTCCGCAACGACCCCCGCGGAGGAAAGGCGTCCGCGGCGAACACGGCACTCCTCTACGCCAAGGGAGAATTCGTCGTCCACCTCGACGCGGACAGCAACCTGCGCTTCGACGCCATCGAGCGCGTCATCCTCCCGTTCTACCTCGAGTCCGACGTGGGAGCCGTGGGGGGCGACCTCCGGGCCGCCAATCCCGAAGCCGGTTTCGCCACGCGGTGCCAGGCGCTGGAGTACATCAAGTCCATCAGCATCGGCCGGACCGTATCGAGCGCGCTTGGCCTGCTGCACATCGTCTCGGGGGCGTTCGGGGCTTTCCGCAGGGACACCCTGGAGCGCCTGGGAGGGTGGGACGTGGGGCCTGGCCTGGACGGCGACCTGGCCATGAAGCTGAGAAAGTTGGGGATGAAGATCGTGCACGAGCCGAACGCGATCTGCTTCACGCACGTGCCCACGACCTTCCGGGGGATCGCCCGACAGAGGTATCGGTGGGACCGTTCCATGGTGCGCTTCCGGATGCGGAAGCACAGGGACGTCTTCTGGATGGATTGGGCCAGCTTCAGCTGGCTCAACTTCATCTCGTCCCTGGAGAATGTCGTCTTCTCGTTCCTCCTCAACCTGAAATGGTGGGTGTACGTCGCGCAGATGGTCCTTTTCCACGCGGCTTTGGTCCCCTACCTGATCGTCGTCAACTACGTGCTCTACATGCTGGCGAACCTGATCCAATACGCCGTAGCGTCTTTGGCCCTGCGGCCGGGACTCAGGCCCGCCGACCGGAGGCTGCTGCTGGTCGTCCCGCTGATGCCCCCGTACACGGGTCTCTTCCTGCGGATCGTCCGGACGTTCGCACACGGCATGGAGCTGCTCAACAAGGCGTCGTATCGCGATCGCTGGAATCCATGGAAGGTGTCGCGGGTGGCGCAGGAAGAAGGGCTGTAAGGGTATGGGGGCTGTCCCGGAAACCACTCTTCTGGAGGGATCTTGGTCATCTACGGTGTAGGGCTTCTGGCTGCCTGCTTCCTGTCGGGGATCTTCCTCGGGGACCTACTCGGCGAACTCATCGGGGTCCAGGCCAACGTGGGCGGCGTGGGCATCGCCATGCTCCTCCTCATCCTCTTCTCCGATGCCCTCATCAAGCGTGGGCGCCTCAAGGCGCCGACCCGCCAGGGCGTCGTGTTCTGGAGTGCCATCTACATTCCCGTGATCGTGGCCATGGCGGCAAAGCAGAACGTGGTGGCGGCCCTGGAGGGTGGCCCGGCGGCGTTCACGGCCGGTGCCCTGGCGGTGGTGGGGTGTCTCGCCCTGGTGCCGGTGATCAGCCGGATCGGCGGGGCGGGCGAGCCGCTGCCCGAGCCGGATGAGGAGGACGTCTGATGGGCATCCTCCAGACCCTGGGCGACGTCATGGTGAAGAACGGCCTCATCACGGCCTTCGCCTTCGTGGGGATCGTCGTGTGGCTGTCGTACCTGGTGTCCAACAAGCTCACCGCCGGCCGCATCCACGGCTCGGCCATCGCCATCTTCGTGGGGTTGGTGCTGGCGTGGGTGGGCGGCGTGGTCACGGGAGGCGCAAACGGCCTGGCGGACATCACGGTGCTGGGCGGCGTGGGCGTCATGGGCGGCGCCATGCTCAGGGACTTCACCATCGTGGCCACGGCCTTCGGCGTGAACTTCGACGAGATCCGCCGCGCCGGGATCGGCGCCGTGATCTCGCTCCTGGTGGGCGTGTTGGGCTCCTTCGCCGTGGGCGCGGCGGTGGCCTACGCCTTCGGGTACACCGACGCCGTGAGCATGACGACCATCGGGGCCGGTGCGGCCACCTACATCGTGGGCCCGGTTACCGGGTCGGCCATCGGAGCGTCGTCGGAGGTCATCGCGCTCTCCATCGCCGCAGGTCTGGTGAAGTCCATGATGGTGATGATCGGCACCCCCTTCGTGGCCAAGGCCATCGGGCTGGACAACGCGAAGTCAGCCATGATCTTCGGCGGCCTCATGGGCACGACCTCGGGCGTCGCCGGCGGCCTGGCGGCGACGGACAAGCGGCTCGTCCCTTACGGCGCAATGACGGCCACGTTCTACACGGGGCTCGGATGTCTGCTGGGGCCGTCCGTGTTCTACTTCGCGGTGCGGGCGTTGACGGGGTAGGGAGCGATCAACGCAGTCAGGTCGGCAGTGGCGAGCCGGTTGGAGGACCCTGGCCGTGCCGCCGGGGTTGGGTCGGCAGGAGGCTTCCGGCGTTTGCCGCGTCCGTGAGAAAGGGCACCCAGTTCTTCAGCGCCGCCAACTCTTCCACGGTCCTCGCCCGGGCCCGGAGCGCCAGGTAGGTTCGGTTCACGAACAGCGTGGGCAGAGGGTAGATGCCCTGCGGCGTCAGTTGCTCCGGAGACGAGATCGCCACGAAGCGGTGGTAGTCGCCCGTCACCGTGGCCGGGATCTCGTGGGATCGACCCCGGAAGAGGTGCCCATCCACCGTCCGGTAGTAGTGGTCCCGGAGCGGCTTGGCTTCGTCCCGGAGGTCGGCGACGAGCGTCGGGTTCTGGAGGCGGAAGTCGAACGCGAGCTCGACCCGTGCCGGGTCGAGGGTCACGAGGCCCACCCGAATCCCTGCCCGGAGACGCTTCAGGAAGAGGGGAATGCCCTGATCCTGGGGCGGCAGGATCACCGACAGGGCGCCGATCTCGTCGGCGGCCCGCGGGGCAGGCAGGTTCGAGAGGTAGCTGGAGAGCGACTCCCGGGAGTTCGGAACACCGGGAAGGCCCAAATGCTGGAAACGCAGGAGAGCCAGCACCACCACGGGGCATCCCGTCACGCGGAGGCCGACCAACTCCCAGAACGACTCCCCTTCCTGCGCTCCGAGGTAGAGGCTCTCCGGGGACGAATCCACGAGGTGGCCGTAGCGGATCCGATCGAGATGCGCCTGGAGGTGATCGAAATGGGGATGGGACATGGTCGCTGTGTCGGGCGTCAGGGGCGGGAGGAGAATCGTAGGGATCGCCACTACCTTCCCGCAACCGCGCCACGGGTGGTCAGGGAGTCCGTCCTGTTCGTGTACCGGCCCCCCCCGTTCAACAAACGATGCTTCGTGGTGTCAGGCGCCACTGTCGTAGCGTACGGGCTCGTTCCCCCTACCACCTGAGCGCGTACTGGACCTTCACCATGAGCTGAGTGGCTTCCAGCGCCCATCGGTCCAGCCGGTCCACCACGTTGTAGTTGTACACCAGGAAGAGATCGCCCAGCGGATGGAAGGTCCACCGAAGCCGGGTGTTCGTACCGATCTGCCGACTCTCGTCGTCGTACTGTACGAAGCTGGCGAGCTGCAGGTCCGACGAGACGTTGAGGATCCCGCGTACCCCCACCACTGTCTGGTCGAAATCACCGGCCTCCAGGTGCCCGACGTTCCGGGTGCCCGAGAGCTCCACGGTGACCAACTCCGAGGGCTTGACCCGCAACGTGCCCTCGAACTGGTCCAGGGATCCGTCATAGAAGCTCCCGAGCCACCAGGTGAGCTGTCCGCTCACCATCCGCTTTGCCGCCAACTCCAGCTCGGCCCGATAGCGGACGTAGTGGTACGCGCCGGGTTGGATCACCACGCCGTCTGCGATCTGGAAGGGTTCGTCCAGGCGCTCTCCCTCGGGGTTCGCGTTGATCTCGATGCGGTCACCGCTCTCCAGTTGCCAGTTGATGGGTGCGGTGAAGAGGCGGTAGCTCTCCCACGTTCCGTCCAATGACCAGTGCATGGTGGGGCGGAACTCGTGGCGCATGGTCCTTATCCAGGGGAGGGACGCAGGGTAGACCCGGTACTCCCCGGAAAAGCTCGCCTTGTGAAAGCCCGTGCGGGGCACGAAGCCCATGGCCGGATCGAACCCGTCCCCCACGCGGATCCACGTGAGGGTCAGGTCCCATATGTCGCTGGGGTAGGCCACGCTGGCCCCGAAAGCCGTCCGGTCTCCCTCCAGACCCTCTCGATCGGTCACCAGGCCCCAGGCCCCCGCCACCAGCGTTTTGCTCCCCCGGAACCGTGAAGTCTGATAGGTGAAGTCCGCTCCGAGCAGGTACGAGCCGGCCCCGCCGGTAGGGTCGCCGAAGGTGCCGAGAACGCCCACCGTGCTTTCCTCCATCACGTTCTGCCGGACACGGAAGGCTCCCATGGTGGACGCCTCCACGACGCCGTCCACGGGGCCCGTGCGGGTAACCAGCGCAGCGACGCTGGTGCCTCCCACCTTGCCGGTGACCTTTCCGCCGGCCGACAGGGGTACGGACGCCCCCTCGAGGAGGCCGATGCGCCGGCTGAAGAAGGGCACGATGTCCGAGCTGCGGTACTGGGTCAGCCCGACGCCGAAGTTGAAGAGGTCCGATCCCTCCAGAAAGAACGTGCGCTTCTCTGGAAAGAAGAGGGGGAAGCGGGTGAGGTTGGTGCGCCGCGTGTCCACCTCGGTCTCGGCGAAGTCCGTGTTCAATGTCGCCATGGCGGTCATGTTCGAGCCGAGCCGCTGGAACACGTCCAGGCTGGGCTCGAAGTCCCCCGTCCAGGACCCTGCCTCACCGGTCTTCTCCGCGTTGGGCACGACAGCGGGCCGAACGGTCAGGCCCAGGCCCGTGTCGAATCGGGGGAGTCCGGTCAGGAGGCCGGCGCGGCTGGTCTGGGAAACCTGGGCGTCTCGGGACGGGCTGGCCCACCGACTCACTTCCTGGAGCCGCTCCACGCGCCGCTCCACGTTGAAGCCCCAACGGTCCAGAGTGCTGTTGAAGGTGAGGCTCTGGATGGGGATGCGGATCTCGGCGGACCACCCTTCGGGGCCCCTGGCCGTGCGGGCCTCCCAGACGGCGTCCCACTGCGAATCCTCTCCGTTCCGCGTGTTGCGGTCGACAAGGGCGTCGTATCGCGCTCCCCCCGGATTCACGGCGAACACGAATCCGGTCCGGCCGTCGAGAAACGGGTCGAGGACGATCTTCACGTGGTCCTCTTTGCCCATCTCCGGATCGCGGGCCTTGGACGTGCTCACGATGCCGGCGGGATCGGGGTCCATGGCCATGACACCGATGACCAGGGCGTGGGCGTCGACGAGCACCCGGATCAGCGTCGTCGCCGCGGGGGTCCCTCCCTCCTCCGGCTCGGTCATGGTCAGTCCAGCGAGGACGGGTGCCTGGTCCCACACGGCCTCGTCCAACACGCCGTCGATGTGGAGGCTGCCTTCGAGAGCGCCCACGGCCAGGATCGGCCGGACCGAGCCGTCGGGCAGGACCGCAGTCTGGCCCGCGACGGCGTGGGGGAAGGCGAGCGTGAGCATGAAGATCGCGCAGCGCGCAGCGGCTGGTGCGACTCGGTGGTTCATCAACGGCAAGGGGTCGAAGAAAGAGGTGCGCAGAGGTGGGCTCAGGCCGGGTCAAAAGTATGGCACCCGCCCCCTCCACGGTGTTGGAGCCCGACCTCCGGCGGAGGATCACCGCCGTCACCGTTCCATCCCGGCTCGGCAACCCAGCAGAATATGTCGAACGCTGGCGTCGCGCGACGGCAACGTCCGCTGAGCGCACGCCCCCTTGCCTTCGACCGTCCGCGGCGGGCATTGTCCCCATCCCTCCCTTCAAGTCTCTCACGGAGGCATCCATGCAGGCCCGCCGCTCCGCCATCTTCGTCGCCCTATGGGCGGCGCTGTCACTTCCCGCACATCTTTTCGCCCAGCAGAAGCCCACACTGACCCCGGTCGACTATGGGAAGTGGGAGTCGTTGGGTGGGTTCGAGTTGGACGCCACGGGTACCTGGCTCACGGCGAACATCCGCCGCACCGACGAGTCGGTGGAGGTGCGCCTGCACCGCGCCGATGGGACCGGAGACCCGCTGATCTTCGAGCACGCCTCGGCGCCGGCGTTCAGTCGGGACGGTCGCTGGCTGGCGTACCTGAAGGGGGTGTCCCCCGAGGAGGCCGAGAAATCCGACGAGCCCGTCCGCAGCCAACTTGGGCTCGTGGATCTGAGCACGCGCAGGGACACGGTCCTGCTCCAGGCCCGGGCCTTCGCCTTTCGCGATGACGGCCGCTGGCTCGCCGTCCACGCATACGCCTCTGCCGATACGGTGGGTGCGGACCTCATGGTCATGGACCCCGCGACGGGAGCCACAACCCTCCTGGGCAACGTGGAGACGTTCGCGTGGCAGGACGAGGGAGCGCTGCTGGCCCTCACCATGCGCACCGCCGCCGGGAGCGGCAGCGGCGTCGCCCTTTTCGATCCGGGCAGTGGCGTGCTGCGCACGTTGGACTCGAAGGATGCACACTACCGGGCGCTCACGTGGCGGGACGAGTCGCGCCAGCTCGCCGTGCTCCGTTCCGTGAAGCTGGATCGACGCGAGGAGGAGTCCCACGACGTTCTGGTGTGGGACGATGCAACCACGACCCGCGCACCGAGGGTGCTGGAAGGGGCTGGGCGTCCCGAAGTGGGCGATACGCTGCGGGTCACGGAGCACGCAGGGATCACCTTCGACGGGAAGGGCGGCACGGTCTTCGTCGGCCTGCGGCCGTGGGCTGCCGCGCCGACCGAACCCGACTCGGCCAACGCTCCGGCTAAGGACGAGAAGGAAGAGGAAGGGAGTGACGTGCAGATCTGGCATTGGAACGACGATGTCATCCTCCGGGGCCAGGAAGTTGCCGCTTCCCGGGACGCCCGCAGGACGCTCCTGGCGGCATGGCACCCCGACGACCGGCTGGTGGTCCTCGGGGACGACCTCGACGAGCCCGTGACCATGGTGAAGGGTGGCGCCTGGGGCCTGGTTCCGGATTACACCCCATACCATGTGGCCCGACGCTTTGGCGACGGCGCTGCCGACTGGTACCGCGTGGATCCTACGACGGGCGCCCGGACCCTGCTGGCAGAGGCGGTGCAGGACGGCGTTCAGACCGGCCCCGACGGTCGCATTGCCCTCGTATACGAGGACGAAAAGTGGGTGACGGTGACGCTCGCGACGCTGGGGCGGCAGGTGCTGGGAGAGGGGAGTAGCGCCGAGTTCACGCAGCCTCTCGAGGAGTACGACTACCCCGGCCCCCGGCCGCCGTGGGGTGTCGGTGGATGGATGGAGGGCGAGGGGGCAGCCCTGGTCTACGACCGGCACGACGTGTGGCGGGCGGATCTCCGCTCCGGCGCCTTGACCCGGATCACCCGGGGGGCCGAAGAGGGCCGACAATATCGGGTGGTGGACCTCGACCCCGACGCCCGACCCTTCTCCCGCGAGCCCACAGAGCTGGATCCCTCCGAGTCCGTGTGGCTCTCGGTGCGGGACCTGAAGACGAAGGCGTCGGGGTACGCCAAAGTCTCCCGGCCCGGCCAGGTGGAAACCCTGGTCTTCCAGGATGCCCAGGTCACGGGCCTTCGTCGGGCTCGCGACGCCGAGCGCTACGCCCTGCGCACCGAGCGATGGGACGACTCGCCCGACGTCTTCGTGGGGTCGCGGAACCTCGCGGAGTTGAAGCAGGTGACCGCCACCAACCCCTTCCAGGGCGACTACGCCTGGGGCCACAGCGAACTCGTTTCGTACACCACCGACGCAGGGCACGACCTCCAGGCCATCCTGGTCTATCCGGCGAACTTCGAAGTGGGGAAGAAGTACCCACTGATCCTCTATCAGTACGAGCGCCTCTCCGACGGGCTGCACGCCTATCGGACGCCTTCGGAGCGCAGCTACTACAACTATCAGGCGTGGTCCCAGCAGGGTTACTTCGTCCTGATGCCGGACATCGTATACGAGCCCGGTCGGCCGGGTCCTTCGGCCCTGGATGCCGTGGAGCACGCACTGGACGCCGCCGTGGCCACGGGCCACGTGGACGCGGACCACATGGGCCTGATCGGTCACTCATGGGGTGGCTACCAGGCGGCCTACCTGCCGACACGCACCCACCGGTTCGCGGCTTCGGTGGCTGGAGCCGCCATCACCGACTTCATCAGCTTCCCAGGGGAGATCCATTGGGGACCCGGCTTGGAGGAGTTCGGACACTGGGAGACCGGCCAGGCCCGCATGGCGGTGCCGCCTTGGGATGACCTCCAGGGCCACCTGGAGAGTTCTCCGGTGAACTTCATCGACGACCTCCAGACGCCGGTGCTCGTCATGCACGGCGACAGCGACGGCACGGTGGACTTTCGCCAGGGGCAGGAGTACTACAACTACGCCCGCAGAGCAGGAAAGTCGGTGGTCATGCTGGTCTATCCCGGGGCTGACCACGGCCTGCGCAAGAAGGAGCAACAGATCGACTACCACCGGCGGATCCTGGAGTGGTTTGGCCACTGGTTGAAGGGGGAGCCGGCGGCATCCTGGATCACCAACGGGGAGTCGTGGGCGGAGCGGGAGAAGAGGATGAAGGGCTGATGACCAGGGGTGCTGGGGAACGCCGGTTCGCGGCGCTCGTGGCTGAGGCAGCCATGGTGGTGTTCGCGGTGTTGGTGGCCTTGGCCGTGGACCAGTGGAGAGTTGACCGCGAGGTCGCGGGGCAGGTGGCGCGGGCACGAGCCGGTATGGAGGCCGAACTGCGCGCGAACCAGCAAGAAATCCGCTCGGGAGTCGCCAGCGTTCAAACCATATATGACGCTGTTTCCAGCCTGGTTGCGCGGCTGCGGGCCGGTGAGATCACCGGGGAGGCCGGTCTGGGCGGCGAGTTGCCCGATTTTTCGGACGCGGCATGGGAGACGGCGAGAATCACGGGTGACGTTGCGCACATACCATACGAGTGGATCCTCCAGACGGCTCGGGTCTACGAGACGCAGGCGCTGGCCCGCGAGGCGCAGGGCCGGGTCCTCTCCGTCATGGGTGGCGTCGTCGCGCGAGGGCTCGAGTTGGACCTACGCCTGGACCTCCAGGGTGAGTCGTTCATTGCCCTCCAGATCTACGCGGACCTCACCGAGAAATGCGAGGGGGCGTTGAGCAGAGGGTGATGGTGCCCACTATGGCTGATCGACTCCCGCGTCCCTATTCTGCGGCCGTCTTCGAACCGTTCCCCGGAGGATCCATGCGCCGTCTCCTTACCCTGGTCGCGCTCTTCGCGCTCTCGGCCCCACTGTCCGCCCAGACCACCGACACCGAGCGCGCCGCCGCCGCCGACGTGCTTCGACAGATCGACGCGCTCCAGGCCCGGTTGGACCCCATGGGGATGGCGACGAAGCTGGCCGCGCGGAAGGACGCGAAGCGCGACGCCGTCGTGGCGCGCGCCGAGGCCGTGTGGAACGGCGAGATGCAGTCGCTGGCCGACCACATCGGGCACAACCCCGAGGTGGGGTGGCAGGAGCACGCGTCGGTGGACACGCTCACCAAGGTGCTGAGGAGCAAGGGCTTCACCATCGAGATGGGGGTGGCGGAGCTAGAGACGGCGTTCGTCGCCTCTTGGGACTCGCCCGCGGGCACCGCGGGGCCGACCCTCGGGCTCATTGGCGAATATGATGCGCTCCGTGGGACCCAGGGCAACTTCCACGGGGACCAGCACAACGCACAGACGCCGGTCGCGATCGCGGCTGCGGTGGCCCTTGCCGAGCACATGACGGCGAACCGGGTGCAGGGGCGCATCAAGCTCTACGGGACGCCCGCCGAGGAAGTCGGCCCGCCCGCCAAGACCATCATGCACGAGGCAGGGGTCTTCGACGGCGCCGACATCCTGATCCGGAGCCATTCCAGCATGGGCACGGCCCGGGCGCGCGCCGGCTTCGGGACCTGCTGCCTGAACATCAACGAGGTGAAGTACGTTTTCACCGGGTATCCGTCCCACCAGCTCGCTTCGTGGAACGGGCGCAACGCGCTTCAGGCAGCGGTTTCGTTCTTCACCACCGTGGAGCGGCTTCGCACCACGTTCCGTCCTGAGGCCCGTATCCAGGGCGTGATCCCCGAGGGTGGCGTGGCCCCCAACGTGGTACCCGACCGGGCGGTGGTGGACTACTACATCCGCTATCCCGACGAGGTGTACCTGGAGCACGTCCAGCAGATGATCGATGACGCGGCCCGTGGCGCGGCCCTGGGCATGGGGGTGAAGGTCTCCATCGAGCCCTACGGCGAATACCGCGACGGCATCACCCTGGGCACGCTGGAGGAGGCGACGTTCGCCTACGCCAGGAAGCTGGGGGCGCCCGCGCTCATGGAGGAGCATGGACCTCCCGCGGGATACGAGGAGACGGGGTCGGTGGCCCGGGACATTCCCGGCGTGGGCGTGTCGGTGATGAGTTCGACGGGAGCCTACCACACCTATCAGATGCGCGACGATGCCTTCACGGAGGTCGGCCACACGGGCTTCCGGATGGACGCGCAGGTGATGGCGGCGGTCCTCTACGACTTCCTCACCGACGCGAAGTTCCGGGCGGCGGTAAAAGAGGAGCAGGCGACGCTGAAGGGGCTCCTGGCCCAATACCACGATGAGCTGCGGAAGGCGTACGCCGGGGAGATGCAGGGTCCGCCCATCGGCGGAGCTGGCGTCGGGCGGTGACCGTGCGGGTGCGGCGCCGCGCGGCCTGGGCAGCGGGGCCCCTGCTGTCGGTGGGGGTGTCCCTGGGGATGACGCCGACGGTGGAGGGGGTGGAGACCTCTCCAACGTCCGGCCCGCAGGCCCCCCGGGAGCTTTCGTGCGTGCGGGCGTCGGGACCCGTCCACGTGGACGGCCGCGCCGACGAAGATGCCTGGCGGGACGCCGTGTGGACGGAGCCGTTCGTGGACATCCGGGGCGACAGCGTGGCGCGGCCCCCGCTGGCTACCCGGGCAAGGCTCCTCTGGGACGACCAGTTTCTGTACGTTCACGCCGACATGGAGGAGCCCCACATCTGGGCTACGCTCACCGAGCATGACGACATCGTGTGGCAGGAAAACGATTTCGAGGTCTTTCTCGACCCCGACGGAAACGGCCTCGACTATTTCGAGGTGGAGGTGAACGCGTTGGGTGTCGTGCTGGACCTGTTCATGGGGCAACCGTATTGGATGGGCGGCCGCGCGCAATTGGGCTGGGACTCCCCGGGTCTCCGGGTCGGTGTCGACCTGCGCGGCACGCTCAACGACCCGTCGGACCGGGACGCTGGGTGGAGCGTGGAGTTGGCCATTCCCTGGGCGGACCTCTCCGTGCCGGACTCGGAGACTCCTGGAGCCCCGCCGGCGGAGGGGGACGTGTGGAGGGTCAACTTCTCCCGGGTGACGTGGCCCCTGGAGGTCCGCGACGGCCGGTACGCCAAGGCCGAAGAAGGGACGGCAGACGAAGCGCATCCCGAGAGCAATTGGGTCTGGTCTCCCCAAGGTGTCATCGACATGCATCGTCCCGAGCGATGGGGTCGCGTGCGGTTCGTGGGTCTCCGGGGAGAGGTGCGATGAAGCGCCGGGATTTCCTGCGGAACGCTCTGGGGGGCATGGCGGGGGCTCTGGCCCTCCCGGAGGAACGCGCACGGGAGGAGGGCGCCCTCGCCGGGCGCGCAGCGTCGTTCACGGGGTGGGCCTGGGTTCACGGCGACCGGGATCGGTCCCGGTCCGACTGGGAGGAGCGCCTGGGGCGCCTCCGGGAAGCGGGGGTCACCGGGGTTCTGGTCGGTGGTGGCCAGTCGGAGCTCGTCCCTGGGGTGGCGCAGGACCTGGGGATGTCCTTCCACCGCTGGACCTGGATCATGAACCGCAACGGAGACGACTGGGTCCAGGAGAACCACCCGGAGTGGTTCACCGTGAGCCGACTGGGCGTATCCTCCCTCACCGAGCCACCCTACGTGGGCTACTACAAGTGGCTGTGCCCCACACGGAGAGAGGTTCGTGACTACCTGCGCGCGCAGGTGGAGCGCGTCGCGGACGAGCCCGGCGTCGATGGGGTGCACTTGGATTACATCCGCCACTGCGACGTCATTCTGCCCCGGGGACTCTGGGCCACCTACGACCTGGTTCAGGATCGTGAGCTGCCCCCCTTCGATTTCTGCTACTGCGAGGCGTGTCGAGAGGCCTTCGCCCAGCGTGATGGTCGTGATCCCCTGGCCATCCCCGATCCGACCGAGGACGAAGCGTGGCGGAGCTTTCGCTGGGATGGGATCACCCGGGTCGTAGAGGATTTGGCGGCGGCCGTCCACGCCCGCGACAAGGAGCTCAGTGCGGCGGTGTTTCCCACGCCCGCCATTGCCCGCCGCTTGGTTCGCCAGGCCTGGGACGAGTGGCCGGTGGACCGGTTCTTTCCCATGCTCTACCACTCGTTCTACGAAGAAGGGATCGCATGGATCGGACAGGGCGTGCGGGAGGGGACCGACGCGTTGAAGGGAACCCAGAGAGAGCTCTACGCGGGCCTCTACCTTCCGGCGCTGGGTCCCGAGGATCTGGCCCGCGCGGTCGGTGAGGCGCGTTCCGGTGGGGCTGCCGGGGTGTCAATCTTCGAGATGGACGCACTCACCGAAGCCCACCGCGTGGCGCTGCGCACCGCGCTGACCTGATCCGCTAGGGCTGGGCCGTATCGCCCAACATGAGCTTGGCGCTGTGCACCAGGCTGTCGTCGCCGAGGTACACCTCGCGGAAGCGTCCCAAGAAGAGCTGAGCGCCGGCGGGGTCTCCCGACATGAAGCGGGCGGTGCCGGCTGCGTAGAGCGCCTGGTAATGGTTTGGCCAGAACTCCAGGACCAGCTCCATGAGAGGGCCCGCCCTGTCGTATCTCCCTTGGGTGGACAGCTCCTGCGCCACGTCGAAGACCATGGAGGCTCCCTGAAGACGGACCTCTGCAGGCAGCGCCAACAGCAGGGCACGAGCCCTGGGAACGGACTGCGCCAGCGCGAGGCAGGCCGCCTTGTATCCCGTGCCCTCCACGCCCTCGGGGGGAGGATTCAGGTCGGTGAACAGCGTGGCCTCCGCAGGCGTGCAGTGAGGCCGGATCTTCTCGAACCAGGTACCGGGGTCCGTTTCCGGGCGTATCGGCGCGGGGTCGGGGGCGCGGACGATCCGAACCGGCTCGGGCGCCTCGTCAGGCTCGAAGATGGCCGTCACGACCGGACTGGCGATCACGGCCAGCGCCACGAGGGGCAGGATCTGTGAGGTCAGTCTGTTCATGCCGTTCATAGGCTCGGGGCCCTCGTCTTCGCCCTGGGGGGGCTCTGGGGGACTCAACGAGCAAGGGACGTGCCGGTCTCGTCATCCCTTGAATGGCACGCATGGGGGACCTCGGGCCTGCATTTTTTTCCCGGATGTGGAACGGGAGGACCGCGGCGAAACGCCACGGTCCTCCCGCGAGGTCCCGCCAGAACCGGGTCAGCCCAGCGGGTGTATCTGCACCTGGTTGGCGTTGAACAGGGGCACCAGAACCCGATTCCGCTTGGAGTCGTACCCGATGTCCGCGGGGGCGTCGACGTCGACGAGCACCTTGGACACCTTGCCGTCGCTCCCCACGCGATAGACGCAGCGGTCTCCCCAGCTCGACATGAGGAAGCCGCCGTCGGGCAGGATCTCGATGCCGTCCAATTGGCGTTCCGACGGCGGCATCATCGCGGTGCGCTCGCCCTCGGCGGTGAGCCGGTAGACCTCTCCCGAGCCGAAGGTCACCACCATGATGCCGCGCGTACCCACCGCCACGCCGTTGGGGGCCCCGAGCGCGGGCTCCTTCTTCACCGCGACGACCCGGTCGTCGCCGATGAGGCGGTACACGGCGTCGCTTCCGGACGGGGCCAGCCCTTGGGGTCCTTCCTCGAACCCGGAGTCGGTGAAGAACACCGTGCCGTTGCCTCCGGGTGCCACGTCGTTGAGGAAGGTGGCGTGCTCCAGACAGATGTCGTCCCTGGGGGCGCCGGTTTCGCTATCGAACAGCCGCACGCAGTCGATGTCGGCCACGTACAGCGTGCCGTCCTGGATGGCCATCCCCTTGGGTCCGTTCAGGGTGACCCCGTCGTCGGCGCCGTCGATCCAGCGGAGGTCCAGGATCTCGCCGTCGGGAGACACGCGGGAGATGAACCCGTTGCCATCCTTGGCCACCGCCCCGCCGTTGATGTTCGAGACGAGATAGACGTCGGAAGTCGCGTCGTAGAGAACCGACTCCGGCGTCGAGAAACCGGATACGATCAGGTCCCCCGAGGTCGCGGCCGAGTCGCCGCCGGCGCCGGGTTCTGCATCGCCTCCGCCACAGGCGGCGAAGCCGAGAGGAAGCGCGGCGACGATCAGGGTCGCCAAGAGGGGACGTAGGGTGGTCGTGGCAACGGGGGACATGGACGGCTCCGGTCAGAGGTGGACCGGAAAAGCATAATGCCGCTAGCCCCGGGGCGGGAACGCCGCCACCGCCTCGTCGGCCAGCCTCTGGAGCAGTGCCGCCACGTCCGGGTCCAGGTGGATCGATGGATTTCGCCCGTCTCCCGGTGCCATGTCGGCGGGCAGGCCCTGCACGGACTCGCCGAAGATCGCTGCGACCGTCACGTAGGCCGCGAGCAGCGAACCCTCTTCGGACGGGTGGAAGCCGTCGGGGCCATAGGGGTCGGGTCCGAGTACGGGTTCGCCGGCACCCGCTCCGGGGACGAGGGCTCTCCATGCCTCGCCCGCGGGAATGAAGATGCCGCCCGCCCGCACCGCCGCGGCCCGGTAGTTCTCCCGTACCGCGTCGAAGGCCCCGACCCGCTGGATCTCCGGCCATACCATGAGGAACGCCGGCTCGCCGCCCGCCTCGCGAACCACCGGGGCGAAGGAGTCCGCCCAGGCCAGCAGATGCACGCGGCTCTCGTGGAGCGATGTCGGCCCCTGCTGGAAGATCACCACGTCCGGCCCCTCCTTCCGGATCCGATCCGCCAAGCCGCTCCTCCAGTGCTCCTCGAGGCTGTAGTTGGGGGCGACGAGACCCAGCGCTTCCGCGGAGTGCCCCGCGGACTTGGCGATGGTCGCCACCAGCCCAGGCAGGTTGTTCGCTGCGGTGAGGGAGTTGCCCACGAAGAGGATGCGCACGTCGGCGTCGGGGAGCTCGACGGAGGTGGGGGTGTCGCCGCAGGCCAGGAGGGGGAGGGCGAGCACCCCACGGACGACGCGGCTGAGGAATCGGGTTCGGCTGGTCATGACAGGTGATACGCCGGATCGCCCCGAAGCTGTCCGTACGTGTCCCCGGGGTTCCATAGTAGATTCGTGCGACTCCCCGTGATTTCCAGCAGGAGAGGCCA
>DATHZE010000105.1:0-8872 GCA_035458765.1 Longimicrobiales bacterium
CTGAAGCCCACCTGCTCCTGCACGTAGAAGCCCAGCGACGTCTGCTCGCTGAAGCTCTGCGAGCCGCGGTTGATCGCGGCGGAACTCACCAGGTTCAGCGCGTTGGCCACCAGGCCCTCGCCCGTCACCCCGTAGTTCTCGTACTTCCGCGAGTTGAGCTGCATGCCCGCGCTGAACGCCGACGTCACGGTCTCGTTGATCTCGGTGTCGATGGTGCCCGAGTAGTCCACCGTCCAGTTGTGGATCGGCCGGATCTCGATGTCCGTATACCCCGTGGAACGCGTCGTTCCCCAGGGTCGTCTACCCGTCTGGTCGATGCCCGTGAAGTCACTCACACGACGGTTCTGGTTGTCCAGGCCGATGACCAGCCGGTTCGAGAACCACGTGAACGGGTTGTAGTTGGCCGTCAGACCGACGGTGTACCGCTCGCCCTTGGTCTGCACGTCCCACTCGTTGGCCAGCGTCGGACCGAAGTTCCGGTACCCGACCTCGTACTGATACGTCGCGTCCGCCCGACCCCGCATCCCGTTGCGCAGGATGGAGTTGGACGAGTTGTTCGACAGCGGCGCACGCACGTGGGTACGCACGTAGCCCACGTTCATGTTGAAGTTCAGCTTCTCCGACGGCGTGAACCCGAAGTTCGCGCGCCCGCCGGTCCGCCGGCTGTAGTTGTTCAGGAACACGCCCTGCTCGTCGCTCTTCTCCGCGCTCACGAAGAAGTTGAACAGGTCACCGCCGCCACGGGCCGACAGGTTGATGCCGTACTGGCCCGCGCCGTTCGGGTCGTCCGAACCCTCGTTGCCACGCATGGCGTTGGGGTTCTGATCCAGCGGACGGTATACCTTCACCGTCCCAGGCGTCACGCCGGCACAGCCAGGGTAAGAACTCGACGTGGTGTTCGACTGGGTGCACTGCCAGTAGGTCACCGGGCGATCCACCGCCCAGTCCGAAGTGCCTGCGTCGATGCTTCCGCTCCACTGCACGCCGGAGCCCGAGCGGCCCTTCTTCGTGATGATCTGGATCACCCCGGCCGCGGCCTCGGCGCCATACAGCGTCGACGCCGCCGGTCCCTTGATGATCTCCACCGACTCGATGTCATTCGGGTTGATGGACTCCAGGGCCGTCGTGCAGTGCGTCACCGACCCGCACATGCCACCCTGGTTCCCACTCTCGATCTTGATCCCGTCGATGTAGATCACCGGCTCGAAGCCCGCGTTCAGCGAGCCTGACCCGCGGAGACGAATCTGAGACCCGTCACCCGCCCCACCGCCGTTGGAGATCAGCGTGAGCCCTGGGGTCCTGCCCTGCAGCATCTCCTGCAGGTTGGGGACCGGCACCGCGTCCGTCACCGCAGCCGCGTCGAACTGCGACACCGAGTTGCCCAGCGCGCGCTTCTGCGTCTGGCCCGGCGTGCCCGTCACCACGATGGCATCCAGCTCCAGAGCCGACTGGCTCAGGCGGAAATCCGCCTGCGCCACCTGCCCTGCGACCACGGTGACCTGCTGCTCCTGGATGGCATAGCCGATGATCTCGGCGCGAACGGTGAACGTGCCCGCCGGCACGTTCAGCACCAGGAACTGACCGCTGGCGTTGGCCAGCGCGCCCCGGCCCGTGCCGGGGACTGAGACCTGCACGCCCGACAGCGGGCGCATGGTCACCGCGTCGGTGACCTGACCACGGATGGTTCCGGTGGCCTGCTGCTGTGCTACGGCCGGAAGGCCGAACACCAGCAGCGCAACGACGGGCAGTAGCACGCCGCGCCAGGCTCCTCGGACTAAGTTTGGGCCCATTACTTCCTCCTCAGGAAATGCTCAGGGCTCTGGATAGGGCGCCCCTCGGCGCCCGCGAATTGTGGCCTGTCACACGCGGATCTACGGTGAGATCCGGCCCCATGACGGCGACGGTGGCTGGGCCTGGTTCAGACCTACCACCTCCTCTCCCCAAACTGGGACAGGCCTGCGGGACGCAGGGAGAGGACCTCGGGTCGCACGATCGCCATACCGGTGAAATGCCTCGAAGGACATGGTGTAGGGGTATTAGAAAAGGCGCCCCCCCGATTAAGGGCGCCTGCGGGATAGTTCGTTTCGGATTCGCTCTACGACGAGAGCCGGCCCGTACTCAACTCAGGGTCCGGCCCCAAAGGGCCCGACCTCCTTGTCATCCCTACCCGGGAGCGGGCCTGCCGAGGGCAGGATTGGCATCAGCAGGAGAGTCCTGTGCATATGTTGAGAATTGAGGTTAGCGCATCCGGTTGTACGCTGGTAGGGCACCCGGACTTACCCAGTATCTCCGCCCCCGACCACCCTTGTCCAGACCAAGACAGACAGCGGGGGGGGAATGTTGAGAATTCCGCCGCAAGCCCCCAAACACAAGAGGGGCAGGCACCAGTGGGACAAACCAGGCACCTGCCCTTCTTACAAATCCTACAGTGCCCCGCCAGGGACTCGAACCCCGAACCTACTGATTAAGAGTCAGTTGCTCTAGCCAGTTGAGCTAGCGAGGCGTGACCCGTTCGATGAACGAACGGGAGCAGTCAAAACTACGCGATCTCCCCGCCGGGTCAACCGGCGTGGGCCCTCACGGAAACCTGCACGTCGATGCCTTCCCGGACGCTTTGCGTCACCAGGCAGAAGTCCTCGAACAATTCCAGGCAACGGGCGATGCTCTCCGGGGCCACCCCCTCGAGGGTGGGGTGCAGGGTGACATTCACCGACCCGATCCGCATGCGCCCCTTGTCGTTCCTCACGATCTCCCCGGCGACCTCGGCCCGAAGGTCCTTCACTGGGATCCTGGACTTCTCCAGGCAGAAGAACAGGCTTGCCGCCAGGCAGTTTCCCACGGCAGCGCCCAGAAGCCGCGCTGCGTTGGGCCCGCACGCCCCCCCCAGGGGAGCGGGTTCATCCACGCGCACCGGGGGCCAGGCCTCATTGTCGAAGGTGACATCGAAGGCGAAGCGCTCGACCTGGGAAATGCTCAGAGAGAACGTGGGTAGGTCACTCACGGTGGACCTCGGCGGAGGGGTTGCGTGGCTCTCCCGGAAGCTCACCGCCTGCCCCCTTGCTCTCTGCCCGGAACCGGCCATTTTGGCCTGTGGGGATTCTCCCACCGGAGCGAGGGGGATTCGTCCTACAGACAGTGCAGGTCCCCATTCTCAACGTCAGAGCGCCCTGCCTCGCAGAGTCACGCACCCGTGCGCGCATGTCGTCGGCACCTCGTTCAACGTCCCGGAGATCTTGATGAAGAAGCATGTGCTCGTCACCGTTTCGTCGGTCCTGGCCGTAGCCCTGGCCGCATGCGCCGAGCCGGCGGAAACGCCGGCCGGCCAGGCCGGCGCGGGCGCAACGGTCACAGCTGCCGCCGTTCCCCACGAGGCCCTGGCTCTGAACGCGGTCCAGAAGGAGGGGCAGATCGTCTTCGAGTCGGTCTGCTGGACCTGCCACGGATCGGCGGGGCATGGGGACGGACCGGCACGAACGAGCGATATCGTTCCGCCCACGTTCCAGACGCAGGACTACGCGCTCGCCTCGGCCGCGACCCTGCGCCAGAGGTTCCAGGCCAGCCTCGCGGATGCCGACCCCGAGCATCCCCATATGCAGTATGTCGCCCGCTTGGTGAACCAGGAGAGCTTCGAAGCCGCACTGTCGTACATCCCCGCGATCGCCTACCCACCGGAAATTCCCGGGAGCGCCATCAACGGTGGGCGGATCTTCCAGTTCCGCTGCTCAGGGTGTCACGGGGTGGCGGGCCGCGGCGACGGCCCCGCCGCCGCCGCCCTGGTGGAGGTCAAGCCCGTGGACTTCACCACCGACACGCTGGTGGCCAGTCGTGACTGGGACGCCGTCTACGCGAAGATCCGCGCAGGTGGCGACCATGTCCACGGCTCGCTCATGCCCGCGTGGGGCACGGTCCTCAGCAACTCCGACGTCTGGGACTTGGTGGGGTATCTGGCGACGTTCCAGCCAGGGCTGGTGTCGAGGCCCTCCTGGCAGAACTGACGCGCGGCGGGTCGCTTGAAAGCGAAGAACCCCCGGGCCCCATGAAGGGACCGGGGGTTTCTTGCGTCCGGTCGGGCCGCCGTGCCCCGGCGCCGCCTACGCCGTCGCGCTCACGGTGTATCCTATGTAGGTCAGCACCAGGATGTACGCCAGGGCGGCAAGGGTGAGCCAGGTCCAGAGCTTCTTGGGCTTCTCGCCGGGCTTGGGGCGATCCAGGAAGGGGACGAAGAAGAGGACGACGCCGGCCAGGCTGAACGCGGCGACACCCACCAACTCGCCCTCGATCCCCAGGATCTCCGGCGGGAGCATCTTCAGGGTCTGGAACATGAACATGAAGTACCACTCGGGCTTGATGCCCGCGGGTGCAGGAGCGAAGGAATCCGCCTTCACCCCCAGATGAGCCGGGATGAAGGCCGCCACCGCGGCCAGAAGCGCCAGCGCCGCCAGCCAGCCCATGAGGTCCCGGATCAGGAAGTTGGGGAAGAACTTCATGGTCTTCTTCGGCCCGCCCTCAGCCTCGATGCTGGGCGGAACGCTCATGCCGTGCTTCTGGACCATGAGCACATGGAGGGCGACGAGCAGGAAGGCCGTGGCAGGGAGCACCGACACGTGCAATGCGTAGAAGCGCGTCAGCGTGGCGCCGGTCACGTCTTCCCCACCCCGCAGCACGTTGCGGATGAAGTCTCCCACGATGGGAAACACGCCAGGGATCTCGGACCCCACGCGCGTGGCGAAGAACGCCAACTCGTTCCAGGGAAGCAGATACCCGGTGAAGCCGAGGCCCATGGAGACGCCCAAGAGCGCCACGCCCGTCATCCAGGTGAGTTCCCGCGGCGACCGATACGCCTTGAGCAGCATCACGCTGAACAGGTGGATGAACGCCATGAACACCATCAGATTCGCGCCCCACGAATGGATGGAGCGGATGAGCCATCCGAACTTCACCTCGGCCATGAGGAACTGAACCGACTCGAAGGCTCCCTCGGCGCTGGGGCGGTAGTAGAAGAGCAGGAGGATGCCCGTACAGATCTGCACGATGAACAGGAAGAGCGCCATTCCTCCGATGTAGTACCAGAAGGTGTGCCTGTGGACCGGCACCTCCTTCTTGCGCATCACCGGCAGCAGGGCCTTGAAGCCCAGTCGCTCGTCCAGCCACTCGATGACTTTCTTCATCAAGCCAGAGGACTGCCCAAGGCTCCGGGGTCTTTTCTTGTCGGCTCCCACTTTAGGCGGCTCCATCAGGTGGGCTGGGTGACGATGATCTGCGTCCCGCGGACGACGACCGCATAGGGCACGAGCGGCCTCGGCGGCGGGCCCTGCGTGACCGCCCCGGTGAGGTCGTAGTGCCCGTTGTGGCAGGCGCACCAGATCTCGTGGAGATCGTCACGGTACTGGACCGTACAGTCCAGGTGGGTGCACTGCGCCGAGAAGGCCCGAAGCTCCCCGCTCGCCGTCTTGATGATCATGGCGGGCTTGCTGCCGAACTTGAAGATCCGGCCCGAGTTGGCGGCCATGTCGCCGGACTCGAAGGGCAGCACCACCGAACTGACGGTGGCCTCGGGAACCTCCGGAGGGACGATGTACTGCGTCACCGGGTAGATGACGGCGACGATCAGACCGCCCACACTGGTCCCCAGGAGCCAATCCAGAAAACCCTTCCGAGATATGCTGGAGCGGTGTCCCGCGCCGTCGTTCGAGCTCATCGATCCTCCGAGCCATGAGTGGAAGTGGCGGTCGCGTGCCGGCGCGCGGCGGCGACGACGTCGCGGTCCACGTGGAGGATCTTCGCCACGTCGTCCATGATGGGAATCTCGTATTCGGTCAGGGTGGGGTTGGAGAAGACGAGCCGCCAGAATTCCACGATGACGGCCTCCATCTGCCCTTCGGACAGGTCCTCGGCGAGTCGCAGCCCGTACCGACAGGCCCGTCCCGCTGCGGCCCGCTCCCACCGGAGGAGGGAGATCAATTCGTCGGCCTCGGCGCGGGGGATGCCGAAGCCGGTCCGCACCACATCGTCCACGAAGCCCCGATCGGCTTCCGAGAGCGAGTCGTCGGTGTAGGCCGCCTCCAACAGGAGCGCGCTGGCCCCCATTCGCGCCTGGTCCCTGGAGGGAATCCCCGGCCCTCCCAACGTTCGCTGGAAGTGGTCATCCAAGGCGCTCAGGGCTTCCTCGGCCCTGGCCTCCGAGTCCTTGACCTTCATGAAAAGGGCCGTGATGAGCATCAAGATGATCCCGGCGGAGACGGCAAGACCGACCCGACGGAAGCCATGCTCTTCGAGGGCTGCCGCACCCCGCTCCTCGGCCCGGGCCGCGATCTCGAAGCCCGGCTCCGCCTCCTGGCGCACGGGCTCGACCGCGAACGCGTGAATGGCGTGGCGAGCTTTGACCTCGACGTTGGTGAAATCCTCCAACTCGAAGAGCGCCTGGCTCACCTCCATACCTCTCTCGTGCGCTTCTTCCAGGATGGCGCGGCTGGCTTCCGCGGCCCTGTCCAGGGAGTCCAGGACCAACGCGATCTCGCCGAAGGTGCGACCGGCCGGGTCCGAGGAGTTGTGGCACTGGGCGCAGATCTCGGCCGACCGGGTCTCCAGGTTGGCGTCGGACGGCATCAGGATGGCGTGGTTGCTGTGGCACGTCACGCACCCGGGCATGTCGGCGTTGTCGAAGATCTCCTCGTGCCCGCTCTGGTCGAACAAGTCCGCCATCACGCTGTGGCACTGTCCGCATACGTTCCGAACGGACGACAGCCCCGGCGGCGCAGCGCCGTGGTTGCCGTGGCAATCGTTGCACACAGGGGCGGACAGATCCCCGTCCAGGATCTTCTGGGCGTGAACGCTCTGGCCGTATTCCTCGGCCTGATCGGAGGGGATTCCATACCTCGCCATGCGGGCCGCGTCGCTGTGGCAGCGCGCACACGTATCGACGACGTTGGCCGGATGGACGCTGGACGCCAGGTCCGACGGCGGCCGGATGTTGTGGGCGGGATGGCAGTCGATGCACGTCGCCACCGACGTGTCCCCGTTCTCCCTCAGCCGCGTGCCGTGCACCGAGGTCCAGTATTCCGCCTCCTGGTCGACGCGGAGGCTCGGGTTGAACTGGCGCATGAATGCCCCGTCGGAATGGCAACGGGAGCAGAGCGGTACGATCTCACCGCGCGGGGGAGCGCTCAGAAAGCCCTTGCTTGGATCCAGGCGGTCCATGCCCCCCGTTCCATGACATGCCAGGCACCCGAACCCGGTCGTGGCGTGGACGTCCCCGTCGTAGTCCCGAGCCGGAGCCGAAAGGCGGTCCTCGCTCTGCCTGATATGGCAGTTCCGACAATCCTCCGACGTGGGCAGCGTCTGGGTCTGCGCCTTCACGTCGGAGACCGCCATCCCCAACGCAACAGCCACCACAACGCCCCGGATCACCGAACTGGTCACCATTGGCCTGTCATCCCATCCCCTCGGGGATCGTGGGAGTATGCGTTCGTGTCGGGAAGCCCACCCGGTCGCACCTGGTGGCAGTCCGCGCACTCCTTTCCGACTTCGTGGTCTTCCTGCGCCTGATGGCACACCAGGCATACGGCGCGCCTGCCGGAAATGGCTTCCACGTCCGGGGCGTCGTGGCAGCCGGAGCCCATGCACCCACGGTGGACGCCTTCGTCGTGCACGCTCGCCGGTGGCGGCTCATGGCAGGACTGGCAGCGGGCCGCGGGGGTGTGGTGCCGGTCGTGGCACGATGCACAGCTCTGAGTCCGTGTCATGTCCGTGGCCTGCTGATGGCAGGTTCGACAGTCCACGGTGCCGTGCCGCGCATGGTCAAAGGGCAGTGTCTTGGCCCGGGGGGCGGACCACACGCTCATCTGGAAGGTCCGCTGCAGCGTGCGAGGCGCGGGCGCTGCGTGACACCGTGAGCACGACACGTTCTGGTCCAGGCTGTGATGGCAGGCCAGGCACTCGGCCCGGGTGAGCGACTGCCTGGTGATCAGAGCGCTCGAACGGTGGCACTCGGAGCAGGGCAGCGCCCGGTGCATCTCGTGTCCCTGCGGCGCGGCGTGGCAGACACTGCAAGAGATCTCCACATGCGCCACATGGGGGAAACTCTCGTCCCGCGTCGAGCGGCGCATATCGTCTGGAAGCCAGCGCTGCACAGGGGCCTCCTGCACCGTGTCGGCAGCCGCAGAAGCCACCTCGGTCACCTCGGCGGACTCGTCCGGTCCCTCCTCCGCCGGCTCCTCACCACACCCCAGAGCCGACAAGGCCAGGATCACGGCAAGTGGGAGAAGGCCTAGGCCTCTGGTTCGCACAGAACGCTCCATGCGCTGCTCCTCGCAGGGACGGACAGGTAGACGGGGAATGGAGATCGGTGGCGTGAAGATCACAGAGGTCTCGCCTCTCCCCCACGCACGTGGGGAGACAGCCATTCGTGGGCAAGGCGCAGGGCGACCCACACCACTGGGAAGCCGATCCAGAAGGTCACGGCCAGAGCCAGAACCACCGCCCCCACGCCGTTGAGCCTGAGGTCCGTTCCCCAGACTTCGGGCCTGATGCGCACGCTGGCCACGCACGCCACGACCAGGATGATCGCGGTGAGCACCGACCCCGCGCGGCTTTCCGGCCAGCGGGCATAGGCCCGACGCAAAGCGTGCCACCCCTCAACGGCAGCCCAGCCGCATACGGTCAAACCAAGAAGCCAACCGCCCAGCGCCAGGATCGCCCACGACGCGTGCCACTCGTTCATCAGGGCCGCCGAAAGGGTGATCCCCGTGGTCACGATCCAGGCCGGGAAGAGGGTCGGAACGGCGACCGGGGCCGCGCACAACGCCTTTCGCACGGCGTCCCCGCGGCCCAGCACGCGAGGCCTGCCGACGACAGCCAGAATGCCGCCGTGGAT
>DATHZE010000106.1:0-19906 GCA_035458765.1 Longimicrobiales bacterium
GACGGGACTTCATCGCCACGCACGAGGCCTGGACGTACTTTGCGGAGCGGTACGACCTTCATGAGTTGGGCAGCCTCTACCAAGGTCCAGGCCACGAGCCCTCGGCACAGGGGCTGGCCCGACTTGTTGATTCTGCTCGGGCTGCAGGGCTACGTGCCGTGCTTGCCGAACCGCAGTTCGCCGAGACGGCGGCTCGGGCTCTCGCTGACGAAGTGGGCGCCGAGGTCGTCGTGGTGGACCCCCTCGGCGGTCCGGGTGTCTCCGACCGCGAAGGGTACTTTCAGCTGATGCGCTTCAACGCCCGGGCGTTCGCCCGGGCCCTGGGGAATCCGTGAGCGAGAACAAGCCCGCCATCCTCCTGGAACACGTGCGCGCCGCGTACGATGGGCACCTGGCGTTGGAGGACGTCTCCTTCCAGGTCGATGACGGGAGGTTCGCAGCCCTGATCGGTCCGAATGGCGCGGGCAAGAGCACCGCTCTCCGACTGGTGCTCGGCCTTCTCCGTCCTGAGTCGGGACGCGTCGAGGTGTTCGGCCACCCGCCAGGCAGGGGCGGGCTGATCGGGTACGTGCCTCAGAAAGTGGTCATACCGAGGGGCTTCCCCATCAGCGTGCTCGACGTGGCCATCATGGGCCGTACCGCCGTGCTGGGGCCCGGCCGCCGGCCTCGGGCGGAAGACCGGGAGCGGGCGCTCTCCGCTCTGGAGCAGGTCGGTCTGGTCGACACGGCGGGGCGCAGGTTCCAGAATCTATCCGGGGGTCAACAGCAACGGGTCCTCATCGCGCGGGCCCTGTGCAGCGAACCCCGCCTCCTCCTCCTGGACGAGCCCACGGCCGGACTGGACAGCGGCGCGCGGGCGCGCTTCTACGCGCTTGTCTGCGAGTTGCAGCACGCCCAGGGGCTCACCCTGCTGTGCGCCACCCATGATCTGGACGTGGTCGGCGACCACGCTGACAAGCTCATCCTGCTCGACCGAACCGTGCGCCTTCAGGGGACCCCGGAGGACGTGATGAGCAGCGGCGCACTGGGGCGGGCCTACCCGTTCCCCACCGCCCACGTCCACAGCCCGGACGGAGCCGCCACGTGAGCGAGTTCCTGGCGTACGCCTTCGTACAGAGGGCGCTCCTGGTGGGCACCCTTCTGGGTGTGACGTGCGCGGTCCTGTCGTTCTTCGTGGTACTCCGCAGAATGGCGTTCGTGGGCGTGGGCCTCTCTCACGCCGCGCTGGGAGGGGTGGCCCTGGGCGTCGTCCTGGGGGTCCCGCCGCTCCTGGCGGCCGCCGTGTTCACCACCGGCGTGGCCTGGGTGATCGGCTGGCTGCGAGGTCGAAGTGAAGTCTCCGAGGACACGGCCATCGGTGTGTTCTTTCCCACCGCCATGGCGCTGGGCGTCGTTCTGATCAGCGTTTCACCGGCGTACCGTCAGGACCTGATGGCCTACCTCTTCGGCAACATCCTCTCCGTGCGCCCCGGCGAGGTACTCCCCTTGGTGGTTCTCAGCGCCGTGGGCCTGGGGCTCATGGCCTACTGGTTCAAGGAGCTCCTCTTCCTGGGCGTGGACGAGGAAGCCGCCCGAGCGGCCGGCGTCCCGGCGGTGGGGCTCCGGTTCCTGCTCCTGACGCTTCTCGCGGTGACCATCGTGGCTTCGGTCCGGCTGGTCGGGATCGTACTCGTCTCGGCCTTTCTGGTGATCCCCGCGGCCACGGGTCAGGCCGTGGCCCGTTCCCTGACCGGCATGCTGGGCATCGCCGTGGGATCGGCCCTGGTGGCGGTTACCACGGGCCTGTGGCTGTCGTGGACCTGGGACCTCCCGTCCGGCGCCGCCATCGTCCTGGTCTCGGCAGCCCTCTTCTTTCTGGCGGTGGCCGCCGGGCATCGCCGATCGCGCTAGTAGTCCACCGGCCTTAGGTAGAACGCCCCGATGGCGCTGGACGAGAGCACGGCGACGGTGGGAAGCTCCCGCTTCCAGTGGGTGGCCTGCAGACGGCGCCACACCAGCTCCACCCGGCCACGGTCGAACCCCATACGGATGAGTTCCTCCACTCCGTAGCCCCGGAGGAGTCCGTGGAGTATGGGATCGGCATGTTGGTACGAGACCCCCAACTCGTCCTCGTCGTTCACTCCCTTCACCAGGTCGGCCGTGGCCGGCTTGTCCACGATCACCTCGGGAACGCCTAGATGCCGGGCCAACTCCCACACCTGGCTCTTGAAGAGGTCGCCCAGCGGGTTGATGGGTGGCGAGTCGTCGGCGTGCCAGGTGAAGTATCCCAGCAGGCGCTCGCTCTTGTTCCCGGTACCCAGGGGGAGCGCGTGGAGCCGTGCGGATTGATCGAAGAGGACCACCGCCCTCAGGCGAGCCATGAGATTCCCCTTTCGAAGGGGGGAGATTTCGGGCTCGTACTCCTCCACGTACCGATCGATGGGCTCGCTGATCTCGACCGTCCGTCCGTGGGCCCCCGTTGCGTCCAGCACCAGTTGGGCATGCTCCAGGCTTTCGGCACTGGAGGTGCGATACGGCAACCTGAACCCGTATACGTTCTCAGGGCCGAGGGCGATGCACGCCAGGTAGAGACTCACGGCGGAGTCCACTCCCCCCGAGACTCCGACCACCACCTTCTCGAATCCCCGGCGCCGGCGCACCTCTTCGCGGATGAACTCCACCAGGGTCCTCTCGACCAGAGGCAGATCCAGGTCCAGCGCGTCGGGATCCAGGAGACCCGAGCTCCCCAGGGGCACCCCCACCCGCCCACCCAGGTGCGGGGCCGACTCGGCCTGGGCGGGCCCCTCCTCCCCTTCCTCCTCGGCCTCCGCGACCTCGCCGCTGCCCCGGACGAGGTCCAGGGACCGCCGCAGGTGGGGAAGCATCTGCTCCAGGTCCGCCAGAAGGGGTGTCTCCACCCGGGCGCGGTCGATGGCGGCGGCATCCAGGGTCGCCAAGGTGACTGCTTCTTCCATGAGGGGTCCTTCGGCCAGAACCCGTCCGTCGGGACCCACGGCAATGGAACCACCGGGGAAGAGCTTGCCTCCCTCCGACCCGGCCAGTTGGGCCACCGCGACGAAGATCCCGTGCTCCTGGGCATGATGGACGGCCAGCCGCTCCCAGCGGTCCAGGTTGGCGGGCCGTCCGCTCCCCCCGGCCCCGAAGTCCCTCGCCGGCGAGGCGCTCACCACGAGCAGGAGTTCCGCACCCCCCAGGGCGAGCACGCTGGCCGGAAGGGAATGCCACATGTCTTCGCAGACCAAGAGGCCCATGCGGCCGAACCGCGTATCGAAGGCCCGGACCTCGTTGCCCGCCTCCACGAAGCGAGCCTCGTCGAAGATGCCGTACGTGGGCAGGAACATCTTCCGGTGGACGTGGCGCACCTTCCACACGGCCCCCTCAGGCGTCAGGTAGGCCGCGCTGTTGTAGAGCCTGCGGCGCCAGCGTTCGTAGAAGCCCAGCGCCAGGTCCGGCGCATCGGGCGGGGGGGCGCCCAGGAGATCGACGAGACCCTCGACGGACAGCGCGGCCTCGGCCACGCCCCCCTCGAGGAAGTAGCCGGACAGGCAAGCCTCGGGAAGGACCACCAAATCGACTGCAGCGGCGTGCTTCGCGACGAGGGCGCGAACGGCCTCCGTGTTGGCGCGGACGTCGGCCTTACGGGGCTTGAACTGGACCAGGGCCACCCGAAGGGGCGGACGGGCCTCGCCTTGATTCATGAAGCACGTGAGGATTTGGGTCGTGGAACATCCCGCTCGGGCCTTTGGCCCAAGGAATTGAAAGGTATGCGTTCGGCGTCGCCCGTGCAGGCCTGCCGGACCCGCATCGAGGACGACAGGGAACGAGGCCCGGGGACGGGTGTTCAAGAAGCAAACCAACACTCCCGCCGCACTTCGAGGGCGAAGAATGAAACCCAGGTTCACTACTCTGGCCCTATTCCTGGCCTTCGCACCCCCCTTGGGCGCCCAAATCACCCGCCCGGAGGGGCAGCAGGCCACGGCTACGGCGCAACGGCCCGAAGCCGAAGTGTTCCGTGCCGCGCTCGAGGCTCTGTCGACCACGAGCCTCAAGGAGCACACGGACTCCGCCCTCTGGGAGGCCGGCATTCGGGGAATGATCGAGTCCCTTCAGGACCCCTATGCGTCCGTCTTCACGCCGGTCGAGGCCGAGGCCTGGGACGAAGAGACCTCTGGCAACTACTCGGGCATTGGGCTGCAGATCACCCTGCTCAACGAGCAGGTCACGGTCACGGCAGTCTTCCGGAGCACCCCGGCCAACGACGTGGGCATCCAGGTCGGGGATGTCATCGTGGGGGTCAACGAACACGACGCCTCGTCCTGGGGAACGGACATGGCCGCCGACTCCATCCGCGGTCCGGTGGGGACGTCCGTGCACGTGCGCATCAAGCGGGACGGATTCGACGAGCCCATCGCCTTCGACATCACCAGGGCGGAGGTGCACGTGCCGGCGGTGAACTCCGGTGTCATGGAGGGCAACGTCGGGTACGTGCTCCTGGACAGGGTAGCGCGAAACGCCGCCCGCGAGATGGACGAGGCCCTTCGCGCGTTGCGCGACACCAGAGGCCTCATCATCGATCTACGCCGCAACCCCGGGGGATTCCTCGACGAATCGCTGATGCTGGCCGACCTGTTCCTGGAGCCCGGGTCGAATCTGGCGAGCACGTCCCAGCGCACGCAGGGAGGCGGCGACGGACAGCTGGTCAGCGAATCCTATCAGGACCGCTGGCCGGCCAGGGTCCCCAACCTGCCCGTGATCGTTCTCGTGGACGGGTACACGGCGTCGGGCGCCGAGATCTTCGCCGGCGCGCTGCAGGACTACGACCGTGCGCTGGTGATGGGGGAGCGGAGCTTTGGAAAGGGACTCGTCCAGACGGTGCGCCCCCTTCCCTTCGGACGACTCCTCCGCTTCACCACCGGAGAGTGGCAGACGCCCCTGGGACGCTCTCTGCACCGCCCCCGGGACATGGAGATGAGGCCCCTCGCGGAGGACCTGGACACGTTTCCGCACATCACCACACCCGCGGGACGGTCCCTCCTGAACGCCGGCGGGGTCTTTCCGGACCTGGCCGTGGCGGAGGACACGTTGACCCTGGCCGAGCGGGACCTGCTCAGGGCGGCGGCCGAGAACGAGGTGCCCCTGGGCGTCCGGCTCCAGGAATTCGCTTTCGAGATCGCCAAGGAGCGACGAGCGGCCCGTCTTCCGCCGGCCCTGGATCGGACCCGCTTCGACGCGTTCGTCGATGGGCTCGTCACCGCGGGCGTCCCGGCGGAAACCATGAACACGGAAGGGGTCCGTGAGTACCTCGCCTGGAGGGCGAAGATCGCCATCGCCCAGCGCATGGACGCCGTGGGCGCGGAGGCGGACTTCCTCCGGGAGCGTGATACCGTCCTCGCCGAGGCGGTGCGCCTCCTGGAGACCACGACATCACAGCGGGAGCTTTTCGCCGCCGCGGAGGCGAAGAAGGTTGAGGAGCAGTCCCGGGCGAAGACGGGCGCCGGCGCCGGTCGCTAGGACTCCCCGAGACCGGACCACGCCTCGGGCGCCCGCAGAAACGCCGGGCGCCCGAGGCGTTCTTCATGCGCGAGGATGGTACTTCCGGTGGACGTCCCGGAGGTACTCCCGATCCACGTGCGTGTAGATCTGGGTGGTGGAGATGTCCGCATGCCCCAGGAGCTCCTGAACGGCGGCCAGGTCGGCCCCGCCCTCGAGGAGATGGGTCGCGAACGTGTGCCGCAGGGTGTGGGGTGAGACTCTCTTGTCGATCCCGGCACGCCGCGCGGACTCCTTCACCAGCCCCCAAACCGCCACCCTCGACAAGGGTCCCCCTCGTACGTTCAGGAAGACCCGACCGCCTGCCTTCCCCTTGCCCCGATCCAGCGTGGGACGGACGTCCCGCAGGTATCGACCCAGGGCGCGAAGCGCAGGCGCTCCCACCGGCACCAGGCGCTCCTTGGATCCCTTTCCGAAGACGGTGAGAAAGCCCTCGTCCAGGTCCAGGGCGACCAGAGGAAGTTCGGCGAGTTCGGACACCCGCATGCCCGTGGCGTACAGAAGCTCGAGGATGGCCCGGTCCCGCCAGTACAACGTCGAGACCGGGTCCGGTGCATCCAGGAACGCCTGGACCTCCGCATGGGTCAGGAACTCGGGGAGACGCCGTCCCAGCTTGGGAGATTCGAGTCGCTCCGTGGGGTCCACCGAGACCGCACCCTCCGCCAGGAGAAAAGCGAAATAGGTGCGCACGGCGGACTGGGCCCGACGGATCGACGTCGGGGCCAGCCCTCCCTCCTTCAGGGAGAAGATCCAATCCCGGAGATGGGCGGGCGTGACCTCGGTTGGAGCCCCCACGCCCACGCCGGCCAGGAATCCGGCCCAACGTCGCAGATCCCGCGCGTACGCCGTGGCCGTTCGGTCTGACAATCCCCGCTCGAAGGTCAGATAGTCCTGGAACTGCTCGAAGCGGAACGCCGGGGCCTCACCCATGATGGCGGGTCCGCCACCACCAGAGGAACACCCCGCCGCCGGCGAGCACCGCAATGGCAAGGAGCCCTTCGTTGACGGCCCCCAGCAGGGAGAGAACCCGATCCACGTTGTGTCCCGCCACCGTCCCTGCCCACACGAGGACCCCGTACCAGGCGGCCGAAGCCAAAGCCAGGGGAACCGCGACGGGCAGGAACGGTTGACCGGTCACACCTGCGAACACGGGGACCACGGCCCGAAGGCCCGGCAGGAAGCGGGTCAGGAAGATGGCGAGGTGCCCGAATCGACGGTAGAAGGAAGCCATGCGCGCCATCTGGTGGGTGTTGAGGAGCTTCCTCCCCCACCCTACTTCGAAAAAGGTGCTGCCGTGCGTGCGCCCGACGCGGAACATGAGGAGCGCCGACGCCACGTTGCCCACCCAGGTCACGGCGAAGACCCATCGGGCTTGGAGGTCTCCCACGGCCGACAGGAAGCCCCCCAGGACCACGAAGGTGTCGGCCGGCAGGGCTGGGAAGACGTTCTCCACCGCGGCACCCATCCCCAGCCCCACATACAGCAGGGTGTTGGGGACCCCCTCGATCCAGGTCAGCAACCCCTGCCACATGGGCGTCTCGTTCTCCGGCGCTCGGGGGACCTGCTAGACCGGAAGGCCCTCGTCGGTAGCCCCCCAGGTGGCGTCGTACCCCCCCATGGAGTCGATCAAGGCCACCGCGTGGACCGCCAGCCCCTCACCGCGGCCGATCCATCCCAGCCCCTCGTTGGTTTTGCCCTTCACTGATACCCCGGACGGTCCCGTGCGCAGCACCTCCCCCAGGCGCTCCCGCATGGCATCCACGTGCGGCCCGATCTTGGGCGTCTCACACACGACGGTGACGTCCACGTTCACCACCTGGTAGCTCCGAGCCTCGAGCACGTGAACCGCCCGCGCCAGCAGTTTCATGGAATCGGCGTCCTTCCATCGGTCTTCCGAGGGAGGAAAGTGACTCCCCACGTTACCGGCCGCGGCCGCCCCCAGGAGGGCGTCGATGACCGCATGGGCCACTGCATCGCCGTCGGAATGTCCCACGAGGCCGGCGTGGTCGGGAATGTGGACCCCCCCGAGGATCAACTCTCGTTGGGCGTCGAAGCGGTGCGAATCGTACCCGGTGCCTACGCGCATGGGGCGCCTCTTCCCGGCCTCAGTCCCACCTCCGAATCGCGAGGCACACGTTGTGCCCGCCGAACCCGAAGGAGTTGGAGAGCGCAACCCGCACCGGCCGCTCGACCATACCCCCGTGGGCGTAGTCCAGGTCGCAGGCGGGATCCGGCGTCTCGAAATTGATCGTCGGAGGAATCTTGCCGTCCCGGGTCGCCAGGATGGAAAGAATGGTCTCCAGGGCGCCCGCTGCACCAAGAAGATGCCCGGTCATGGACTTGGTGGAGCCCATGACGATCTCGTACGCCCGGTCACCGAGGACCTCCTTCACCGCATGGGTCTCGATGGCGTCCGCCATGGTGGAGGTGCCGTGCGCATTGACGTAGTCCACGTCGGCGGGCGTGATCTCCGCGTACTCCATGGCCATGCGCATGGCGTTCTGCGCGCCGTATCCGTCTGGGGGCGGCGCCGTGATGTGGTAGGCGTCCCCCGACAAGCCGTATCCGACCACCTCCGCGAGGATGTTGGCGCCCCTCGCTTCGGCGTGCTCCAGAGCTTCCAGGACCACCGCACCCGAGCCTTCACCGATGACGAACCCGTCCCGGTTCAGATCGAAGGGCCGGCTGGCGGTCCTTGGATCGTCGTTCCGCGTGGACATGGCCTTCATGGCCGCGAAGCCCGCGATGGTCATCGGCGTGATCGTCGCCTCGGCGCCACCTGCCAGCATCATGTCGGCATCGCCGTGACGGATGTGTCGGGCAGCATCTCCGATTGCATGCGCCGACGAGGCGCACGCCGACACCGTGGCGTAGTTCGGTCCCTGCAGGCCCCACTGCATGGAGATCAACCCGGCAGAAATGTCTGGGATGAACATGGGGATGAAGAAGGGACTCACCCGATTGGGCCCCTGCTCGATGAGCTTGCGGTGCTGCTCCTCGAACGTGCTGATCCCCCCGATGCCGCTGCCGAAGATGACCCCGAAACGGTGGGCCTTCATTCCCTCCGGGACCCCATCCAAGCCCGCCGCCTTCATCGCCTGCGCCGACGCGGCCAACGCGAATTGGGAAACCCGGTCGTATCGCCGCGCCTCGCGCTTGTCCATGTACTGCAATGGGTCGAAATCCTTCACCTCACACGCGATGCGCGTGGCGAAGTCCTCCGTGGCATCGAACGCCTGAATGGTGTCGGCCCCGCTGGTGCCCGCCAGGATGTTGGCCCACGTGGTCTCGACGTCGCCCCCTACCGGCGAGACGACGCCCATGCCCGTGACCACCACCCTGCGCGCGTCGCGGTTCCGTCCGTTCTCCATCGTCAAAGCTTACCGCCCTTCCCGGGAGAAACGGATTACTCGGCGCTGGCCCCGTGCTTCTTCAAGTAGGAGATGGCGTCCCCCACGGTCCGCATCTGCTCGGCGTCCTCGTCGGGAATGTCGATTCCGAACTCCTCCTCGAACGCCATGACGAGCTCGACCGTGTCGAGGGAGTCGGCCCCGAGGTCCTCAACGAACGACGCATCGTCGGTCACTTTCTCCGGCTCGACGCCCAGTTCATTGATGATGATCTCACGGACTCGGGCCTCGGTGGGCTCGCTCATGTTACCTCCTGGAATTGGTCAGTCTGATTGGAACAAGAAATCGATCAGTAACTACAGGACGAGGCACGGCCTACATCACCATGCCGCCGTCTACGGCCACAACCTGGCCGGTAATGTAGCGAGCATCGGGCCCGACGAGAAAGCGAACGACCCCGGCCACGTCCTCGGGCTCACCCAACGCCCCGAGGGGGATGAGCTGCTGCAGCCCGTCGACCTGGGATTCCGACAACTCGCCGGTCATGTCCGTCCGGATGAACCCGGGGGCCACGGCGTTGCAGCGCACCCCCCGCGAAGCGAGCTCCTTGGCCACGCTCTTGGTCATACCCACGAGCCCCGCCTTGGACGCCGCGTAGTTCGCCTGACCGGCGTTGCCCATGAGCCCCACCACGGATGTGATGTTGACGATGCAGCCCTGGCGCCGCTTCATCATCCCCCGGGACACGGAGCGCGTCAAGTTGAACGCCCCCTTGAGGTTGGTGGCGATCACCTCATCGAATTCCTCGTCCTTCATCCGAACGAGGATGTTGTCGCGGGTGATCCCCGCGTTGTTGACGAGAACGTCCACCGGACCGAGGTCGGCCTCCACCGCGGCGACGGTGGACTGCACCTGCTCCGGATCCGCGACGTCGCACCCGTATCCCCGGTGGGCGTCCCCGAGTTCGGCAGCGGCGGACTCCGCGCCCGCGGGGTTGCGGGCCACCACGGCGACCCGCGCGCCGGCCTGTGCCAGTGCCCTGCAGATCGCCAGACCGATTCCGCGGGATCCTCCGGTGACCAAACAGACCTTACCGTCCAACTCACCCTTGCTCATGGCTTCATCCCTCGAAGGATTCGATTTCGGCGGGTTCGCCCAGAGACGTGCAGGGCACCCCCCTGGCGTTGCGCCGGTTCAGGCCGCAAAGGACCGACCCCGGCCCCAGCTCGAGGAAGCGATCCACCCCGGCGTCCACCATAGTGGCCACGGAGGCCGCCCAACGCACGGGCGACGTGAGCTGTTCCACGAGCAGGTCCCGCGCCTCTGCCCCCGAGGAGACGAGAGCCGCCGTGACATTGGACACCACGGGGAAGACAGGATCCCGGAAGTCGAGGGCGTCGAGCTTCTCGCGGAGCCCCTGTGCCGCCGGGGCCATGAGGGGGGAGTGGAAGGCGCCCGACACGTTGAGAGGCACCACGCGCTTGGCCCCGGCCTCCTTGATCAGCGCCATACCCTGCTCCAGCCCAGCCAGGTCACCGCTCACCACGACCTGCCCCTCGGAGTTGAAATTCGCGGGTACGCAGATCCCGGCGTTCACGCGGCTGCACGCCTCCTCCAAAGCCGCGTCCGCCAAACCCATCACGGCGGCCATGGTCCCTGGTCGCTCCTGGCCCGCCGTGAACATGAGCTCACCCCTGAGGCGCACTGCCTGCAGGGCGTCCCGGAACGACAGGGTCCCCGCCGCCACGTGGGCGGAGAACTCTCCCAACGAGTGGCCCGCAGCCATGGCCACGGGGCCGAACCGGTCCTGCATCACCCGGAGCACTGCCACGGAATGGGCCAGGATGGCGGGCTGGGCATTCCGGGTGGCAGTGAGTTCCGATTCAGGGCCCACGGCCATGAGGGTCGAAAGGGAAAACCCCAGTACGTCGTCGGCCTCGGCCAGGGTCTCGGCTGCGACGGAACTGGTCGCAGCCAGAGCCTGGCCCATGCCCACGACCTGCGATCCCTGACCGGGAAAGAGGAGTGCCAGCTTCACGGTGGTCCTTCCGATTGGGGAGGGTCGGGCGGCCTAGAAACGCCAGGCCATGGAGCCCCACGTGAGGCCTGCCCCGAAGGTCGCGGTAAGCACGTTGGCGCCGGGGCCGATGAGCCCCTGCTCCCGGGCTTCGTCCAGTGCCACGGGAATCGACGCCGAACTCATGTTGCCGTAGCGGTCCAGGTTGACGAAGACCTTCTCCATGGGGATACCGGCATACTTCGCCGTGGCCTCGATGATGCGAATGTTCGCCTGGTGCGGGACCATGAGCGTCACGTCTTCCGCGGTGAGCCCGGCGTTCTGCAGCACGATGTGCGTGGCCTCGGCCATGGAGCGCACGGCGTTCTTGAAGATCTCCCTGCCCTCCATGCGCATGAGGTAGCTGCGGTCGTTGAGCACCGCTTCGCTCATGGGGAACGCCGCGCCACCCGAGGGTCGATAGAGCAGGTTGGCCAGGTTACCGTCAGAGCGCATGTGGCTGGCGAGGATTCCCCGGCCGGAATGGTTGGACGCCTTGATCACCGCGGCTCCAGCGCCGTCGCCGAAGAGAACGGCCGTGGAGCGGTCCTCCCAGTCCACGATGGCGCTCATCTTCTCGGAGGCGATGACCAGGGCAATCTCGCCCCGGCCGGCAGCGAGGTAACCCTCGGCCATGGAAAGGCCGTAGAGCCAACCACTGCACGCCGCCATGACGTCGAAGGCCATCGCGTTGGAGCATCCGAGGAGCGCCTGGGCGTCACACGCCGTGGACGGCAGCCACCGATCCGGCGTCGCGGTGGACACGATGAGGATATCCACCTCACCCGCATCGATGCCCGCACGCTCCATCGCGATCCGTCCGGCGCGCGCGGCCATTTCGGCGGCGCCCACGTCGTCGGCGGCGATGCGGCGCGCGCCGATTCCGGTCCGCGTGCGGATCCACTCGTCCGAGGTGTCCATCCGACGAGCGAGATCGTCGTTGGTGACGACGTTCTCCGGGAGGTATCGTCCAGTGGAGACGATCTCGACAATCGGTTCAGGGTGTCGCATCAGGCAAGCTCTCGGGCGATGTGATTGACCATATCGGAACGAACCGCCCGCGCAGCGGCAGCCAGCGCGTTCTGAATGGCGCGGGGGGAGGATTCCCCGTGACAGATCATGGAGACGCCACCGACCCCCAGGAGCGGAGCACCGCCGTATTCGGCGTAGTCCAGGACTCGGAAGACGTCATTGAAGTCCAACTGTTCCGTAACGTTCTGAACCTGCTCCTTCAGGAGGCCGATGATGAACTCGGCCACGGACTCGTAGAACTTCAGCAGGACGTTGCCCACGAAGCCGTCACAGACCACCACGTCGCATACGCCCTGGATGATGTCCCGCCCCTCGAGGTTGCCGACGAAATGGAGTCCGGCTTCCGCAGAGAGGAGTCTGTGTGTCTCCAAGGTCAGTTCGTCGCCCTTCTCCGGCTCCTCGCCGATGTTGAGCAGACCCACCCGAGGGCGGTCGATTCCCATGAGATCCTGGGCGTAGATGTTGCCCAGATGCGCGAATTGGAGAAGGTGGTGGGGTTTGCAGTCCACGTTGGCCCCGGCGTCCAACATGAGGCACGGGCCGGCGGCCGTGGGGAGCACAGTGCCGATGGCGGGGCGATCCACACCCGGCAAGGGCCGAAGGGTGAACATGGAAGTCGCCATCACCGCGCCCGTCGAGCCGGCGCTGACGAAGGCCTGTGCCCCACCGGACTGCACCAGCTTGAGCCCGACTACGATGGAGGACTCGGGCTTCCTTCGAAGAACCGACGCCGGAGCGTCGGAGCCGGTCACCCGATCCGCGGCATGGTGCACGACGAGCCTGCCCCGCGGCACGTCGTCGTGGCGGCTCAACTCGGCTTCGATGACGCCCTGGTCTCCGACCAGGACGACCTCGATGTCGTCGTCCAACTCTCGCAGGGCAGCGATTGCCCCGGCGACTTCCGCCGCCGGCGCATGATCGGTACCCATCGCATCAAGGACGATGCGCACCGTCGAGCCGGGCTACTCGGATTCGATCTCGAGGACCGCTTCACCACGGTAGAACCCGCACGACGGGCACACCCGGTGAGGTACCCGAGGGTCGCCGCATTTCGGGCACGTACCAACGGTCACCGGCTCCGCCTTGTAGTGGGTCCGGCGCTTCCGCTTACGCTGCTTCGAGGTCCGCTTCTTGGGAACGGCCATGTCTCACTCTTCCTTGAGGGCCCGAAGGGCATCCCACCTGGGATCGGACTCTGCCTTGGTGCACGAACACGTTTCGGTGTTCAGGTTCACCCCGCACTGCGGACAAAGTCCCCGGCACTCGGGGTCACAAACGACGAACAGGTCGATGCCGAGGAGGATTTCCTCCCGCACCGCATCACTCAGGTCCAACTCGGCGGCATGGTCGTCCAGCAGACGCACATCGCCGTCTTCCTCTGCCACTTCCGAGGTGGATGGCACGAAGACCATGGTCACCTCTTGCCCCAACGGAGTCAGGACCGGCTCGAGACAGCGGCGGCATTCTTGCCGAAGCGACCCCTTCACCGTGCCCCGAACCACGATCTCGCCAGTGCCGGCGTACGTGCCCCGGAGGCGCAGGTCCACCGGACCGTCGAACACCACCTCGCTCTCGCGCCAGAGGGGGTCGTCCGCCGGAACCTGGGCCTCCACCTGGGCGGTACCTTCCCGCCCCAGCTTTGCTAGATCGAGCCTAAGCATAGCAGGAAAAGTTAGCCAAGGGTCCGATGAGTGTCTAGGAGTCCGAAACGAGAATTCTCTGGACGCCCTGGGCGAACGCTAGAAGTCGTACGTCGCGATGCGATCCTGGGCCGAAAAGAAGAACCCCGTCTCAACCGCGGCGTTCTCATCGGAGTCCGACGCATGGATGGCATTCCGGCCCTTGGACTCGGCGTAGAGCTTGCGAACCGTGCCCTCGGCTGCCTCCGCGGGATCGGTGGCGCCGATGGTGTCCCGGAGCTTCGCCACCGCGTCACCGGCCTCCAGGATCATGGGCATGCACGGCCCGGAGGTCATGAATTCCACCAGTTCCCCGTAGAAGGGGCGATCCCGGTGGACGGCGTAGAAGGCGCCGGCCTGGGCGGTGGTCAGTCGGGTCATGCGCAGGGCGCGCACGGTGAACCCGGCCCCTTCCAGGTGCGCGAGGATCTTCCCCGCCTTCCCTGCAGCCACGGCGTCCGGCTTGATGATGGCAAGCGTCTGGCTCATGCGTTGAATTCGCTCTCTTTGTCTGCTGTCACGTGGGTTCCCCGCGCCCCGTGAAGGGCCCGGAGAATCGAATCCCGGGAGACGAAACCGACCAACTCGCCCTCCCGTACCACCGGGAGCTGCTCCACGTCCCGGTTCACCATCATGTTCGCGGCCTCGGACAGCGCCTGTCCCTCGGAGACGCACAGCACCGTACGGGTCATGAAGTCCTTGGCGGTCACAGTCGACACCTCCGAGGCATCCCGTTCCCGGCCGCCCCGCCGGAGAAGGAACTCCAGGGCATCCCCCGACGTGAGAATCCCCAGAACCTCGTAGCGTTCCCCCACCACCGGCACCGCATGAACCCCACGGCGGACGATGAGATCCACCACCTCCGACATGGGTGTGGTCGGGTACACCCGATACCCCACCGGAACGAGCGCATCCTCCACCACGAGGCGACTCTGGAATACGATCTCCATGAGCTCTTCGATTCCCCGGATGTCCTCCAGGGTCCTCGCCCGCAGGAGCCGCTCCGACCTCTCGGGATCCCTCAGCGCCTTGGTCAGAACGGGCACGATGTCCTGTTTGGCCCCGGTGAGTGTCCCGGGCACGAGGACCAGGACCACCGCCCGGGCATAGCCCAGCTCCGACTTGTCTTCCGGCGTGACCACGAAGCGCTTGGGCGCGACACCTACCGCGACCGACGGCCCCTCCAAAGCCGACAGGGGACCGAGCACGACCAGCACGTCCTCGTTGACGCGGATGACCTCACCCTGGATGCCGAAGGCGAGATCACGAGCCAGCTTGTCGGCCCGTGCCTCATCCACCAATCCCTGGCTGTAGACGCGGCCGAGGAGTTCCATGAGCGCCTCACCGAGGTCCGCAGCCTCGAGCGGAAGCGCCACCCACGCATCGACGAGCAACTCGGAAAGCTTCATTCGGTCACCCCCGATTTGCTACGCATCGGACTGATTGGCCCTGACGGACGGACCACCCCTGGGGAGGTAGCCGGGCGTCCTCAGGCCAATGCTTCCTGAATCAGGCCCACGATGTCGACCGGGCGCCGGGCCACCGCGATCCCGTTGTCCTCGAACGCCTTGACCTTTTCCGCCGCCGTACCGGCAGAACCGCTGATGATGGCACCGGCATGGCCCATTCGGCGCCCAGGAGGCGCCGTCTGGCCCGCAATGAAGCCCACCACGGGCTTGCTCATGTGCTTGCTCACGAACTCGGCGGCCTCCTGCTCGTCGGTGCCCCCGATCTCGCCGATCATGACCACGGCGGTGGTGTCCGGATCCGCCTCGAACGCCGCGAGACAGTCGGTGAAGTTGGTTCCGATGAGGGGATCTCCACCGATGCCGACGCATGTGGTCTGTCCCAGCCCCACGTTGGTGAGCTGGAACACGGCCTCGTAGGTCAGCGTCCCCGATCGGGACACGAGCCCGATGGGTCCCTCTGCCACGATCTGGGCCGGAAGAATACCCACCTTGCACTTTCCGGGGCTGATGAGACCGGGACAGTTGGGGCCCAGCACACGAACGCCGCGGTCCCTCGCGAAGGCGTGCGCCCTCGCCATGTCCAGCACGGGCACCCCCTCCGTGATGGCCACGACGAACTTCACCCCGGAGTCGGCCGCCTCGAACACCGCATCTGCGGCGAAGGCCGGCGGCACGTAGACCACGGAGGTGTTGGCTCCGGTTTCGGCCACGGCCTGGTCCATGGTGTTGAAGATGGGGACCTTCTTGCCCCCCGGGCCCTCGAAGCTCTGGCCGCCCTTGCCCGGTGTCACCCCAGCCACCACCTGGGTCCCGTATTCCATCATCTGGCCGGTGTGGAACGACCCGTCGCGGCCCGTGATTCCCTGAACGACCACGCGCGTGTCGTTGTCGATGAAGATCGCCATGGTCGTCTAAGCCTTTGCCAACTGAACGGCCTTCTCAACCACCTCGTCCATGGACGTGTAGGCGGAGAAGCCGGCTTTCTTGAGGATTTCCAGACCCAGCTCTTCGTTGGTGCCCGTGAGCCGGATGACGAGGGGAAGCTTGATTTCGATGCGCTGGGTGGCCGTCACGATGCCGTTCGCCACGTCATCGCACCGCGTGATCCCCCCGAAAATATTGAACAGGATCGACTTCACGCTCGTGTCGGCGGTGATGATCTCGAGGGCTGCCACCACCTTGTCCGGGTTGGACGATCCACCGATGTCCAGGAAGTTCGCCGGCTCGCCCCCGTAGTACTTGACCAGGTCCATGGTAGCCATCGCGAGTCCTGCGCCGTTCACGCAACAGCCCACGTCCCCGTCCAGTTTCACGAAGCTCAGCCCTGCTTCCCGGGCTTTGATTTCCGCGGCGGGCTCATCGGAGGTGTCGCGCATCGCGGCAATCTCCTTCCGGCGGAACAGCTCGCTGTCATCGATACTCATCTTCGCGTCGATGGCCTTCACTTCACCCGCCGTCGTGGTGATGAGCGGATTGATCTCCGCCATGGAGGCACCGGAGTTCACGAAGGCGGTGTAGAGCTGGCCGATGATCTTCGCCGCCTGCTTGATGATCCCCGGATCATCGTAGAGGGCGTTGGCCAGCCAGAGCGCCTGGTGCGGGAGCAACCCATAGCGCGGATCCACCGTGAGCTTCCGAATGGCGTCGGGATTCGTGGCCGCAACCTGCTCGATGTCCACGCCACCCTCGGCGGACACCATGAACGTGGGCGCCTGGCTCTTCCGATCCACGAGGATGCCCACATACGCTTCCGAGGCGATGTCCTCGGCCGTCGTCACCAGAACCTTCCGGACCGTCAGGCCCTTGATCTCCATGCCCAGGATCTTGGATGCGTGCTCGCGGGCCTCCTCCGGGGTCTTGGCCAACTTGACCCCCCCGGCCTTCCCGCGCCCGCCCGAATGGACCTGAGCCTTCACCACGGTCATGCCACCGAACTTGCGGGCGATGGCCTCAGCCTCCTCCGGCGTCGTGGCCACCTCGCCCGGAGGGACGGGGATGCCCGCCGCCCGAAAGCACTCTTTGGCCTGATATTCGTGAATGTTCATGCTGTAATCGGATTCCGTGCTCGAGGCCGACACAGGGGTCCGGGCACCACTGCGCCCGGAGGTGACGGCGGGGTGAGACTCGTGAAGCTACCAGGGCCTCGTGGGGCGATCAACGGCCCGGAGCGCCCGGCGCCGCACCCAGGCCTTCGAGGAGCGTCCGCAACTCCTGGAGTGCCACGCCGAAGCCCTGCCAATCCCCCTGTCGGAGCATTGCCTCTGCCCGGTTCAGGACCTCCAGCGCCGCCTCCGGCCAACGCCCCGAAGACGGCCCTGGAATCCCTCCCGACTCTCCGGCGGCGCTCGGCTCCAACTGGAAGCCCGCCAGGGCCGCGATGGCACCGGCCAGGTCGTCGGTCATGGCCACGCGACGGCCGTCGCTGACCACGAAACGCCGCAGTTCGGGGATGGCGTCGGCGGCCGCCGCCAGGAAGACAGGCTCCATGTACAGCAGCCGACGGCCCACCGGGACCAGGTGAAGATGGCCCGTCCAGACCTCGCTCCCCCCGGTACGCCACAGGGAGAACTGCTGGGAGATCTGTGGATCCTGCTCCACCAGCGCTTCGATCTGCCGGGGCCCCGGCACCTGGTCCTCCACGGTGACGTCATACAGGATCAGCTGGGGAACCCCCGTGGAATCGGCGCGGGCCACCAACATCGCCGTCAGATTCTGCCTGCCTGCTGGCACGAACACGGTGGTGAGGTTGAAGCGCGGCTCGTCCTCCCCCGGAAGGGTCCAGATCCCGTACTCGGGTCGATACGGGACCGGCGAGGTCCCCTGGGCCAACTCGTTGGGGAGCGCCCAGACGTCCTGCTGGCCGTGGAACGTCGGCGCAGTCTCCTGATGATACTGGAGGAGCACCTGAGCCTGCAGGTTCAACAACTCCCGTGAGTACCGCACATGGGTGCGAACGGACTCCGGCATGGCGGAAAGCGGCTTGAACAGACCGGGGAACGCTGCGGAATAGGCATCCGCCAGCGGGTCCGGCACGTCCACGCGGTAGAAGTCCACGACCCCCGTAACGGCGTCCACCGTGACCTTCACGCTGTTCCGCAGGTAGCTCACAGGCCGGAGGAAGCGCAGTTCGTGGGGGGTGGACAGGGGGAATGCCCTGGTTCCCGTGAAGCCCTCGAGGATCCAGACGATCCGGCCGTCCGCCACCACCGCGTAGGGCGCCTCGGGAAACCGCAGGAACGGCGCGATGGCCAGCGCCCGGTCCACCACGCGCCTCCGGTAGACGAACCTGCTTCCCCTCGCCACTTCGCCGGCGAATAGCAGGTTCGCGTCGCGGAACCGCCACGCGAGTGCCGCCGTTCTGAGCCACCGGAGCTCGATACCCTCCGGAAAGTCCACACCGACGATTCCCGGCGACCCATCCGGTGCGACGAATTCTTCGGCATTGGGGTTGATCACCGCGTGGAGCTGAGGTCGGGCGCCGAAGAACACCTGAGGACGCGTGAGACGGAGATCCGGGGGAGCCGGCGTCACCCCGGTCACCTCCGGCGGAATCCCCGAAAGCAGCATCGGAGGCCGCCCCTCGGGCGTACGCTCGGCCACGAGACTCGCCACGGCCCCCAAGCCCTCCACATACCGCCTCCGCAGATGGAGGTTCTGCCAGTTGGGGTCCTGGATTCCGGCCGGATCGACCTCCCGCACCGACACCGCCACGGGAACAGGCCCGTCCGGGGTGTCGTAGCGGTCGACGGCTACGTCGGCGAAGTCGTAGTAGGGAAACCGTGCCTCCAGCTGCCTGAACGTGGTGAGGAGCGACCCCTGGTTCCAGACGGGGAGTCCCGCGAACTGTCGGGCCGCGAGACTCCAGTCCACCGTCTCGTCGGCCTGGAAGGACAGCGGCTTTCGTTCCAGGTCTTCCAGGGCGAAGCCCAGGCGGGTGAAACGGAGATTCGCGTCGATGAAGGGAGTCTCCCTGTCCAACTCGTTGGGTTCGACGCGGAAGCGTTGGATCAGGGCCGGGTAGAACTCCAGGATGACCAGGGTCGCCAACCCGGTGGTCAGGGCCGCGGCCACCAGGGGCCCGCCGAGATTGCGCCGTGCGGACCAGAACGTCACCACCGCCGCCACCACGCAGATCACCGACAGGGTCTGGAGCGCGGGAAGGCGGGCCTCGGCGTCGGCGAACCCGACGATGCCCTGCACGGCCGACGAGCCGTCCAGCAGGATCATGTACCGCCCAAGCCAGAACCGTCCGGCGAGGAGCACGAAGAAGATGGCCAGGAGGATGCCCAGATGGAGCCGCGGCAACTCCTGTGCGACGACGGTGCCTCTCCCCCACCGCACGGCACCGGTGGCGGCGTATCCGGCCAAGGCCAGGGTGAAGAAGAGGAATACCGAAACCAACGCGAACGTGAGCACGGCCCCCAAGGTCGGCACCCAGAACACGTAGAAGCCCACGTCGCGCCCGAGAACCGGTTCGGCCAGGCCCCAGGCTCCTCCGTGGATCACCGTCAGAAGCTGGATCCCCAAGGAGGCTGGAACGGCGGCCCCGAACCAGAGCGCCAACAAGGCGGACGCCCCCACCATGGTCCAGTTCACGTAGCTTCTCGGGAGCTGCTCGGAGATCTCCAGATTGCCGAACCTTCGTTTGATCTGGATACCGCCCAGGGTGGTGGAGACAACGCGCAGGTTGACGTACACCGCGATGCCTACGAGCACGCCTCCAACGACCCGGGCACCCCACTGCCAGAGGACCCGCGTCCAGAACGTCCC
>DATHZE010000107.1:0-14065 GCA_035458765.1 Longimicrobiales bacterium
CAGCTGCAGCAGAAGTTCAGCGAGAACGTCCTGGACGCCACGGCCGGCTACGAGTACCTCGTCAGCGATGGAGCGCGCTTGCGGGGCGTGCCCGACGCGCCCCTTCGCCGGGCCCGCGCCAAGGCCGAGGAGAAGGGGCTGGAAGGATGGCTCCTCACCCTGGACTATCCTTCGGTGGAGCCCATCCTCAAGTACTGCGAAGACCGGGACCTGCGCAGGGAGATCCAGGTGGCGTTCACCACCCGCTGCCAGGAGGGCGAGCACGACAACCGGGGCCTGCTGGCCCGGATCCTCCGCCGCCGCGTGGAACTGGCGTCCGTCCTGGGCTACGCGTCGTTCCCCGACTACATGCTGGAGGAACGCATGGCCAAGACGGGCGAGCGGGCCAGGGCGTTCGAGCGGGACCTCGTGGCCCGCACCCGTCCGTATTGGGAACGGGACGTGAGGGAGTTGCGCGCCTTCGGCGCCTCCCTGGGCCTGGACGACATGGAGCCCTGGGACGTCGCCTTCCTCCAGGAGAAGCTCCGCAGGAAACGCTACGACATCGATGACGAGGCGCTGCGCCCCTACTTCCCTCTCGACCAGGTGCTCGGCGGGCTCTTCGAGATCGTCCGACGCACGTTCGGGTTCCGGGTGCAGGAGCGGACCATCGAGGAGGTCTGGCACCCCGACGTCCGGTTCTACGAGATCTTCGCAGGCGACGGGACCCACGTCGGCTCGTTCTATACCGACTGGTTCCCGCGGAAGGAGAAGCGTCAGGGTGCCTGGATGAACGACTTCATCACCGGGGGACCGCGGGCCGGCGTGTTCGCGCCCCACCTCGGCGTCATCTGCGGCAACTTCACGCCGCCGGACGGCGACGCCCCGGCGCTCCTGACCCACCGCGAGGTCGAAACGACCTTCCACGAGTTCGGCCATCTGCTCCACCACTGCACATCCCGCGTGGAGATCCCCGGGCGTGCCGGCATCAACGTAGCGTGGGACTGGGTTGAGCTGCCCAGCCAGCTCATGGAGAACTGGTGCTGGGAGCGCGAAGCCCTGGACCTCTTCGCCCACCATCACGAAACCAAGGAGGCCTTCCCCGAGGAGCTGTTCCAGCGCCTGGTCTCAGCCCGGAGGTTCATGGGGGGATGGGCCCAGATGCGACAGCTCTCTCTCGGCACCGTGGACCTGGCCGTTCACGACGAGCTGGCCCCCAGGCTCCTGGCGGAGGCCGACGGACTCGAGAAGGAGGAACAGGATACGGCCCAGGGGATCGAGGTCCTGGACTTCGCCCGGGAGTGCTTCCTGGACTTCTCCCCATCCCCCCGCTTCGCACAGATCCACGGCCTCGCCTCGTTCACGCACATCTTCGCCGGCGGATACGCCGCCGGATACTACAGCTATCTCTGGTCCGAAGTGCTGGACGCAGACGTGTTCACTCGCTTTCGCTCCGAGGGCATCTTCAACGCCGAGACCGGTCGGGACTACGTGGACTCGATCCTCTCGCGGGGAGACTCCGAGGACCCGGAGCTTCTTTTCGTGGAGTTCATGGGCAGGGACCCGGACCCCGGCGCCCTTCTGGAGCGGAATCTCGGGCCCACGCCGTCGTGAGGAACCGAAACCAAGCCTCGCCGCATCGGTACAAGAATCTGTCACTCCCCTTCTCCGGACACCGTCCCATGCGAAAGCTCGCCCTCACGGCGCTCCTCGCCCTCACGGCAGGCGCCTGCGGAGACGCCGTCTCATCCCTGGCCTACGGGGACTTCAACAGCATCATCGCCGTCATGGAACCCTCCCTGTGGGAGGAGGTCGGCGACGATATGTACGGAGCCCTGGAGCCCACCATCCTCACGGTCCGCGACGAGAAGACCTTCACGGTCACCTACCAGGACCCGTCCCTCCCTGAATGGAGCAATCTCCGTCGCTTTCGGCAGATGCTCCTGGTGGGCACCGGCGACGAGCCCTGGATGCAGGACGCTCTCGCCAAGGTCGAGGACCCGGTGGACGGCCCTGGGCTCTACCACGCCTTCGACGTCTGGGCCAGGGGCCAGCAGGCCACCATCATCGTGGTAACGCCCGAGGACGCGGCGGCGCAGGTGAGGAGCCATCTCGCCGAGATCAACACCACCCTCGACGAGCAGTTCAGGGGATACGCGCGCACCCGCATGTTCATGAGCGGCGTGGACTCGGCGCTGGCCGATACGCTCATGACGCAGGCGCGTTTCCAGGTCATCCTGCCCGATGTCTATCGCTGGAGCGCTCGGGATTCCACGTACATCTTCCGCAACGACAACCCCGATCCGGCCGAACTCATCCGTCAGATCACGGTGACCTGGAAGTCCCCCATCCCGCCGGACATGTCCGGCGAGGGACTGCTGGAATGGCGCGCCGCAACGGCGGCTGTCTATGCCGAACCCCAGAACGTGGACCTGTCCCAGGTGGATGCCGGCCCCTTCGAGTTCAGGGGCAGGCCCGCCTACCAGATCCAGGCCCTGTGGACCAACCCCCCCGAATTGAACTGGCCCGCCGCGGGTCCCTTCATCGCCCGGGGAGTGATCTGTCCGGAGCAGAACCGCATGTACCTCCTGGACGCCTGGCTCTATGCCCCGGGAAAGGAAAAATACGAGTACATGGTCCAGCTCCAGACGATCCTGGACTCGTTCCGGTGCGGGCCCGCCTGACCTCGGTGACCCGACGCCCCCGGGGCATCCCGGGAGCGTCGGGTCACCAACCGAAGCTGACCCGGCCCGAGAGGGGAACGAGGTACACGCCCAATTCACGGGCCGACAATCCCTCGGAGAACATCCCCACCAACACCCTGGGGCCGAACTTCACGCGGCGCCAACCCACCAGGACGTTCGCATAGGCGCCCACGAAGAGGGGAAGCCCCGGGTCGTCGTCCGATGAGTCGAAGTGCACGAACACCGACGCCCGAGCGCCGACATCGGTGCTCACCCGTGCCGAGGGAACCCACCTGCGGAAGACGCCGGCATGGAGGATCTCGATGAGTTCCTTGTCCACGGCCCCGTCCCGGGTCTGATACGAGGGTCCGTCCTCGTCCGCGAAGTGGCGCCCGGCCAGCACCATGCGATTGAGGAAGGCGCCTCCCAGACCTGCTTCGAGCCCCCAGTACCGGCCCGGCCCCAACGCTCTGGCGTAGCTCAGGGTGCCCCCGAAAAGGTCCGCGTCCAGAGAAACGACCGTATCGGGCTGCCTGCGTTGGGCCGCCGCGGGGAACGCGCAGGCCAGCGCCGCCAGCAGCAGGAAGGTGAGCCTGGTGCACCTTGGCACCGACGGGAGATCCGCGCGCATTCTCATCTCTACCCTCCCAGCCGCCGGCCGTTCTCTGCCTGAGTCCGGGGAAGGCGCTCACCACCCACCGGCGGCACCGACCCCGAAAAACCCGCATGACTCCGTGGTGTCGTCCAGACGCGATTGATCGAGCGAGTCGAGCCCCGCTAGTATGGTCCGTCCACCCCCTCAAGCACCCCGCCGAGCGCCGCACGCAGTGAGCTTCGTCCACCTCCACACACACTCCGAGTTCTCCCTTCTCGACGGGGCCAACCGCATCAACGACCTGGTGAGGAAGGCCCAGGAATTCGAGATGCCCGGGCTGGCCCTCACCGACCACGGGTGCATGTTCGGGGCGTGGAGCTTCCACAAAGCGACCACCAAGGCGGGGCTGAAGCCCATCATCGGCATGGAGGCCTACGTGGCCCCGGGCGATCGCCGTGATCGGTCGCGTTCGGGTCCGGGCGAGCGCGCCTACTACCACCTGGTGCTTCTGGCCCGGGACCAACAGGGGTACAGGAACCTGGTGAAGCTCTCCTCCATCGGATACACCGAGGGCTTCTACCACCGGCCCCGGGTGGACCGGGAGGTTCTGGCGCGGCACGGCGAGGGGATCATCGTCTCGTCGGCGTGCATGGCCGGCGAGGTGGCCCGCCACCTCCAGGCCGACGACTGGGACGGAGCGCGGGAGGCCGCGTCGTGGTACGCGAACCTGTACGACGGTCGGTACTATCTGGAGGTTCAGGCCCACGACTCCGAAGGTCAGGCGGAACTCAACGCCAAGATCTTCAAGCTGGCCGATGAGATGGGCATCCCGGTGGTAGCCACCAACGACGCCCACTTCCTCCAGCCGGCGGACCACGAAGCCCACGACGTCCTCCTGTGCATCGGCCTGGGCAAGGACCGTAATGATTCGAGCCGGATGCGCTACGACGGGGGCCTCTACTTCAAGAGCGCCCCGGAGATCTCCGAGCGCTTCCCCGGGCACCCCGAGGTGCTCGAGAACACCCTGAAGATCGCCGACGAGGTGGATCTGGTCTTCGATAAGAAGTACCACCTTCCGGCCTTTCCCCTCCCGGAGAGCCACTCCGACGAGAACGACTACCTGGAGCACCTGGCCCGGGAGGGCGCCAAGGCGAGGTACGGCGACCCCCTCCCGCCCCACGTGAGGGAGCGCTTCGACTACGAGATCGGAGTCATCAAGAATACGGGGTACGCGGGGTACTTTCTCATCGTCCAGGACTTCATCCGCTGGGCCAGGGAGCATGACATCCCGGTGGGTCCCGGACGCGGCTCCGCGGCAGGCTCCCTGGTGGCGTACTGCCTGTGGATCACGAACCTGGACCCCCTCTACCATGACCTCCTGTTCGAGCGTTTCCTGAATCCCGAACGGATCTCGATGCCGGATATCGACATCGACTTCTGCTTCGAACGCCGCGGTGAGGTCATCGAGTACACGCGTCAGAAGTACGGCAAGGACGCCGTGGGCCAGATCATCACGTTCGGCACGATGAAGAGCCGGGCCGTGATCCGGGACGTGGGACGGACCCTGGGCTTCGAGCCGGCCGAGACCGACAAGATCGCCAAGCTCATCCCCAACGCGCCGGGGCAGAGCTTCACGGTGGGGGAGGCGGTCAAAGGGCTGAAGGAGGTCAAGGACCTCTACAAGCTCGACGACCGGCACAAGCAGCTCTTCGACTACTCCATGACGCTGGAGGGCCTGTCGCGCCACGCGTCGGTCCACGCCGCGGGCGTGGTCATCGCGCCCGGGCCGCTGGACGACTACGTCCCGGTATGCATCCAGACGGGCAAGAACAACGGAGACGGCCAGGATGCCATGGCCGTCACGCAGTACGACATGAACTGCCTGGAAGACGCAGGCATGCTCAAGATGGACTTCCTGGGCCTCAAGACCCTCACCGTGATCCACGACGCCGTCGTGATGGTGAAGGCCCGCCACGGGAAGCTGGCCAACCCCGAGACGGGCGAGACGTACGAGACCATGGACGAGGTCCCTCTCGACGACCCGGCGGTCTACAACATGCTGGCCCGGGGCGGTACGTCGGGGGTGTTCCAGTTCGAGTCCAGCCTTGCCAACGACAAGCTCCGTTCCATGAAATGCGACCGGTTCGACGACCTGGTCGCCACCAACGCCCTGATCCGCCCGGGTCCGCTGGACTCCGGCATGACCGACGTCTACATCGACCGGAAGCTGGGCCGGAAGCAGGTCACGTACCCCCACGCCGACCTGAAGCAGACGCTCGAGCCCACCTACGGCGTCATCGTCTACCAGGAACAGGTGATGCGCATCGCCAACGTCCTGGCAAGATACACGCTGGGCGAGGCCGACGTGCTCCGGAAGGCGGTGGGCAAGAAGGACGCCGACCTCATCAAGAAGGAGCTCACCAAGTTCGTCGAACGCGCGGTGTCCAACGGCGTGGAGAAGCGGGTCGCCGACGACCTGGCGGAACAGATCGAGACCTTCGGCCGCTACGGCTTCAACAAGAGCCACTCCGCGGCGTATTCGCTGGTCTCGTACCACACCGCATGGCTCAAGGCCCACTATCCCGCCGAGTTCATGGCGGCGCTCCTCTCGTCGGTGTTGGACAAGACCGACGACGTGGTGAAGTACATCGGGGAGTGCCGGGATCTGCCCCGCTACCTTCCCAAGCTGGAAGACGCGGTGGAGGTTCTCCCACCCGACGTGAACGAGTCGGGCTGGAAGTTCACGGTCACGGACTCGAACCAGATCCGTTTCGGCCTGGGCGCGGTGCGCGGCGTGGGATCCGGCGCCGTGACATCGGTGTTGGACGCGCGGGAGAGCGGTGGACGCTTCACCTCGCTGTTCGACTTCCTGGAACGCATCGATACCCGGGCCCTCAACAAGCGCGCGTGCGAGGCCCTCATCGCCGCCGGCGCCCTGGATGCCTACGGCTTCCGCTCGCGGCTTCTGGCCGGCCTGGACACGGCGTACGCCGAAGTCCAGGCCCGTCAGTCCGAGCAGGAGGCCGGCCAGGGCTCGCTGTTCGGTGACGCATCGCTCCTTCCCAGGACCGAGCCTCCCCTTCCCAACGTGCCCGACTGGAATGAACCGGAGCGCCTCGCCCGGGAGAAGGAAGCACTGGGCTTCTTCATCAGTGGCCACCCGCTGGACCGCTATCGCGAGGTGGTGCGCGCCTTCGAGCCCGTGACCTCGGCGACGCTGGGCAACTTTCCGGGCCAGCCGGTGGACCTGGCCTGCGTGGTCACGTCGGTCGCCCGGCAGATCTCCCGCAAGGACAATTCCGAGTGGGGCAAGATCACGGTGGAAGACTTCCAGGGAACCGCCACCGTCCTGGCCTTCCGGGAGGTCTGGCAGACCTGCAAGGACGTCCTCCAGCAGGACGCGGTGGTGGTGGTCACCGGCAAGGTGAGCTCCAGGGAGCGTGACGAGGAAGACCCGCCTCTCTTCCTGGATGCCGCCCGGCCCATGGAGGACCTCACCGGCTCGGGAGAGATCTGTGTGCAGATCGAGATCGAGCTCGGATCCACCGTGCCGGAGACGGCCTTCGCCGAGGCCAAGAAGGTGCTCGCCACACACCCCGGCGCGGCACCGGTGGTCCTGCAGGTCGGGTCGGACAACGGGCATCGGGCGCCCAGGCTGAAATCCCGCAGCCTGCGAGCCAGCCCCGACGCGGAAACCGTGGACGCGCTGCAGAAGCTCTTCGGGCGGGCGAACGTTCGGCTGGTGCGCACGTTCACCCCGAAACCGGAAAGCGGGAACAGCTGGTAGCCTCCGGTCCCCCATGGAAAACGTCACCCCCCAGGGTATCCGCTGGACCGTGGACGCCGACGCCGGTTCCTTTCCGGGCGGGTACCGGCTGCTCCGCGCCGAGGCATTCATCCCCCTGCCCCGTGACGAGGTTTTTCCTTTCTTTGCCGCCGCCGAGAACCTGGAGCGAATCACGCCTCCGGAGCTGCGGTTCCGCATCGTGACGCCCCTCCCCGTGGAAATGCGCGAAGGGACGCTCATCGACTACCGGCTGAGCCTGGATGGCATCCCGTTCGGGTGGCGGACCCGAATCACCGAGTGGGACCCACCCGTCGCATTCACCGACACGCAGCTGAAGGGGCCGTACCACACCTGGATCCATCGCCACACCTTCGAGGAGGCGGACGGGGGCACCCTCATGCGTGACGAGGTTCGGTGGCGGGTACCCTTCTGGCCCCTTGGCGCCGTGGCCATGCCGGTCGTCCGCGCGAAGGTCGCCCGAATCTTCCGCCACCGTCAGGAGACGCTGGGCGCGCTGCTCCTGACCTGAGCGATGTCACGCCTCGGGCAGTTCACTCGTTGTCCACGGGAGGAGGTCATGACACATCAACGAGGAAGTGCCTACCGCATGCGCCTATTCGCAACCCGGATCGCAGCCACGCTGATCCCTGTCTTCGTGGCCGCTTGCGACGACGCCACCGCACCCGAGCAGAACCCCGCCTTCAGGCTCGAGGTGAGCGGAGAGCAGTTCGTGGTGGAAGTCATCACCCAGGAACAGGTCGAGGAGCTGGAGGCCCGGATGGCCGCCGGGGTCACGGGCGTGGTGAACGGTGAAATCGCGGCGGGCCACGGCGGCTTCAACCAGCCCTGGTCGTGGCACATGGTGCCCTCCACGGTCCACACTGCCGATGCGTCCATAGAGCTGTGCGACGGTCGCCCCAGCCTGGTCGAAGCCGACCTCGCCTACTGGCTCGACACGGTGCGCCGGTTCTGCCCATGGGGAGCGAGGGTCGTCGAGCGCGTTCGCTGAAGGTCCGCGCGACTCCCCTCCGTTCCCCTAATCCTCCTCGTCCCCCTCGCCCCCGTTCCGCATCAGGGGGCTGGCCTCCATCCAGCAGGCCTCCACCTGGTCGCGTAGATCCCGAAGCGTGGCCTCACGCTCCTCGTCCCCCCTCAGGTGGTATCGCGCCGCCGCCAGGGCGCGGAACGCCTGCCAGAGAGCCTTCGACGCAGGGCTCTTCTTGGCCTCACGCCTGTACTCTCCTTTGACCTGGGCCAACACCAGCTCGGACAGATCATCCTTGACGCGCAGCGCCTCGGTGTCCTCCCCGACCTCTTGGACCAGATGGGCCCTCAAACTGCGACCGAAGCCTTTGGGAGCCCCGGCAACGACATACACGGACAGATCGTCCCGCTCAAGCCATTCCTGCGCCATGTCTGTACCTTCCCTTTCATCTCTCGCGTGAAACGACCCGCATCATAGCTCCGGATAAGCTGCGACGTTCCATCCTCCCTCACCGGGCCCCTCCACTCCCTTCCAATCCAGGCCCTTCCGTGAGAGACTAGAGGGCTGAAGCGGTGGCGATCTTCCGCCCCCGTCATACCCGTCCAAACAACCAGGCGCCCCATGGCGCGTTTCCAGGAATGACCGCATGAGCAAGCAGATCCTCCGTTCTCTCGGCATCGAGGATTCGAACCCCGGCGGATTTGCCGGCAATTGGGTAGGATCGGGCCCAGTGCTCGACGTATACTCCCCCATCGACGGAGCGAAACTCGCCACGGTGCAGCAGGTCACCGAGGACGAGTACGATCGGATCGTCGATCGGGCCCACGCGGCCTTCTTGGAATGGAGGAAGGTCCCGGCCCCGAAGCGCGGCGACATCGTGCGGCAGCTCGGCAACAAGCTGCGGGAGCACAAGGACGACTTGGGTGCCCTGGTGACGCTGGAGATGGGCAAGATCCTGCCCGAGGGAAAGGGCGAGGTCCAGGAGATGATCGACATCTGCGACTTCGCCGTGGGCCTCTCCCGTCAGCTGTACGGCCTCACCATGCCGTCGGAGCGCCCCGACCACCACATGCGCGAGCAGTGGCATCCCCTGGGCGTGGTGGGCGTCATCAGTGCCTTCAACTTCCCCGTTGCGGTGTGGAGTTGGAACGCCGCCCTGGCCGCCGTCTGCGGCGACGCCACGCTCTGGAAGCCGGCGTCCAAGACGCCCCTGACCGCCATCGCGGTCACGAAGATCGCGGCCGAGGTGTGCGCCGAGAACGGCGTCGACCCGGCCATCTTCTCGCTGGTGGTGGGCAAGGGGTCCACCGTGGGCGATCGTCTCCTCCACGACGCCCGGATTCCGCTGGTGTCCGCCACGGGAAGCACGCCCGTGGGCCGGCACGTCGCCGCGGTCGTAGGAGAGCGGCTGGGTAGGACGATCTTGGAGCTGGGGGGCAACAACGCCATCATCGTCACGCCCCATGCCAACATGGACCTGGTGCTTCCCGCGATCCTGTTCGGCGCGGTGGGCACGGCCGGCCAGCGCTGCACCAGCACCCGGCGCATCATCGCCCATGCCTCGCTCCGGGACACCCTGGTGGAGCGGCTCGTGAAGGCCTACCAGTCCGTCCCCATCGGCAACCCCCTCTTGGAGGGAACGCTCATGGGTCCCGTCGTGAACGAGCAGGCCGTCAAGGACCTCATGGGTGCCCGGAAGAAGGTCGTGGACGAGGGCGGCGAGATCCTCTACGGCGGGGAAGTCCTGGAGGGCGACGCGTACCCCGGCGGCCTCTACGTCACGCCATGCATCGCGGCGGCGCGCAACGAATTCCAGATCGTCCAGGACGAGACCTTCGCGCCCATCCTCTACATCCTGGAGTACGGGTCCAAGGATGCCTCGCCCGCCCAGGCGGTGGACGAGATGGAAGCAGCCATGGCGCTGCACAACGGAGTCCCCCAGGGCCTCTCCTCCTCCGTCTTCACGGAGAACTTCCGCGAGGCCGAGTACTTCCTCTCGCACCGTGGCTCGGACTGCGGCATCGCCAACGTGAACATCGGCACCAGCGGCGCGGAGATCGGCGGCGCCTTCGGCGGCGAGAAGGAGACCGGCGGCGGACGCGAGTCGGGCTCCGACGCTTGGAAGGCCTACATGCGGCGCCAGACCAACACCGTCAACTGGAGCACGGACCTGCCTCTCGCTCAGGGGATCAAGTTCAGCACGGACTGAGTTCAGCTTCAGCACTGAACGCGACGGCCGCTCCCTCTCGGGGGCGGCCGTCGTCTTTTCTCGGCCCCGATGGGCGGGGCCGGCCCCCACTGGGGTCCACGGCTCCACCGGTTTCTCTTGCGTCCCCACGGGACGTTGGCCACCATCCACCCCCCGGTGACCCTCCCCTGCCATCGCCCCCGGAGTCGCACATGCGTGCATGCCTCGTAGCCACACGGATCGTCCTGACCCTGGCCGTCCTCGCCATGCCCCTGGCCGGCCAGGAGCGTCGCCTCGGGTCGCTGACCTTCCCCAACTCCGGCGCGCCTCAGGCCCAGGCGGCGTTCATTCAGGGAGTCCTCCTCCTCCACTCCTTCGAGTTCGAGGACGCAGCCACGGAGTTCAGGGAAGCGCAGAAGGCCGATCCCACGTTCGCCATGGCATACTGGGGCGAGGCCATGACGTACAACCACCCCCTCTGGCGGGAGCAGGACGGCGACGCGGCCCGGGCGGTCCTCGGTCGCTACGCGCCCACGCCGGAGGCCCGCGCCCGAAAAGCTCCCACCGAACGGGAGCGCGGGTACCTGCAGGCCGTGGACGTCCTGTATGGTCCTGGCGACAAGGCGGAGCGGGACCGGAAGTACATGGAGGCCATGGCGGATCTCTCGGCCCGGTATCCCGACGACCTGGAAGCGCGGGCCTTCCACGCGCTGGCCATCCTGGGCAGCACGGACGGAGAACGGGACTTCGCCACTTACATGCGCGGCGCCGCGACTGCTCAGCCGGTGTTCGAGGCCAACCCCCTCCATCCCGGAGCGGTGCATTACCTCATCCACTCCTTCGACGACCCGGTCCACGCGCCCCTGGGGCTGAATGCGGCCCGAGCCTATTCGGAGATCGCACCCGACGCCGGCCACGCACAGCACATGACCTCCCACATTTTCGTGGCCATGGGACTGTGGGACGACGTGGTCGCCGCCAACATCCGAGCCCGTAACGTCCAGAACGCCCGGCTCGCCGAGTTGGGACGTCAGCCCAACGTATGTGGCCACTACACCTCATGGCTCCACTACGGGTGGCTCATGACCGGCCAGTCGGAGGACGCGGAGGAGGGCATGCGGGCGTGCCTCGACCGCGTTCGAGCAGGCGGCCGCCCCGACGAGTTGGGCTATTACGCCAACATGCGGGCGCGCCACGTCTTCGATACCGAGGATTGGGAGGCGGCCGACCGTCTCGGGATCGACTTCGAGGGACCGCTCCGGGCCCGGGCGGAATACGACTTCGTGAGCGCGTTCGCCTACTACCACCTCGGGCGGACGGAAGGGGCCGAGGCGCTCCATGCCGGACTTCGACGCCTGCTGGAGAGTCGAGCCGACGAGCAGCCCCGGCTCACGATCATGGTGACGGAGTTGGACGCTCTGGCGGCCGTGGCACGGGGCGACGGCGACCAGGCCGTGGCCCTGCTGCGGAGCGCGGCCGACCTGGAGGCGACGCTACCCTTCGAGTTCGGCCCCCCGGCCAGCCCCAAGCCCCCTCACGAGCTGCTGGCCGAGGTCCTCCTGGGCATGGAGCGCACGGAGGAGGCCGAAACGGCCTTTCGGGAGGCGCTGAGCTTCACGCCGGGCCGCACGCCCTCCACACGGGGGCTCGCACAGGCGCGGGCCGCGCTCTCCGCCGGACGGTAGAGGACGACGGCCCGACGGGAACGAGGCGCAGGCGTCGAAACTTCCACCGATCCGACCCCGTCGGGATTGGGGAGCCGGGCTTCCGGGGTCCGGCACTCCGAAGAAAGGAACAGCGCCCATGGGCCCTGAGGTCTGGGTGGGGATCGCCGCCGTCTTCGTGGCGGGTGGCGCGATCGGGTCGGTAGGTACCCTGCTGGCCCAATGGGTGGTGCGGAAGATGGGTGGCGAACGCAAGGCCCCGCCCTCCCTCGAGGAGCGGGAGATACTGCTGCTGCGCGCTGAAGTCGCCGATCTGGTCCGACAATTCAGGAACGTGGACGAACGCCTGGACTTCCAGGAGAAGCTCCTGGGCGGCGCCAACCCTACCGGTCTTCCCCCGGAACGGCTGATGCCGGCAGAGGAACCAGACGGCAGCTGAGCCGCTTCCTCAGCGTGCCGCTGACCCGCCCCTCGGGATCGGCACCCCCGCCAGCGCCTCGGTGGCCTCCCCGTCCCGGATGGCGAACACCCCGTTCACCAGGACGTGCACTGTTCCTTCCGCATACTGCTGGGGGCTCTCGTAGGTGGCCTTGTCCTGGACCCGGACCAGGTCGAGCACGGCGAGGTCGGCGGCGTACCCCTCACGCAGATAGCCCCTGTCCGGCCATTCCAGAAAATCGGCTGCCAGCCCCGTCATGGAGCGCACGGCGAAGGGCAGCGAGATGACACCCGCGTCGACAGCGAGATCCTTCAGCTTCTTCGTGAAGGCCCCGAACACCCGCGGGTGGGTGACGGCCTGGCCTGGACCCGGATCACGGCCATCCGTGCACGTCATCATCCAGGACTTCTGCGCGAGATAGGCCGTGTTCTCGGCGTCGTACAGGTCCAGGTTCATCACGGGGGCATTGCCCTCCCGCAGGATCCGCCGGGCCGCCTCGGGAGCCGCCACGCCCCATTCGTCGGCGACCTGCGCCAGCGTCCTCCCGTTCAGGTACGGGCGCGGATCGGCGAAGAGGAGCTTCTCGGCTCCCCCCCGGATCGTCAGCATCTCGCGGGTCTGGGCGTCGATGATGGCCAGGGTGTCCGGTTCATCGAAACGGCGGATCATCGCCGTGTCCCCACCCGCAGCCGCCCAACCGGGCACGGTGTAGGAGCGGAGGTTCGACTGGGTGGCGGTATACACGTGCTGAGCCGCCTGAACGTCGACTCCTCGGGCCTGGGCGGCTTCGATGAGCGCGGCGCCCTCGGGAGCACGACCGTAGTTCTGGGCTCCCTGGGGGTTGAAGTGGCTGAAAATGACCCTGGTCCCTGCCTCCTCGCCGATTCGGATCCCTTCGGCCACCGAGTTCAGGTAGCCGAAAGACGGATACGCCGCCCCCAGGTCCCTGTCATGGGTGTCGTAGATTGCCCCTGCGTACTCCGCAGCCACCTTGTTCAACTCGATGACTTCTTCGGTGGTCGCGTAAGTGCCCGGAAGGTAGAAGAGCCCGCTGGAGAGACCCTGCGCTCCCTCGTCCATCGCCTTTCGGACGTAGGCCCGCATCTCGTCCAACTCTTCCGGGGTCGGAGCTCGATCAGCCATGCCGAGAATGGCACGGCGCAGGGTGTTGTGCCCCACGTAGGTGAAGGCGTTCACACCGATGCCGTTCCGCCTCCATGCCGCGAACTGGGCCAGCACTTCATTGTCCCCGTCGCCGTCCACCCCCTTGGCCACGGTGGTTATGCCCTGGAACAGGAAAGCCTTCCCCGCCCTGCCGTAGTCCTCGTCCAACTCCGCGTGGGAGTGCATGTCGATGAACCCCGGCGTCACCAGGAACCCCGTGACGTCCACGGTGTCGCGGGCTTCGATACCTGCCGCCCCGGCGTCGCCCACGAAGGAGATCCTGTCGCCGGAGACGGCCACGTCTCGGGTCGCCGCCTCCGCCCCCGTGCCGTCCAGCACCGAGCCCCCGGTGAAGAGGATATCGGCCGACGTGTCCGCGGATGGGGCACAAGCGGAGACGACGAACAGCGTCACGGCGGCGAGTGAGTGTGGGCGGGGCACGAGGTCCTCCCGGGGGTTCGAAGCCCAGATTCGGGGTGGGTGCGGCGACGTCAACGTACAACACCGCCCCTCCTCCGCCAGCCCCCGGAAACGACGGTGCCCCCGCCCCCCTAAAGGGGCCGGGGCACCTCGACTTCAG